>JAZQKN010000135.1:0-3887 GCA_045542175.1 Acutalibacteraceae bacterium | reverse complement strand
AAACTAACTAATGAAATGAGATTAGATCTAGGTTGCAAAATGCAAGATATAAAAGACAATCTTCATAAAACAATTACATTTGTAAGGAAAAAATATTAATCAAAGTACAAGCCCAAAGGGCGCAGCTCGGAGAGAAGATTTTTAAATTTTCTCTCCGATTTTTGTTAGGGGTTTGGGGAAGGATTTCACCAACAAGCGGTAAAAAACCGACAAGAAAAATTATGAACGAATTGTAAATCGTCATAATTTGAAAATGAGGTTTTTGCAAAAGTGGATATCCACTCGCCCTGCTTGCAAAGATAGTGAACGGTGAAAGCGGGAACGGTTTTGCAAGCGGGATTTGCGAGAGTGTATATACACTTGCCCTGCTTGCTAAGTTAGTGAACGGTTGAAAAACGGGACAACTTGCAAGCTGATTTTGGCAAGGTTGTATCCACATTTGCCTTGCTTGCCAAGTTACAAACATAAGCAAAATGCAAATCCTACGTAGGTTTGCACTGCTTGCCAAAGAACGAAAAGCTTTATGTTGCATTTCTTTTATATCAATGGTAAAATTGAAACAGTAGAATTAATGGGGGTGTGAATTATGATTGAATCCAAATGCGGAATACTCTGTGCTTCTTGTGAGTTCAGAGAAAAATGCGGCTGTGGCGGATGTATAGAAACAGGCGGTCATCCTTTTCACGGTGAGTGCTCTGTTGCAAATTGTTGTCAAAACAAAGGTGTTGCATACTGCGGTGAGTGTTCTGATTTTCCGTGTGAATTGCTTGTGAAGTTTTCCTGCGATCCCGAACACGGAGACAACCCCAAAGGTGCAAGAATTGAACAATGCAAGAAATGGAAAGCGTGTAAATAATGAACTTTGCTTGGCGTGATTACAATCCCGAAACTATGGGGTTTGTTGAAGATTGGATTGACGAGGTTGCCGTAAAAATGACGGGTATGGAAGATGGCTTTCGTCAGGAATACGAATACTGGTCTAATGAAGATTATAATGTTGTTGGTGACAATTACTGGTGCAAGGTGATTTTTGAAAATCAAAATCCGTTTGCTGTAATAGAATTTGGTTTGCATGAGGGCTGCTTTACAATTATGGAAATTATTGTTGCACCCAAAATGCGTGGTCATGGTATGGGGTCAAAGGCTATAAAAGAGCTTATTAATAATGCGAAAGTCATAATCGGTATGGATATACAAAAGGCTGATGCAATAATTTTTCCAAGCAATATCCCATCTCAAAAGGCATTTGAAAAAGCAGACTTTAAATATCATCATACCCACGAAGATGGCGATGCTATGACATATATGTATGAGAGTGAGTAAAATAGAAACACTGCAACAGTAATTTTAGAAAACAAATTAAAAAATGACACTTGAGGGAGAGATATAATTATGCTTGATTGGCAAATACCAATTAATGAAATATACGAAAAACATTGCTCAAAAATTGAGAAGTGTGGCTCCGATGCTATACTATATCACTACACATCTCCTGCGGGTTTATTAGGAATTTTTAACAGTTCTACGTTTTGGCTTTCAGATAGTGATTTTTTGAATGATTCGTCTGAAAGTAATTATTTTATGGGGGTATATCATGATACTATCCCTTACCTTGATAACCATAGCAAAGAAGGACGATTTCGGTTTAATGCAGGGATGTTTTCCTATTATCACACAAGTTCATTTTCACGCCCAAGAGAAACAGCTACTCGAATTAAGGAAACGAGATATATCTTATCAATGTCACTTGATAGAGATAATCTAGATTTATGGAATTACTATACCAAAAACGCTTATAACATTGGTTATTCTATTGGTTTGAAAGAAAATGCCGTACAGTATCTTTTTAGACAGGATTCAGATGAAACGTTGCTTTCCGGAAAAGTAATCTATAATCAAAATAAACAAAAAGAATTATTGCGTGAGTTATATGAAGACTATTGGCAACTGTATTTAAAGCTCAAGCATACATATCAGCGTGAGTACTTATATAATAAATTAGAAGATAATATAGTACGCTATTCTATTTTTATGAAAAATCCTCTGTTTGAGCATGAAAACGAGTATAGAATTGCAGTTGTTAGACTTGGTTCAAACTCGACACAACAAAGGCTGTTTAGAGAAATGAATGGTGCGTTTATTCCGTATATTACGCAATCAATTAATCTGCGTGATGTTGCAGAGGTTGGAATTTCACCAACACACAGAACAGACTTTGTTAAGCGAAGTTTAACGGAATTATTGGAAGCAAAAGGCATTGATGCCAAAATATATAACTCGGAAATTCCTTTAAGATATTGAGAAATGACGTGTTGTTACGAGAAAACAAAATTACAATTGGATTAAAAAAGATTTTAACTCCTTCGACAGATAATCTGTCGGAGGATAATTTTTTTGAATAAAACCTTTTTGACACTTATGCAAAATTGTAGTTGACAACTATATTTATTTGTGCTACAATAATTACACAATATAATATTAGGAGGTGAAACGATGGAAATCATCAGCAAAAGGCTGAAAGCGCTCCGTGAAAGTGTGGGTCTTTCTCAGAACAAACTTGCTCAGATTTCGGGAATGAAGCAGTCGAGCATCAACCGATATGAAAACGGCTCGGCAACACCGTCACCCGAAAATATGGTCAAGCTTGCAGATTACTATGATGTGTCGCTTGATTATATCTACGGCAGAACGGATAATCCGCAAGGCAGACTGTATGAACACAAAACAAAGTATAGCCCCGAAATGGAAAAGTTTGTTGAAATGTGCTTCGACCCCAATTCCAGAGCAAACCATCAACTCAAGGCAACTCTTCTGAAACTTTTGAGTTCTGAGGGGGTGACAGATGATTGAAAGCAGTTATCTACGCACGATACTCAACCGAAGGTCAGAGAGAAGAATCCATTGAAGGTCAGTTAAGAGAATGCACACAGTATTGCGACAAGAACGGAATCACGATTGTCCGACATTACATTGACCGTGCTTTTTCCGCAAAGACAGATAACCGACCCGAGTTTTTGCAGATGATTAAGGACAGTGCAAAAGGCTTGTTCGATATGGTTATCGTCTGGAAACTCGACAGATTTTCCCGCAACAGATACGACAGTGCTCACTACAAAGCAACGCTCAAAAGAAACGGCGTAAAAGTTGTATCGGCAACGGAAAATATTGCTGAAGGCCCCGAAGGAATTATTCTCGAATCGTTGCTCGAAGGAATGGCGGAATATTACTCTGCCGAACTTGCGGTAAAGGTAATCCGAGGTCATACGGAGAATGCTTTGAAATGCAAATACAACGGAGGAACTCCGACTTATGGTTACACGATTGATGAAGAAAAACATTATCAGATTAATCCGTTGACCGCACCTGTTGTGCTTGACATCTTTAAAATGTACGATGACGGAATGATAATGAAAGAAATCTGTGACCGACTCAACGAACTCGGTGCAAAGACAAACAAAGGTGGCGACATTGACCTTAACTTTGTTTCTGGTGTTCTTCACAACCGAAGATATATGGGCGAATACAAGTATCGTGACATTGTGATTCCCGACGGAATCCCCGCCATCGTTCCGAAAGACTTGTTTAACAGAGTTCAGGAACGGATGGAGAAAAACAAAAAAGCTCCGGCTCAACGAAAAGCCGAAGACGATTATCTGCTGACAACAAAATTATTCTGCGGAACCTGCGGTGCGTTTATGGTTGGCGAAATCGGAACAAGTAAATACAAAAGTAGAAAGTACAGATATTACCGATGTGCCAACACAAAAAGAAAAAAGACCTGCAACGCAAAACACAAATCAATCCGCAAGGATAAGATAGAATATGTTGTTATCAAGTATGTCAAAGAAATGATTTCAGATGACGATTTTGTAAAATATTTTACAGAA
>JAZQKN010000134.1:0-5561 GCA_045542175.1 Acutalibacteraceae bacterium | reverse complement strand
TTCAGAACATATTGTGCTTCAAACACGAGATATCTCCATCTTACAATAGCAAATGAACAGTTAGAGGATAAATTATACATATCTGTTACCTCACTTTCCGTATTTCTCCACTGCTTTCTGCAGTGCATTTTTTATATCATTCACAAGGCTTTCGGGGGATGTGACGGTGATATGTTCGCCGTACTGCATTGCCCAGAATTTCATTGCCATTTTGCTGACTCTGACCTCTGCCGTAACTTCATCTTCGGTTTCATCGCTGAATTTGACATCCTTGCCGAACCAATCAATGATTTCGGAAACAATATATTTCTTCGCTCTGAATGTGACCTTTTCGGTCTTGTCGGCAAACATATAAATATGCTCCGCCATATGTTTGGGTAAATCAAGTCCGTGTTCAAGCCCCTCAACCTTTTTCATCGGTTTTACGGGTTTTTCAAGCAAACGGATATCCGTTATTCTGTCAAGGCGGTAATTTGATACGTTGTTGTACTTGTCATAATTGCAGACAAGGTAATATCTGCCGTTTGTGGCAACCATCTGATAGGGATTAACGATATATTCTCTCACCGCACCGTCGCTGTTTTTACGGGGATACTGTTTTTTATCCGTTCCCATATCGTTATACTTGAAAGCCACCTGTTTGCCCTTGCTTATTGCCTCATCAAGAATTTCAATAGTCAGAAAAAGTTCTTTGTTTTGCGGCATATTTTCGGGCAGGTTGCGTATGTGTTTCACTTTATTTCTGAAATACTTATTTGAAAGACCCTCGATTTTCTCAATAAGCTCCTTGCACTGCGAATAAGGAATATGCTTTGAGAAAAGCAGACTGTCAATCAGCAGACGGAGCTCTGCATCCGTAAAATCACGCACAAGATAAAAGTCTGAAAGAATATAGCTTTCTTCAAGCTCACCCTTTGAATTTTTTACCATTCGTAGAGCCTCGCTGTATTCGATTTCATAACCGAATTCAATCAGGTTCATAAGATTGCGCTTGATTGCCTTGCGGTCAACCTTCATATCATATTCCGTTTCAAGAATCTCCGCAATCTCTTTCTGACTCAGACGGTGATCCTCGTCGGTATATTTTTTTAGAATATCAAGAATGTTGATTATGAGTAATTTTTTAGGCTGCATTGAGTCCATATTTGTCACCTCGTGTTTATTCTATCATCATTGACACCATTATGCAATATTATATGGGACATTTTCGGTGCACCGTTTCCGCTAAATTAATTTCGGAGGCGAGAATATGAACGACAAGAGCATTCGAAAAATTCTGATTGCCTATCTGCAATCCTTAAATGATGAAATCAGAATTTATCAGGAGAAAAGCATCGGCAACTCAATCTGCGATGTTATGGTTGTCAGCGATAATCTTACGGGATATGAAATCAAAAGCGACCTTGACAATTACAACAGACTTAATGAACAGATAATTCAGTATAACCGATTCTTTGATTACAACTATATTGTTGTAAGCCATAAGCATCTGCAAAGTGCACAGGAAAAAGTGCCTGATTTCTGGGGAATCATATGTATATTAGAGGATAAAGTCAATGTTGTCAGAAAAGCGTCTGTAAATCAGATGGTTAAAAGACGGAGTCAGCTTTCTGTTCTCTGGAAACTTGAACTCAAAAACATACTCATAAAAAACAGTCTGCCTTTGTATGCACAAAAAGAAAAAGGATATATTGCCGACAAAATCGCCGCATCGGTTGACAGCGATCTGCTCGGAAAACAGATTGCCCGTGAACTTATGGACCGCGATTATTCCATCTATGAAGCCAAAGATTACACCATAAGGGGCCACAGAATCAACGAGATTCTTCCTGAAGCGGAGATTGTTGACAGCTTGTCCGAAGAAAACCTTGAAGAATTTACCCTCGATAAATGGATTGAGATGTATCATAAGGCGAAAATTCTTCAGGAAAAGAAAAATGTGATTTATGTTGAGAAAAAGGTTGAGAGAACATCGCACGAAATACCGTATACGGATATTGAGGTTTCTCTCGGTGCACCATGGATAAATGTTGATATAATCAATGAGTTTGCGGCTCATATGATTTTCTACGGTGAAAATCGGCAAAGCAGAGTCAGCCTTGTTTCTTATGAGCCGATAACGGGCAGCTGGTTTGTAGAGGGTAAAAAACAATATTCAAATCCGAATATTACCGTAAGATTCGGTACAAAACGTTTTAATGCTCTTCATATTCTCGAGTCAACACTCAATCTTCGTGAAATAAAAATTCTTGATGACGGTCTTTATTTCAACGAATTTGAAACTATTGCCGCACTTGAAAAACAGCAAGTGATGATTGAAGAATTCAAAAACTGGATATGGCTTGACGAGGACAGAATATGGCAGGTTGAAGAGGACTATAACAGACTGTTCGCCGGATATGAGCCAAAGAAATTTGACGGCAGAAATCTTATTTTTCCTGATATGAATAAGAATTTTACTCTTTTTGATTATCAGAAAGATGCGGTTCAAAAAATCATTTCAACCCCAAACACTCTGCTTGCTTTTGATGTTGGTGCAGGCAAAACATATATTATGATAACCGCTGCAATGGAGATGAGAAGGCAGAATATATCAAGAAAAAATATGTTTGTTGTGCCGAACAATATTGTCGGTCAATGGGAGAAAATATTTTCCGATTTATATCCACAAGCAAAACTGCTGACCGTTGAACCTAAAACATTCAAACCCGAAATGCGCCAGAAAGTTCTCCATCAGATGCAGAAAGGCGATTATGACGGCATAATCATCGCATACAGCTGTTTTGAAATGATTCCTTTATCCGTAGATTTTGTGACGGATGAAATGAAGAAAAAAGTTTCTGAAATAGAACTATCCATCAACAGACTGAAAAACAGTTACAGATGGCAATGGGGATCTGCTCCGCTTGAACAGGAAAAGAAATACATCAAAAAATTGACGAACGAATTTCTTGACAGTTTTGATGTTTCAGCTAATGAAATAACCTTTGATTCTCTTGAAATCAATACAATTTTTGTTGACGAAGCACATAACTTCAAAAACATTCCGATAAGAACAAAAATGAAGAATCTTGTGGGAATAAACACCAAGGGCTCAACAAAATGTATGGCAATGATGCAGAAAATAAGAAGTGTTCAGCTCAACAACGGAGGCAGAGGTGCAATTCTTGCAACAGGAACACCGCTTTGCAATTCGATCTCCGACGCATACGCAATGCAGATGTATCTTCAGCCGGAAGAAATGGCAAAATCGGGTCTTGATATTTTTGATAACTGGGTCAAAACCTTTGCAAAACCCGAGCAGGTATGTGAAGTTGATGTTGACACCTCAAAATTCAGATTCGTAAGGAGATTTTCAAAGTTTTTCAATCTGCCTGAGCTTTCAAAAATGTTTGCAGATGTTGCTATCTTTCATGCTGTTGAAACTGCTGACGGCATTCCGGATTTCAATGATTATACGGATGTTGTTGTTGAAAAATCGGAACAGCTCAAAGAATATATGGAGTCGCTTTGCGAAAGAACCGAAGCCATAAGAGCAAAAGAGGTTGAAAAGTATAAGGATAATATGCTCAAGGTCAGCGTAGACGGCAGAAAAGCGGCACTGAGCCTTGAACTTGTGGGCAAAAAACAGAAATATGATAAGCATTCAAAAATCTTTAACTGCGTTGAAAATGCAGTTGAGATTTATAACAAAGACAAGGATTATACTCAGCTTATTTTTTGCGATTATTCAACTCCGAAAGGCGAAGATTTCAGCGTGTATAAAGAACTGAAAATGCGTCTTTGTAAAAAAGGTATTCCCGAAAAGGAAATTGCATTTATTCACAGTTACAAAACCGAAAGCACAAAGCTGAAACTTTTCAAAGATTTCAACGAAGGCAAAATCCGCATTATTATCGGGTCAACATTCAAACTTGGCATTGGTGCAAACGTACAGCAAAAGTTGAAGGCAATTCATCATCTCGATGTGCCGTGGAGACCTGCGGATATGGTACAGCGAGAGGGCAGAATTCTTCGCAGAGGTAACGAAAACAAGGATGTTTTTATATACCGCTACATTGCAGAGGGCAGCTTTGATGCTTATTCGTGGCAGATTCTTGAAACAAAGCAGAAATTCATTTCACAATTCCTCAACGGCAGTTCTTATCAGCGAAGTATATCAGACCTTGAAAACAACATTCTGACATATGCAGAGGTCAAAGCGCTTGCTCTTTCTCAACCGCTTATGAAACAACTAGCTGAAAAGGAAAACGAACTGCGCAATGCAAAAATCCTTCTTATGCAAGAAAATAAAACAGTTTCAAGTTTGGAAAGTGAACTTCCCGAATTAAAAGAAAAACTTGTTAAGGAAAAGAACCGGCATTATGTTGAAACACAAGTACAAGGCTATATTTCCCGCTACTCAAAATCGGAATATTACCGCATTGCAAGAGATAAGGCCAATTTACTCACAAAAGAATTTCTGTATCAATCTTCGCCGTATTCAGTCCGATTCCTTTGTGCTGATATAGTTGTACCTGATAACCAGCATCCGCAAAAACCTTATATCAAACTTCGGATTATGAACGAAGATTTTGAAGTGGAAATGGGGTCGAGTCCAAGCGGAAATATAACAAGAATCGTAAACTTTTTTAAGAAGTTTGACACCGTTGTTGAAAAAACCAAAAAACACATTCAGGAATTGACCGACAGAATCGCTGAAACAGAAAAACTTATTAACGAAAGCAGCGATTTAAGCCGACGCGTTGTTGAACTCGAAAAAGAAAAAGAAGAACTGATGAATCTGATCCGTTTCAGCGATGCTTTTGCGCAAGAGCCTGAAGTCACATGGAACGATTAAATAAAAAACTCGGAGTGCAGCTGCATTCCGAGTTTTAATCTTTATCGTTTTTCTGATAACGGAGTGTAATCCGTGTTGTTTCGCAGATATTCTTCCATCTTGCCGCTGAGCAATAATCTGACATAGCTCATCGGTTCCTTGTAGATGAGATAATCAAGTTCTGATACTTCGTACATATTGTTTGCATATTCGTTTTCAACAGCAATGCAGTCGATTGACACCATAGAACCGTCAATAAGTTTAACCTCAACACAGGCGGTATCGATATTAAATTCACAAGAAATAATGTTATTAATCATAAGTAAAATACTCCTTTTAATATTTTGAAAAACGTAGGAAAAGTAGAGCCTGAAATCGTTGATATATAAGGGTTTGAAAGTGCGGTAATCGAGGGGTACGTATAGTTTGACCTGTAACCCCGATTTTGCGGTTACTTTTTCCACATGATGAACTTTTTGAGTTGCAAAAATCAAGTAACCCAAAACATTGTCGTTACAGTTAAAAATTAACCAAATAGAGCTTCTGAAACCGTTGTATATCAACGGTCTCAGAGTGCGGTAATTAAGGGGTGCGTATAGTTTGACCTGTAACCTTGATTTTGCGGTTCTATTTTTCCAAAAGCTGAATTTCAAGTTGTAAAAAATCAGTCGATTTGCAACGGTGAAAAAAGTTTGACAAAAATTTAAAATAGGATTAAAATATAGATGAGTAAATGATCTTT
>JAZQKN010000133.1:0-26497 GCA_045542175.1 Acutalibacteraceae bacterium | reverse complement strand
GTGAAGGTGCCTCTGTGGTTTTCGTAAACAAGCTCGCCGTTCCATACGGGAAGCTCGTCTCCGTGAGCCGCCATTGTTTCAAAGAAATCGTCAACGTGGCCGATTTCTGTTGCGGGCAGACCGGGGAAATTCTGAAGTCTGCGGCCTCTTTCGAGCATATTCTTTGTGGGACCGCCGCCGCCGTCACCGTAGCCGTACATACTCATTGAAGTGTTGAGGTCGCTCTTGTTGTTGCATTCCGCATCAGCGGTCATAATTTCCTCAACGTTATAATGACAGTTATATGCGGGACGCATAAGGTGAGCGTAAACTCTGTCGCCGTTGTTGCCCTGCCACATAAACATACTGTAAGGGAATTTGTTTGTATCGTTATATGAGAGCTTTGACGTGATGAAATTGGTCATACCGCAGCCCTTGATAATCTGGGGTAATGCCCAGGAGAAACCGAAGCAGTCGGGGAGCCAGTAGGTTTTTGAAACCTTGCCGAATTCCTTTTTGAAGAATTCCGTACCGTAGAGCACCTGTCTGATAAGTGCTTCGCCCGAAGCGATGTTTGTATCGGCTTCAACCCATACGTTACCGCAGATATCCCACTGACCTGCCGCAACCTTTTCTTTGATTTTTTCAAAGATGTCGGGGTAATGGTCTTTCATCATCTGGTAAAGCACAGCCTGGCTCTGTCCGAAGGTCATTTCGGGATAGAGGTCCATAAGTGAAGTAACGTTTGTGAAAGTTCTTGCACTCTTTCTGATGCTTTCCTGAATTCTCCAGAGCCAGGCAACGTCGATGTGGCTGTGACCCGTGAGCATAACCTTGCTCTGTGCGGTCCAGTTGATGTCGCTGATTCTCTTGAGATAAAGCTTTCTTGCTTCGTGAATGGATTTTCTTACTGCGTCGGGCTCGAAATCGTAGTCAACAACGTGAAGACTGTCGTCAACAGCGGCGTAAACTCTGCTTTTTATAAACTCGTCTTTGATGAATTTCATTGCATCGAAAGCAACTTCAATATCGAGAATATAGCCTTCGCATTCTTCGTCAATAACTTCAAGACGGGTGTTTCCGAAACGGCATTCCAGTGTCTTTGCGCCTTCCATTGCGAAATCGCAGAAATGCATTGAGTCAACGGTAGCTTCAATTTCAAAGTTAAGGATTTCACCTGATTCTCTGACACCGAGTTCAACGTCTGTTCTGTCGGGCATATATTCTCGTGAAGAACAGCCCGCAACGAATTTGCCGTTGCATTTTACGAGGGCTTCACCGCCGACGGGAAGAACGGCTCTGATTTTTTTGCCGCCCATTTCTTCAGGTACGGCAACGCTGAGCTTGAAAAAGTGAGCCGAATCGTAACCTGCGTGCCAGATGTCGCCGCTTTTGATTTCGCTTTTAAAATCTTCCATTATGTAGTCGGAGCCTGTGAAAGTACCTTTTGTGTATTCCCAGGGACCGAGTTCAAGCTTTGAAACGATGCAGTATTTTTTTAACTGCTTGTGCATATCGTTAAGCACTCCGGGTTTTATTGTGTGCATAAATTAACCTCTTTTTCATTGATCGCTTATTAAATAAGCCGCCGAAAATCGGTGAGTTTCGGCGGCATTGAATTACTGCTTGGGAAGACCTTCTTTGTCATAAATGCAAGCTGCTTCAATCATAATTTCAATACCTGCTGCGATTGCATCTTCACGAAGGTTTTCAACGTTGTCAAGTCTGGTGTGATAATAACGGGGAGGAGTGGGGTCCATAGCTGCAAAGCCTGTTGCCTTGATGCCTTTCTGTGTGAAAGCGGCAGCATCTGAAGCACCTATGTAGATTGATTCAAATTGGAGGTCGTAGCCGCAATTTTTGCCTGCATCCTGAACAAGGTGCTTTGCACCCCAATCGTGTTTAACCGTACCGCTCATATCTCTGTCATAAACAGCCATTGTTTCAAGGTCACGGAAGGTATCGCAGGCAACAACGAAGGTTTCAATGTCCTTAAGCTCTTTTTCGTGAGCCTTAACGTAAGCCTTTGCGCCTCTGAGACCTGATTCTTCCGAACCTGAGCAGATAACAACGAGGTCAGTGTTTTCAAATCTTGTGTCGGTGTCAGCCATAGCCTTTGCAACTGCCATTGAAACGTAGCAGCCTGTAAGGTTATCCGATGCACCGGGAACGCTCTTGAAGGGATTCTGGAAAAGAAGGAATGCAAGCTGGAAGGGAATGAATACGATTCCGATTACAAAACCTGTAACCATAAGCCAATGGAGCTTTTCAGCTGAAAGAGCGCCGTTTGTGCCGGCAACAATAATGCTGATAACAGCGATGATTGCGTCTGCAATAAGACCTACAACTGCGGGGATAAGAACAAGCTTCATGCCTACGCCGCCGAGAAGGTAGTTGAGAGTCCATTCGAACTGGCTGTCAGCATGACCTACAAGGATAATACGTTTCTTTGTTTCGCCCGAAGCTTTTCTTGTGCCGATAACGTTGTGGCTGGGATGAGCTTTGAAAAACGGGTCGATAAACTGTTTGTACATAAGGAATTCAAGCAGAAGCGGAATTGTTCCGAGAATTACAACGATAAGAGCGATTACGGGGTTAACGTAAGCGTTAAGGAATACGCTTGCGATGGCACAGGCAACGGTGAAGGGGATGAATCCCATAAATGCCTGACGGTGAACTTTGAATTCTTCAATCTGTACGTCATCGCAATATTTTTCAAGGTCGTTTGCCATAAGCTGCTGACCCTTGAGTTCTTCGGGTGAGCCGGGCTTTCTGGGACCGATTTCGTTGCAGATTCGGGTAATTCCTTTCATGCAGTATTTTGCAAGTTTTTTCGGGCTGAAATCTTTACTGTATTCGAGAGCAGTTTTCATAAGGGTACCTCCTTGTAATTATATAGGTATAATTTAACATAATAAAATCTAAAAATCAATAAAAATTATAGAAATTAAATAAAATTTTCTATAAGAAAAGCCGCCCTCGGGCGGCTGATTTTTTATTATAAACAGTAAACACCTGAGGGCATAACCACGTATTCGGTGTCTTTGACCCTGAAATATTTTTTTATCGGTTCATTGAAAAGACAGTAATCCGAAACCTGATAATTGCTCAGGTCAATTGTTCTTATTTTGTAAGAATTTGCATTGCAGATGTAAAGCTTGCTGTCATAAACCGAAATATCACAGGGGTGGCAGAAGGTTTTGTCCTTTGAGCTGCCTATTCTGAATTCAATTCTGTTATGTTTTACGGAGTAATTGATGATGGCGTTTGACTCGGGTACCGCAAACCATAAATCCGCACCGTTGACTGCAGGGGAGCAAGCGGGATTATCGAGATATTCAACCCTGGCTTCTGATATGATTTCGCCCGCAGCGCCGAGGATTTTTACGGTGCCGTCGGCATAGGATACAACCCTTGTGTTGCTTGTAAGATTAACAATGTTGCAGGTAACGAAATCGCCGAGTATGCGTGCAATTGCAAACTGATTCTCGCCGTATTTTCTCGCTATGTAAGACGATACGGGGATTTTATCAAACATCTCCGTCACTTGATTGTATAAATAAAATGCAACTGCTTCTTTTCCGTCAGTGAGAGTCTCTTTACATGAGTAAACAAACCCATCAGCAACGGGGAAAATATCAAGCAAATCAGCATTGAATAGTTTTTGCACCTTAAATTCCTCCGAGATAATAATTAAACAAAAACAAGCCCCGCCAAGCCGTCAGCAGCCTATTGTAACCTGCTCTTTAGCAGGTGGGTGCCTCCCAATGCTTTCACGCTCCCTTCGTCCGTCGTAAGACGGGAGGTCTGCAATCCGTCATCGGAGTCCGGCTCCCTTTTATAACTTGTTGGGTTACATTTAGACTGCATATTTATCGCACAAGGCAGGGTGATAAATCAGATTGAGAATTATTCTTCCTCTTCTTCGAAATCGAATAATTCGGCAAGTCTTTCTTCGAAGATATTGCCTACCTCTGTAAACTCTTCCTCATCTTCAATGGGGCAGAGGTATGTTTCGCCTTTTTCTTCTTCTTCAACTTTAAGAAGGATAAGTTCATTCTCTTCTTCTGTTATTTTTTCGGGATTTTCGGGCAGGGGAAGAAGAGCAACGTAACGGCCCTTATCGGTTTCAATTCTGTCAAGTTCTTCAAAAACGTGTTCTTTTCCTTCTTCGTCAATAACGCTGACAATATCGGGTGTGTATTCTTCCATCTGGTAAATTACCTTTCTTGTAATATTCTTCTCTTCTATATTTTAACCCGAAAAAATCGGTTAGTCAATAGAAAATAATGATAAGTGAATATTAACCAAAAGTTTTTAACAAAAATCAAAAAAACTATTGACAAGTGACAAAAACTGTGCTATATTTAAGGCGAGGAAAGGAAGTAAACTAACTCAAAAACCAAATCAGAACAAATAAATATTAATAGAAAAAGTTTTGATTTTGAGCAAAATTTATGGACCGACCTCTTGACCATATATGCAGGCAAAGACAAAATGGTGACAATTTAAAAAACAGAAAGGCGGCGATACCGATGTACTCAATTGACTCGATGTTCGCAGCCGCTGAAAACGAAACGAAATAACATAGCGGATTTAAAGATGATTTCAGAAATTATTTAACTGTAATGATTCTGCAAACCGTAATCAAAAAGATTTTATTTACAGGTTTCGTAAAAGCGGCTGCAGAACAAAAAAATACAACTGAATATTAAAATATAATCGACCGTGTTAACAAACACGGTCTTTTTGTTTTGCGGTAATATCAATTTCTATATAAGTATTATAATTTAATTATATATTTTTCTTGAAATATTGTTTTAATAATGATATACTATACTGATTGAAAGGAATGATATACCTGTGAGACGAAAAAAATGGGTGGTGGCAAAAAGCAACAAGGACTTTGCGGCTCTTACTGCACAAGAGCTGAGCATTGATCCCTTTGCCGCTTTGCTTGTCACCTCCAGAGGTTTTAACGATATAGATGCCATTGACAGCTTTTTTGATACCGAAGCAACGCTTTCACTTGACCCTTTTTCAATAAAGGATATGGACAAAGCCGCCGAAAGAATCAACAGAGCTATCGATGATTTTGAACTTATATGTGTTTTCGGCGATTACGATGCTGACGGCGTAACCGCTACCGTTCTTCTTTATTCATATCTTGAGGCAAGGGGAGCAAACGTTATCCGCTATATACCAGACAGAATTCTTGAGGGCTACGGACTCAATGCCGAAGCCGTAAAAGAGCTTTCCGAAAGAGGCGTGAAGCTCATTGTTACGGTTGATAACGGTGTTTCGGCGATTGAAGAAGCGGAAATTGCAAAAGAACTCGGTATGACGCTTATAGTTACCGACCATCACAAAGTCGGCAGTGAGTTACCCGATGCCTATGCGGTTGTTGACCCTCACAGAGAAGACTGCCCGAGCATATTTAAAGAAATGAGCGGTGTAGGCGTTGCGTTCAAACTCGTGTGTGCTCTCGAAGGCGGAGCAGACGATATGCTGCTTGAAGAATACGGAGACCTTGTTGCTCTCGGAACAATCGGTGACGTAGTTACTCTTACGGGCGAAAACAGAATTATGGTACGTAACGGCTTAAGAACAATCAACGAAGAGCCCAGAGCCGGTATTGCCGCACTTATGGAGGCGGCGGGCTTGGGTGATAAACTCTTTACCGCTTCGTCAGCGGCATTCACCGTTTGTCCCAGAATCAATGCAGCGGGAAGAATGGGTTCAGCTCACAAGGCTCTTGATTTGCTTCTTTGCGACGATGACGAAACTGCCGCAGATATCGCAGAAGAAATCAACAGTATGAATGCTCTCAGGCAGAAAACCGAAAACGATATTTTTATGCAGGCAATTGCAATGCTTGATTCTGACCCCGAACTCAAAAACGATAAAATTATTGTTGTTGACGGCGAAGGCTGGCATCAGGGCGTCATCGGAATCGTTGCCGCAAAGATAACCGAAAGATACGGCAGACCCTGTGTTGTTATTTCGCGTGACGGCGAAAATGCAAAAGGCTCTTGCAGAAGTGTTGAAGGATTTTCGATTTACGATGCCATTGAATCTGTTTCGGACTGTCTTGACCATTTCGGCGGTCATACACTTGCGGCGGGAGTGGGTCTTAAATCTTCAAGAATATTTGAATTCAGATGCAGAATCAACGAGTATGCGGCAAACAAAGAAATGCCGTTTGCTCTTCAGAAAATAGACTGTAAGCTTTTACCCTCATCAATCAGCCTTGACATACTTGATTCTTTGAGTACGCTTGAACCCTTCGGCGCCGGAAATCCTCAGCCGTGTTTCGGTTTGTTCGGTGTAAGAATTGATGACGTTACGGGCATTTCCGAGGGCAGACACATCAGAATGACAGTTTCCAAAAACGGAGCCAGAACGGGTGTTGTTTGTTTCGGACTTCCCGAAAAGAGCTTCCCGTTTGAAAAGGGTGACCTTGTAGACCTTGCGGTAAACCTTGACAGAAATTTCTATAACGGAGAAACAAGGGTTTCGATTATCGTAAGGGGAATCAGACCGTCGGAAACAGACGAAGAAAAGGTGCTTTCGGCAATCAGACTTTATGAAAAATTTGCAAGAGGCGAAAAGCTGACAGGCGATGAAGCCAACAGAATTCTTCCGAGCAGAGATTTGCAGGTTGCGGTATTCAAAAGCATAAAGGCAAAGCCGCTCAAGGATTCATACTGTGAAGTTCTTTGCCTGCGTCTTAACGATGACGGCACAAATCTTGCCGCGATATCGGCGGCGGTTGATATGATGACGGAAATGGGCATTCTTACCGTTGATGAGGATAACAGAGTGTTTGTTCCGCAGAATCCTCCCAAAGTAAACCTTGAGGATTCACTTGTTATGAAAAAGATAAAATCTTATCTGTAAGGTGATATGATATTATGAGAGATATCAGACAAAGCAGCACCCCTATATATGAAAATCCCGAAGAACTGCTTGACGTGCTTTTGGAAAACGTTTCGAAGAGCTTTTCCGAGGATGAAATTGAGCAGGTAAAACAGGCTTACCGTATTGCGAATGAAGCACACGCAGGGCAGAAGCGTCTTTCTGGCGAGCCCTATATTATGCACCCGCTCAATGTTGCGCTTATTCTTTCAAAGCTCGGGATGGACGATGCTTCGGTAATTGCTGCAATTCTTCACGATACCGTTGAGGATACAAAACTTACAATAGAAGAAGTAAAGCGTCAGTTTGGCGAAACAATCGCCGAACTTGTTGACGGCGTGACCAAAATCGGTAAAGTTCCGCTTCAGACAAAAGAAGAACAGCAGGCGGAGAATATCCGAAAGATGCTTATTGCGATGTCGCGCGATATAAGAGTTATCATCATCAAGCTTGCAGACAGGCTTCATAATATGAGAACTCTTATGTTCAAACAGGAACAAAGACGCAGAGAAATTGCACTTGAAACCATTGAGATTTATGCTCCGATTGCTCACCGTTTAGGTATCAGACCTATCAAGGAAGAGCTTGAAGATTTGTCTATCAGCTATCTTGACCCCGTTGCTTATTACGAGATTGAGAATAATCTTGAGGCACAGAGCCGTTCAAGAAACGAGTTTCTTGTTGATATCAAAACCCGTATTGAAGAGCGAATGAAAACCGTTGTTACGGGTGCGCAGGTCAGCGGACGAATCAAATCTGTTCACGGCATATACAGAAAGATGTATATGCAGAATAAAAACTTTGACCAGATTTACGATATTTATGCCGTAAGAATAATTGTTGAATCGGTTATAGATTGCTATAACTGTCTCGGCGTTATTCACGATATGTTCAAACCTATTCCAGGCAGATTCAAGGATTACATTTCAACCCCCAAGCCAAATATGTACCAGTCGCTTCACACAACCGTTCTCGGCAAAGAGGGCATTCCCTTTGAAGTTCAGATAAGAACGTGGGATATGCACCACACCGCTGAATACGGTATCGCGGCTCACTGGAAATATAAGCTCGGCATTAACGGTACGGCTAAATTTGAAGAACGTCTTACATGGATAAGACAGCTTCTCGAAAGCCAGAGCGAGAGCGAAAACGTTGAAGATATTGTTTCAACAATCAAGAGTGACCTTGTTCCCGAAGAAGTGTTTGTCTTTACCCCCAAGGGCGACGTGTTCAACCTTCCTGCGGGCGCAACGGTTATCGACTTTGCCTATGCAATTCACTCGGCTGTCGGCAATAAGATGGTCGGTGCGAAGGTAGACGGAAGAATCGTGCCTCTCGATTATAAAGTCAAAACGGGTGAAATTGTTGAAGTTCTTACTTCGCAGAATAAGGGCCCCAGCCGTGACTGGCTCAAGATTGTCAAAACAAGCCAGGCAAGGGCAAAAATCAGACAGTGGTATAAAAAAGAACGCCGCGAAGAAAACATTGCGGAAGGCAGAGCTGAAGTTGAGCGCGAGTTCAAGCGTGCGTTTATCAGACTCAGCGAAGCTGATTTCAACGAGTTTATTCTTAAAATCGCTGAAAGACAGCATTGTAAAACTGCAGACGATTTTTATGCCGCAATCGGTTACGGCGGAATTTCTCTTATCCGTCTTATGCCAAGAATCAAAGAAGAATACGGCAAACTCACAAAATCCGAAGAAGCACCTATTATCAACGTTGCACCCCTTAAAAAGAGAACAAAGAGCAAGGAAGGCGTTGTTGTTGAGGGTATCGATAACTGCCTTGTCAAGTTCTCCCGCTGCTGCAATCCCTTGCCCGGTGACGATATTATCGGCTTTATCACAAGAGGTCACGGTGTTTCGATTCATACAAGAAACTGCACAAACGTGCCCGATGATATTTCAAAAGCAGGCGAGCCCGACAGATGGATTTCCGCTTACTGGGATACAAGCGTCAAAGAAGATTTCAAGTGTACTCTTCATATATACTGTCTCAACCGTATCGGACTTCTTGCCGACGTTTCGAGTATGCTTGCCAATATGAGAATTATGATTAATGATATCAGCACAAGGAATACAAAGGACGGCAGAACAAACGTTATGGTAACTGTTTCGGTTAACGGCGTTGAGCATCTGAATTCACTTGTTGCAAAGATTTCAAAGATTGACGGCGTTCTCAATATTGAACGTTCGGGAATATGAGGTGATACCATGCGTGCTGTAATACAGCGTGTCAGAGAATCGAGTGTCAGTGTTGACGGCGAAATCAAAGGAGCCGTCGGCAAGGGCTATAATATTCTTCTCGGAGTTATGCAGGGCGATACCGAGGCACAGGCTGAGTTGCTTGCGGCAAAGGTATCAAAGCTGCGTGTTTTTGAGGATGAAAACGGAAAAATGAATAAAAGTGTGCTTGACGTCGGCGGCGAAATTCTTGTCATTTCGCAGTTTACGCTTTGCGCGGATATAAAAAAAGGCAACCGTCCGTCATTCACAGATTCCGCCGCACCCGATGAAGCCAACAGGCTTTACGAATGCTTTTGCGCCTGCCTTCGTAACGAAGGCGTAAGCAAGGTTGAAACAGGTGTTTTTGCGGCAGATATGCTTGTCAAAATCGACAATGACGGTCCCGTTACCATAGTTATGGATACAGAAATATGGGATTCACGGAGGAATTAAAAAATGAAAGTTGTTCAGTTTGATCTCGAACATCCCATTCTTTGCAACCGCTATATGCTTGTTGATGAAGCAAGCGGTGAAGCCGCAATCATCGACCCTGCGTGGTATGAGGGCGTGCTTCAGGAAGAGGTTGAAAAGCTTGAAGGAATTAAAATCAAATATATTTTACTTACACACGGTCATTTTGACCATATAATGGGCGTTCACGGTCTTAAGGAAGCAACGGGAGCTCTTGTTGCAATTCACGAAGCCGATGAAGACTGTCTTTACGACCCCGCCAAAAGCCTTTCAGAGGGTAACACTCCCGAAAAGCAGATTCCCGTTCACGCAGATATTCTGCTCAAAGACGGAGACGAGCTTAAAATAGGCGAAACTGTAATCAAGGTTATGCACACTCCGGGTCACACACTCGGCAGTGTTTGCTATATAATCGAAGATGAGAAAACAATTTTCAGCGGAGATACGCTTTTCTGTATGACCGTCGGAAGAACAGACCTCTACGGCGGAGACGAAGCAACTCTTTGCAATTCTCTCAGAAAGCTTCTTGCTCTTGAGGGTGATTACAGAATTCTTGCGGGTCACAGCAGAGAAACTAACCTCGACAGAGAAAGAACAAGAAACCGATTTGTCAGAAGGATGGATAAACAGTGATATTAAGAATTTTCGGGCACGATTTTCATTATGAATGTGAAAATCTTTGCAGGGTTTATTATCCCAACGAAAAAATTAATATAGTTTACGGCGATGAAAATTCCGATGAAAGAGAAGTTATAACTGTTTGTGAACCCGTTGACGGAGGAAACAAACTGGTTGTAACCGCAAAAATCGACGGTGCGGAAAAGAGCCTCGAAGCGTTTGTTTATGCAGAAGAAAACGAGCTTCGCGATAAAAGTGAGCTTAAAACCGCACAGATGATTTTTGCTTTGCTTTCGGAGCTTACCGGCTATACTCCTCCGTGGGGAGTGCTTACGGGCGTAAGACCTTCGAAGCTTATGCTCAGGCTCATTGCCGATATGGGCGAAGAAAAAGCGAGAGAGTATTTTACGGGCAGTCTGCTTGTAAGCGATGAAAAAACAAATCTTGCTCATACAGTTGCAAAGGCGGAAGAAAAGATTGTTGACTTGTCGGCGAAAAACTCCTTCAGCCTTTACGTTTCAATACCTTTTTGCCCTACAAGATGCAGTTACTGTTCCTTTGTTTCGCATTCGATTGCAAATTCAAACGCTAAAAAAATGGTGCCCGAGTATCTCGATAAGCTCAGCGAAGAAATCCGCCTGACAGGTGATATAGCTTCGGAGCTTGGTCTCAGACTTGAAAGCGTTTATTTCGGCGGAGGAACACCCGGCGTGCTTGAAGCACCGCAGATGGACAGACTGCTTACTGATATTGAAAACAGCTTTGATTTGTCAACTGTAAGGGAATATACCGTCGAGGTCGGCAGACCCGACACCGTAACACCCGAAAAGCTCAGAGCATTAAAGCTTCATAACGTTGGCAGAATAAGCATAAATCCTCAGACCTTCAATCAGAAAACACTTGAGCTTATCGGCAGAAACCACAGCGTTGACCAGTCGGTGAAAGCTTATACACTTGCAAAGGCTTACGGCTTTGAGTGTATCAATATGGATTTGATTGCGGGTTTGCCCGAAGAAACGCTTGATGATTTCATTGCAAGCGTTGATACTGCGGTATCACTTTCGCCCGAAAATATAACTGTTCATACTCTTGCGTTGAAACGCTCCTCAACTCTCAACGCTTCGGGTGCGGGCGTAGCGGACGGAAACACCGCAAAGCAGATGCTGGAGTATGCATCGAAGACACTTTCGGGCAGAAATTATCAGCCTTACTATATGTACAGGCAGAGCAAATGCGTCGGTAACCTTGAAAACGTCGGCTGGTGCAGACCGGGCCACGAATGTCTATATAACGTGTTTATGATGGAAGAATGCCATACGGTGCTTGCCGTAGGTGCGGGAGCTGTCACAAAGCTCCGTGAGCCTGAAGGCACGAATATCGAACGTATTTTCAATTACAAATATCCGTATGAGTACATATCCGATTTTGAAAAAATTACGGAACGCAAAAACGGAATAAAGAGCTTTTATTTGTCATACTAAATTCTATAAGGTGATGATGGTATGATAACAGAAAAATTTACGTTCAGCAGAATAAACAATCTTGCTCTTGCTCCGCATGATTTTGTTGCGGAATGTACGGCGGATTACCGTCGCCGTGTATCCGAAGCGGCAAAAATCATTCACGGCAACAGCAACCGAAAAATAATAATGCTCGCAGGTCCGAGCTCTTCGGGCAAAACAACAACTGCGGGCCTGCTTTCACGGGAAATAGAAAACCTCGGTGCGAAGGCATACACGGTTTCGCTTGACGATTTTTATTTTTCACGTAGCACACAAAAATATCCGCTTGATGAAAACGGAAAGCCCGATTACGAAAGCGTTGACGCTCTTGACCTGGAGCTTATTCACTGCTGTCTGGGCGAGCTTGTCGAGAAAGGCGAAAGCTTTTTGCCTGTTTTCGATTTTACTGTCGGTGAACGCAGAGAGAATGCACGTAAAATAACCCTTTCTGAAAACGATATTATTATCGTCGAGGGTATCCACGCTCTGAATCCCGCCATAACCGATACCTTGCCCGATGAAAACCTTTTCAGGATTTACGTGAGTGTTTCATCAAGAATATATGAAAATGACGGCAGCGTACTGCTTTCGAAAAGAGATCTGCGTCTTATCCGCAGAATGGTCAGGGATTACGGCTTTCGGGCAATGCCTCCACAGCGCACGTTTGAAATATGGGGCAGCGTAATGAGGGGAGAAGATAAATATCTTTTCCCGTTTGAAGAGAGAGCCGATCTGAAACTGAACTCTTTCCATCCGTGCGAGCCTTGCGTTCTTTCTGCCCGTGCGATTGAATTGCTCGGTCAGGTTGGCGGAGAATTTTCAGAAAAAGCAGAGTTGCTTAAAGATAAATTAAGTTTGTTCAAAAACGTTGATTATACTATTCTTCCGCAGGATTCTTTACTGCGTGAGTTTACGGGATAATTAACTTTAAAGAAGGAGAGTGAGCCGTTTGGCTTCAGAAAAGAAACAATCCGTTCTTAACGGAGCGATGATTTTGATGGCGGCTGTTTTGCTGGTTAAGGTTATAGGTCTTTTCTTCAAAATGCCTCTTACAAACCTTATCGGCAGCACAGGCAGAGGCTATTTCAGCGCCGCTTATGAGGTTTATACACCTATTTTTGCAATCTCTATGGCAGGTCTGCCCGTTGCCGTTTCAAGAATGGTTGCGGAAAGCGTTGCTTTGGGTAAATTCAGAGAAGCAAGGTCAATTTTCAAGGTTTCTCAGAGAATATTTTTCCTTGTAGGTCTTGCGGGCACAACAATTCTGCTTATCGCGGCATATCCCTATGCTCATTTTGTTGCAAACGATATGAGCCTTCCCGCCGTTTTGTGCGTTGCTCCGTCGATATTCTTCTGCTGTTATATGTCGGCTTACAGAGGCTACTACGAGGGTCTTCGCAATATGATGCCTACCGCTACCTCACAGGTTATTGAAGCTCTCGGCAAGCTTGTAATCGGTCTTCTGCTTGCAAAGGTAGTTGTTTCAATGGGTCTTGGTCAGTTTGCGGAAGGTATGCAGGCTTCAGGCAACGTTCAGGCAGTTGTTTTCGGCAAAACCGTAGCAAGCGAGCCCGAAGCTTATAACATTATTTATCCTTATGCCGCCGCGGGTGCAATCCTCGGTGTTACTGCAGGCTCTGTTCTGAGCAATCTCTTCCTTATTGTTTATCACAAAATCAAGGGCGACGGCTTCACAAGAGTTCAGCTTGTTAATTCCGACAGACCCACCGAGGGCAGTAAGCTTGCAAAAACTATGGTGATGATTGCAATTCCCATGGTTGTCAGCTCTCTTATCTTAAACATAACAAACCTTATTGATACCGTTACGATTCAGTCAAGGCTTGCAAATGCACTTGAGAGTGATTTTGAAACCGTTTATGAAATGCATAAGGTTTCATTTGACAACGCAAGGGCTCTCGGCAGACTGGATACAACAAACTTCAGCTCCGTCACAAAATATCTCTGGGGTGCATACTGCACCGCACTTGATTTCAAAAATCTTGTTCCCACAATCACAATTCAGCTTGGCGTAAGTGCTTTGCCCGCACTTGCAGCTGCCTGGGCTGTTAAAAACAAGGATAACATCCGTTCAACAATTGAAACGGTTATCAGAATCGGTATGCTTATTGCATTGCCCGCGGGTATCGGTATCGCCGCTCTTGCAGAGCCCATTCTCAACGTAATTTACGGCAGAGGTGCAAGCTCCGATGCAATCGCAATTATTACACCCATTATGATAGCTTACGGTCTTGCAACCTGCGTTATGGCTATTTCAACGCCTACAACCAATATGCTTCAGGCAATCGGCAGAACCGATATTCCCGTTAAATCCGTAATCGTTGCCGCAATTGCAAAGATTGTCTGCAACTTTATTCTCGTAGGCAATCCCAAGGTAAACATTTACGGCGCTGTTATCGGTACAATACTTTTCTACGTTGTAATCGTTGCATTCAATATGATTTCACTTCTCCGCGTTTCAAAAGTAAAGGTCAGATGGATGTCGGTTTTTGTAAAGCCCCTCATCTGTGCTTCACTTTGCGGACTTACGGCATTTACCGCAAACGCACTTCTCAACAGAATTTTCCCTGCAGGAAACACAGACAGCATTCTTAATATGGGAACGTTTGCAATGCTTATTTCAGTTGGCCTTGCCGTAATTGTTTACGTAATTTCTCTTCTTCTCTTAAAAGGAATTGCAAAAGAAGACGTTGCAGTTTTGCCAAGAGGAGAAAAAATTGCAAAAACCCTTGAAAAATATGGACTTTTAGGTTAAAATAATTCCAGTTGAGCAAAAGGGGATGTTTAATGTGCTTGACTTTTCTTATAAAGATTGTTATGATGTTGAAGATTTAGTCAGGATTATGCAGCTCCTCAGAGCTCCGGGCGGATGTCCGTGGGATGCAGAGCAGACTCACGAAAGCATCAAGAAAAATCTCATAGAAGAAACCTATGAGGTTATTGAAGCAATCAACAAAAAAGATAAAGAGCTTCTTTGCGAAGAACTCGGTGATTTGCTTATGCAGATTGTTTTTCACGCTCTTATGGAGCAGGAAGAAGGCAACTTTGATTTAAACGACGTTGCCGACGGAGTTTGCAAAAAGCTTATTGTCCGCCATCCTCACGTTTTCGGCGAAGTCAGTGTTTCGGGAACGGATGAAGTTCTTACTAACTGGGACGCTATCAAACGCCAGACAAAAGGGCAGAAGTCCACTTCCGAATCAATGTTCAGCGTGCCCCGCGAATTGCCCGCTCTTATGAGGGCAACAAAGCTTCAGAAAAAGGCGGCAGACGTTGGCTTTGACTGGAATGACGTCAGCGGAGCACTCGATAAGCTTGAAGAAGAAATTGCAGAGCTCAGGCAGGCAATTTCAAATAACGATAAAGCTAATGCCAACGAAGAGTTGGGAGATATACTTTTCTCTGCTGTAAACGTTTCAAGGTTTATCAAGGCGGACGCAGAAGAAGCTTTAACCGCGGCAAGCGATAAATTCCTTGCAAGATTCACAAAGGTTGAGCAGCTTGCAAACGAGCGCTCAATCGATATGAGCAAAGCAACTCTTGAAGAGCTTGATGCTTTGTGGGATGAGGTTAAGGCTGCTCAGGAATGAATATGAATACCTATGAGGTGTTTGTAAATAGAAAAAGAAAAGATTGGAGTAAAAACAATGAATAAGACAGAACTCGTAAACGCAATTGCTAAGAACGAAGGCATCGAAAAGAAGTGTGCAGAAAAGGCAGTTAACGCTGTTGTTGCAGCTATTTCAGACGCTCTTGCAGCAGGTGAAAAGGTTCAGCTCATCGGCTTCGGCACATTCGAAGTTCGTGAACGCGCTGAAAAGACAGCTCGTAACCCCAGAACAGGCGAAGCAATCACAGTTGCAGCAACAAAGGTTCCCGCTTTCAAAGCAGGCGCTGCTCTTAAGGATAAGGTTGCAAAATAATTTCGCTGAGGCTGCCGATTCGGCGGCCTCAATTTTTTAAGAGGTGATATTTTGAGACTTGATAAATATCTTAAAGTTTCAAGAATTATAAAAAGAAGAACCGTTGCAAATGAAGCTTGCGATGCAAAGCACGTAACGGTAAACGGCAAGGTTGCCCGTGCTTCTTACGACGTTAAGGTAGGGGACATCATTGAAATAACCTTCGGCAGTAACACAAGCCGATTTGAAGTCCTCAACGTTTCGGAGCACGCAACAAAAGAAACTGCGGCACAGATGTTCAAAGCGTTGTAATATTAAAACCTCCCCAGACATATCATTTATTGATATAAAAAGGGAGGTTTTTATTATGGCAGAAGAAAAGAAAAACAGTTTCGGACCCCACAATCTCATTCTTGAGGACAGACGCCTTCTCACCGTTTCGGGTGTTTTGGACGTAGACAGCTTTGATGAGGAAACCGTTGTTGTTTTTACCGATTACGGTGAGCTTACCATCAGAGGCTCTGACCTTCACATCAACCGTCTCAGCGTGGAGGTCGGAGATTTAACCGTTGAAGGAAAAATCTCGGCTTTGATTTATTCTCAGGAAGCGTCCCCCAAAGGCGGATTTTTCAGCAAGGTGTTCAGATAAATGGAGTATATTCAGAGCTTGTCAGCCCAGACGAATATGTTTTTATATTCGTTTGGGTTTGGCTTTTTATTGGGAATTCTCTATGACGTTATGCGTACTTTAAGAATGATAATCTCACGTTCAAAGGTCTTTGTTTTTCTTGCTGATTTGTTTTACTTTGCCGTTTGTGCGGTGCTGACTTTTGCGTTTGTGCTCGTTATGGATTCAGGTAAAATCAGGCTTTACGTTGCGGCAGGTGAAGTGCTCGGCTGGCTGGTATATTACTTCTCTTTCGGCAGCATAGCAATAAAGTTAAGTGCGTATTTTTGTAAGCGGATAAAACGCGTTTTCAGTGTGATTTTTAAGCCTTTTTCGCTGCTTTTTTTGAAAATCGGCAAGCATTTTAAAAAAAGTGGTAATTTTGCTAAAAAAACATTAAGAAAAAGCAATAAAAAAGCAAAATATATCTTGCAAAACCAACGTAATATAGTGTATAATCTTTATAGATATTTCTATAATTATCGTATAAATGATAAGAGGAGAAAAAATGACAGCCAAAATAATCAAAAATAAAAAATCGAGTGTTATACTCACCGTGCTTTTCTTTGCTTTGGTTATCTATTTTGTTGCAACCTTAAACAGCAGCAATTCAGAGGTCAGGGCGCAGGAAGCTCATATAAGCGAACTCAAGCAGACTTATCAGCAGCAGCTTGAGGATAACAAAGCGTTGGAAGAACAAATCGAAAACGGCGACGAAGCTGATATCATTGAACGCATCGCAAGAGAAGAATACGACTATGCGGACAGTGACGAAAGAGTATATTACGATTCAACTTTATCTTAACGTTGTTACAGTCAAGCTGAATCATAGATATATATTTATTTAATGGAAGGATCATCTTATCGTATGCAAATCGAAGAAGGAGCAATTGTCAGCGGTAAAGTAACCGGCTTAACGGATTTCGGAGCATTTGTTGAATTAGAAGGCGGCAAAACAGGTATGATACATATTTCAGAGGTTGCCCCGAATTATGTTAAGGACATCAAAGAGCATCTCACAATCGGCCAGGAAGTTAAAGCAAAAGTCATTTCTGTAAGCCCTGAAGGCAAAATCAGTCTTTCAATCAGAAAGCTTAACGATCAGCCTAAAGAGCATCATCATAAAAATGATAATCAAAACAAAAATGAACAGCAGTTCCAGCCCAGACCGCAGCGCCCCAGAAGCGAAAGACGCCCCGCACAGGTATGGAACGGTCAGAAGTCTAACGCACCGGCACCCGGTGAGAAACAGTCTTTTGAAGATATGATGGCACGCTTTAAGCAGGTCAGCGATGAAAAGATGACAGATTTAAAAAGAGCTGATTCAAAAAGAGGCAGCGTAGGCTATTCAAGAAGAGGCTCAAGACAATAATCGAAATCTTACGGGGGCTTTAAACAAGCCCTCTTTTTTCTTAGTAAGCAACGGAGGCATTTATATGCGTGAAGTCAGCGTTGCTCTTATTGAGCAGGCAGTCAGAGATATGTGCATAAGTGCAAACAAGATTCTGCCCGCAGACCTTGAGAAAAGAATCTGCGAATGTGCGGAATGCGAAGTTTGCGAATTGCCCAGAAGCATAATGAATTCTCTTAAAGAGAATATGCAGGCGGCAAGAGATATGGATATTCCTGTTTGCCAGGATACGGGAATGGCGGTTGTTTTTGCCGAAATCGGTCAGGAAGTACACCTTACAGGCGGCAGCTTTGAAAAAGCTGTAAACCAAGGCGTTGCAAGGGGATATACCGAAGGTTATCTTCGTTGCTCCGTGGTTGAGGACCCTTTAAGAAGAGTCAATACGGGCAATAACACACCCGCGGTTATTCATACAAGAATTGTTGAAGGTGACAAGGTTAAAATTACCGTAGCACCCAAAGGCTTTGGCAGTGAGAATATGAGCTGCCTTAAAATGCTTACTCCTTCGGCAACAAGAGAGGATATAATTGCTTACGTTGTTGATGCCGTTAAAACCGCAGGCGGCAATCCTTGCCCTCCGATGGTTATCGGCGTAGGTATCGGCGGCACGTTTGAGCAGTGTGCTTTGCTTGCCAAAACAGCTCTTTGCAGAAACGTCAGCGAAAAAAACAGCGATGAGTTTTATTCTGCAATGGAAGCTGAAATGCTCGAAAGAATAAATATGCTTGATATCGGGCCGCAGGGCTTCGGCGGTAAAACTACCGCACTTGCAGTAGCCATTGAAGCCCGACCCACTCATATAGCAGGTCTTCCCGTAGCCGTTAATATCGGCTGCCATGTTACAAGACACGAAACAACAATTATCTGATTTGTAAATAATTTGTGATTTTTTAATAAAATTTTCTGAAACCTCTTTATTTTTTTGTGGATATATGCTACAATTTGGTTGAAGCTAAAGCTTCAATGCAAATTAAAAGGGGATGACAGTATGAAAATCACAATTACAGGGCGCAAATGCTCACCAAGAGACTCTTTTAAGGAACATGCCGAAAAGAAATTAGCTAAAATTGAGCGTTTCTTCGGACCTGATTTAGAGGCCAAGGTAACAGTAACTGTTGAGAAGTCATCACAGATTGTTGAGATTACCGTTAACAACAACGGTATGGTTTTCAGAGCTCAGGAAAGAGCCGAAAATATGAACGAAGCTCTTGATAAATGTGTTGACACCCTTATCAGACAAATCAGAAAGAACAAAACCCGCATTGAAAAGAAACTCCGTTCGGGCAACTTCGATGCTTTTGCAGATGAAACAGAAGCAGTACCTGAAGAAGTTGATTTTGAGCTTGTAAGAACAAAAACAATTTCGCTCAAACCCCAGTCGGTTGAAGAAGCAATTCTTCAGATGAACCTTGTAGGTCATCAGTTTTACGTTTTCCTTAACGAGGAAAACGGCGAGGTTAACGTTGTTTACAGACGCAATGACGAAGGCTACGGCCTTATCGTTCCCGAGGTTGAATAAACCTTTGCGCCTGTTATAAGTCAGTAATTATGGCGGGAATCAGTTTTGGTTCCCGCCTTTTTTCAGGAGTTTTCAATGAATATAAATTTTGTTATTCCCTGTCTTCTGGGAATGGAATCGTTAATTGCAAACGAACTTAAAGAGCTTGAAGCACAAAACGTTGTTGCAGAAAACGGCAGAGTGCTTTTCAGCGGTGACGAAAGTATTCTTGCAAGAGTCAATATCTGTTCACGCTTCGCGGAAAGAGTACAGATTCTTGTCGGCTCATTCGAAGCAAGAAGCTTTGAGGAGCTTTTTCAGGGAGCAAAATCGCTTGCCTGGGAAGAATGGATAGGCCCTCTTGACGCTTTCCCCGTAAAAGGTTATTCAATCAATTCAACGCTTTTCAGCACACGTGACTGTCAGGCAATCATCAAGAAGGCGGTTGTTGAAAGACTTAAATCAAAATATCATATTGAATGGTTTGAAGAAACGGGACCTGTTCATCAGATTCAGTTTTCTATTATGAAAGACAAGGTTTCAATGCTTATTGATACCTCGGGTGCGGGTCTTCACAAAAGAGGGTACCGACTTGATGCTAACGAAGCACCGATTAAAGAAACCCTTGCGGCGGCACTTTGCAGTCTTTCACGTTTGAGACCTTACCACAAGCTCTATGACCCTATGTGCGGCTCGGGAACAATCCTTATTGAGGGCGCAATGATGGCGGCTAATAAGGCGCCCGGTCTCAACCGCAGTTTTTCGGCTGAAAGATTCGGTGTTATTCCCAGAAACGTATGGGATGAAGAGAGAGAAAGAGCAAGAAGCCTTGAAAGACCCTGCGATGATTTTGCGGGCTTCGGCTCTGATATAGACGAAAGGGCAATTGAAATTGCCAAAATAAACGCTCACAGAGCGGGTGTAAGCTCAAAACTCAGCTTCAGGGTTGCCGACGTTGCAAACTTCAGGCACGAAACCGAAAGAGGTACTCTTATCTGCAATCCTCCTTATGGAGAAAGACTTATGGAGCTTTCTGAGTGCGAAGAGATTTATAAGAAGATGGGTAAAATATTTGAGCAGAAGCACGGCTGGTCATACAGCATTATCAGTCCCGACGAAGAATTTGAAAAAGCCTTCGGAAGAAAGGCAGATAAACGCAGAAAATTATACAACGGCATGATAAAATGCCAGCTTTATATGTATTTCAAATAAAGAGAGGGAACGTAAAATGAAACACATTTTTGTTATCAATCCTGCGGCAGGTCAGGGCAAAATCCTTGATTACATCAAACCCAGAATCGAAGAAATATGCAAAAAGTATGAGCTTGACTACGAAATTTTTGTCACTCAGAAAAGAGGCGACGGTATTGATTTCGTAAAAGAGCGTTCCGCAAGCGGTGAAGAGCTCCGTTTCTATGCATGCGGCGGCGACGGTACAGTTTACGAGATTGTTAACGGTGCATACGGCTTCAAAAACGTTCAGATTGCCGTTGTTCCTCTCGGCTCAGGCAATGACTTCATCCGTCTTTTCGGAACAAAGGAAGAATGCCTTGTTCTTGATGACGTTGTAAACGGTGTTCCCGTTGAATTTGACCTTATCAAATGCGGCGACGAAATCGCAATCAACCAGTGCTCAATGGGTATGGATGCTGAAGTTTGCGCAATGCAGGGCAAAATCAAAAAGTATCCTCTTGTAACAGGTGAGGGCGCTTATTATATCGGTTGCCTTTACGCCATTGCAAAGAAATTCAAAAACCATTTCACCGTAACAATCGATGACGGTGAGCCTATGGAAAAAGACTGCCTTTTCTGCTTCTGCGGAAACTCACGTTGGTACGGCGGTGGCTTTATGGCTGCACCCCTTGCTCTTCCCGATGACGGACTTCTTGATATTGTTATCGTTGAAAGCAATATGTCAAGACTCAAGCTTCTCACCATCCTCAATAAGTATAAGAGAGGCGAGCACCTTGATTGGGATATAACAACTTTCGTAAGAGCAAAAAAGGTTGTTATCCACAGCGAAAAGCCTTCGGCAGTTAACGTTGACGGCGAAACACAGTTTGTTACCGACACTTCATTTGAGCTTATCGAAAAGGGAATGGTTTGCGTAATTCCCAGAAAGTCACAGTTCCTTAAAGACCGTGAAAAGCGTTTGGCGGAGAATAAATAATGAAAAGTAACACAATCAGATTTAACCCTGCGGGCAAGCTCAGGATAATGCAGGTTTCGGATACTCAGGATATGAAATACGTCCGCAAAGCAATGGTCAAAATGCTTGACAGTGCTTACGATTTGTTAAAGCCCGACCTTGTTTTGTTTACGGGCGATAACATCCTCGGGAACCATTTGCTTGATGCAAGAATAGGCGATAAGCAGGTTGCGGGCGGTAAGGCGGCAACGCTTGAAATTATGAGCGATTCAATCCGTCACATAGCCGCACCTCTTGAAAAAAGAGGAATTCCTTTTGCTATGATTTACGGTAACCACGATGACCGTAACGTTGTTTCAAAGCAAGAGCAGGCTGATATTTTCCGCAGCTATTCGATGTGTCTGCCGATGAATAAAAACGAAAAGGGAATCGACTGCGATACCTACAACATCACCGTTTTGCCGAGTGACGGCGGCAACAATCCTCTTTTCAATCTTTGGATGCTTGATTCAGCGTGGTATGACGCAAAAGAAGATAAATGCTACGAAATGATTAAGCCCGAAACCGTAGATTGGTATAAACGCACGTCAGAAAAACTCAAAGAGCAGAATGGCGGCAAGCCTGTTGATTCTCTTATGTTTGCACATATTCCGCTTCCTCAGATTATGAATCTTGTTGAAGAGTGCTCTGCCGAAGACGTCGGTGCGGTCAAGACTCATAAACTTGGCTGGTGCAGATTAAAGCCTGATATAACCCGCGGTGTTATGGGCGAAGCACCTTCTGTTCTTGAAGACGATTCGGGACTTTTTGAGGCTGTTCTGGAGCAAGGTGACGTTAAGGGTATAGTAAGCGGACACGACCACACAAACTGCTTTGAGGGCAAATACAAGGGCATAGATTTTATTCAGACCTCCTGTGCTTCTTTCCGTTGCTACGGCGATGAAAACAGAGGCGTAAGAGTGTTTGATTTTGATGAAAGAAGTCCCTCTGACTATTTGACTTATTTCTTTAACTATGCAGACCTTTGCGGCAGAGGTACGGGTGCAAAGCTCCGCTATCTTCTTGATGCAGACGATATGGTTAAAGAAAAAACAGCCTTTATCGCGGGCGCTGCGGCAACTGCATTGACCGCAACGGGAGCAATCCTTAAGGCTGTAAAAAAATTCAGATAAAAAATAAGGCTGTGAGTTAATTCTCACAGCCGTTTTTTTATTTACTTCTGCGGGCAACTCTACCAAAAACTGAAAAGAGAATAAACATTACAATATCGGTTGCAACGATTGTTGAGCCAACGGGTGTGCCGTAAAGAATTGCAATCAGTATGCCGATAACCGAGCACACAACCGAAATTACCGTAGCGCTGATGATGACCGATAAAAAGCTCTTGAAAATTCTCATTGCCGTCAGAGCGGGGAAGATGATGAGTGCGGAAACAAGCAGAGCGCCTACAAGCTTCATTGCAAGCACGATAACCGCGGCGGTTATTATGGCGATAATATTGTTATAAAGCTTTGTGTTGGTGCCCGTTGCGGCGGCAAAGCCTTCGTCAAAAGTAACCGCAAAAATCTTCTGATAGAAGATAACGAAAACAACGATAACGGTAATTGCAAGAGCGGTGCTGAGAATAATATCGTTGTTGTTGAGCGTGAGAATTGACGTTGAGCCGAAAAGCGATGTGCATACGTCGCCGCTGATGTTTGCACTTTCCGAGAATACGTTCATCAGAAGATAGCCGAGCGCAAGAGCGCCTACGGAAATCATCGCTATTGCAGAGTCGCCCTTGATTTTGCTGTTACTGTTAAGGCTGAGCAGAATAACCGCGGCTATAATCGTAACGGGAATCGTGACGTACATTTCCGCAAGGTTTAATACGGCGGCAACCGCCATTGCGCCGAAAGCAACGTGAGAAAGACCGTCGCCAATCATCGAGTAGCGTTTAAGCACGAGTGTTACGCCGAGAAGTGCGGCACAAAGCGAAATGAGTATCGCCGCAATGACCGCTCTCTGAACAAAGGGATAGGTGAGATAATCTGCAATCTTATAAAGGTTTTCAGTGATGACAGTCATCGTCGCAACCTCCTCCCTCGAAGAATCTGCAATCGCATTTCTTATAATCCTCTTTTGAACCGTGGAAAAGGGGAGTCTGACCGATGTGAAGAACGTGAGAAGCGTATTCAACGGCGGCTTTTATATCGTGAGAAACCATAATAACCGTTATGCCCTCGTTATTGATTTCTTTGATGAGCGAATAAAGATGGTGTGTTACAATCGGGTCAAGACCTGCAACAGGCTCGTCAAGAATAAGTAGTTTTTTTGTTGCGCAAAGGGCTCTTGCGAGCAAAACTCTTTGCTGCTGACCGCCCGAAAGCCCACGGTAGCATCTGCCGGCAAGGTCTTCAATACCGAGCTTTTTCATATTTTCCTGAGCAAGCTTTTTCTGTGCTTTTGAATAAAACGGCCTGAATCTGTTTGAGTTAAGACAGCCCGAAAGCACAATTTCTTTAACGGATGCGGGAAAATCCTTCTGAACAACTGTCTGCTGAGGCAGATATCCGATTTCATTTTGTTTAAGACCGTCACCGAATTCGATTTTTCCTTCAATAACGCTTTTCTGACCGAGCAAGGTTTTCATAAGTGTGCTTTTGCCCGAGCCGTTTTCACCGATTATGCAAAGATAATCGCCTTTGTTGATTTCAAAATTCAGCTCGGTAACGATGGCTTTGCCTTCATAACCGAGAGAAACGTTTTTGCAGCTTATAAGTGCCATCAGTTAAGAGCCTCCTTTAAAATTTCAAGATTTTTGGTCATTATATCAAGATAGTTTACGCCTTTTTCAATTTCTTTTGCGGATACGCTTTGACAGGAATTGAGCGTGAGTATTTTCGCACCTGTTTCGTTGCTGACCTGTTGAGCAACTCTGCCGTCAGAGCCGTCAATTTTTAAAATACAGGGCAGAGAATGTTCTTTTGTTTCGTCGATAAGAGCTTTCATTGTCTCAGTGCTGGCTTCAGTTTCGCTCGAACAGCCCGTGAAAGCCGCGTGGTATTCAATTGAGTAATCGGTTGTCAGATAAACAAAGGGGAATCTGTCCGCAAAGAGCAGAAAGTTTCTTGCTGAATCTGAAATCGCGGCTTCATATTCTGCATCAAGAGATAAAAGCTTTTCTGTGTATTCAGCTGCATTGGCTTTGTATTTTTCTGCGTTGTCGGGGTCTGTTTCACAGATAGCGTTGCAAAGGTTTTCAACTATGATTACTGCATTTTTTATTGAAAGCCAGACGTGTTCGTCAATTTCGTTTTCTTCGTGGTGATGTTCGTGACCCTCGTGTTCAACGTGTTCGTGGTTTGCGCAAAGAGGCTCAACGTAATCCATCAAGGCAAAAGTTCTGAGCCCGTCGTTGCTTGCGGCTTCAAGAGTGCTGCTTACCCATTTATCGGAAACACCGCCGCCGTAAACAAAAAGGCTTGCCGTAGCGATGCTTACAATATCCTGTGCCGTCGGCTCATAGCCGTGAAGGTCGGAGCCGTCATCGATAAGCAGAATAAGATTTTCATCAGAGCCAAGAATATTTTTTGCAAAATCGTATTGCACAAAGGTTGTGCAAACAATTTTCATTTCGCCGCTGTGTGTGACTTTGCCGCAGGAACAAAACACGGCAACAATCATTGCGGTGCATAAAACTACCGAGATTATTTTCTTCATTATATTTCCTCTTAATTCTTACATTCACCGCATTTGCCGAGCAAAACGGTGTGACTGTCAATTACAAAATCCGTATTGGAAGTGATGTTTTTCTGTATGCTTGAAGTAACCTTGCTGTCAAGGTGAAAAACCTTTCCGCAATCCGTACATTTCATATGAAGATGGTCTTCGCACTTTTCTTTTGAAATGAACTGATAAACAAAGCTTCTGCTATTGCCCTTGACCGTCCTGTGAACAAGACCGTCTTCAACAAGCCTTGTCATAAGGCGGTAAACCGTGCTCTGGCTGATGGAATTATCTGCCATCGAGCCGATTATTTCTTCTATTGTGAATGCCTTTTCGGAGTTTTTTTGCAAAAAATCCAGAAGGCACTGCCTTTGGTGAGTGTGATAAACTTTCATTTTCAAATTCCTTTCAAATTTGAGAATAACTATCAAATCTATTATATACATAACTGCTTAAAAGTCAATATATTTTTATAATTGCTTGACTTTGACCAACGGTTGGATTAAAATATTTACTGTAATTTTCTTAAGGAGGAACAGAAATGAAAAAGCGTATTATCTCCCTTGTTCTTGCTGTTTGCGTGCTTTTCGGTATGGCAACAGTTGCTTTTGCAGAGAACGAACCCACACTTAAATTTGACGAAAACGGTGAATTTAAAATTCTTCACCTTGCCGACTGTCAGGACGGTTACCCCGCAGATACAAGAATGCTTGCTTATATCGATGCGGTTATCAAAGAGTATCAGCCCGACATCGTAATTCTCGGCGGTGACAACACCGTTGGCGAAGAAGCAACAAAGAAAGAAGCAATCAACGAAATCGTTTCAATTTTTGTTGAGAATGAAACTTACTTCACTCTTGTTTTCGGTAACCACGATTATCAGCAGAACGTTTCTGATGACGAAGCACTTAAAATGTATCAGGAATGCGGCGGCAAATACTGCCTTGCTTACGATGAAGTTCCCGAACTCAGCGGTACTGCAACTCATAATCTTCCCGTTTATTCATCAGACGGCAGCAAGATTAAGTTCAACCTCTGGATGTTCGATTCAGGCGACTATGAACCCATGCTTGACGAAAACGGTAACTACGTTTACGATGAAAACGGCAATCTCCGTGACATCGGTTACGAATGCGTTGACGAAGACCAGATTGAATGGTATATAAACAGAAGCAACGAGCTCAAGGCTGAAACAGGAGCTCTTGTTCCCTCACTTGCTTTCCAGCATATCATTGTTGCTGACGTTTATGACGCACTCTTTGCTGAAATGCCTTTCTCACTCGGTATTCTTACAGCAAACTATAATGGCAAGTATTATTCATATCTTCCCAAGCTTCACAACTTCACCGGCTTCCTTGTTGAGCCTCCTTGCCCCGGCGTTGATAACGAGGGTCAGCTTGAAGCAATGAGAAAGCAGGGCGACGTTCAGGC
>JAZQKN010000132.1:0-3346 GCA_045542175.1 Acutalibacteraceae bacterium | reverse complement strand
AGCGAGGACCAGTTTATGAGGGCATACGCCGCCGGCGGAAAGATGGATAACCCCAACGATTTCACAACGTCCGTTATCGAGCTTTCGGGCCTCGATGCACCTCCGTCGGTTAACGCAACCGCCTCAAACGGTGCAAAGGGCAAGGCCGAATGGAATGAAGAAACCAAAACTCTGACCCTGACCGTCGTATCAAACGGCGAAACAAGAATAACGGTAGGATAAAACTTAAAGTCTGTCCCGCAAAGGCTGCGGGACAGACTTTTTATTTACCATAGGATTTTCGTCACTGTAACTAACGGCATTTGACTTTTATCAGCTATAGCCTATAATAAAAATAAAGTTATTCTCTTATGATAGTTTTGTATTCTCAAAACGACTAATATATGAAAGGCTTTTCAAACAGGGGGTGAAATTGTGGATACAGGCGCGAAAGCATATGCCGATTATCTGAACGGCAACGACGAGGGTCTTGTCATCATCGTCAAAACGTACAGCGACAATCTTGTTGATTTCATCTGCAAGTTTGTTCACAACAGGCAAACGGCAGAGGATTTGATGCAGGACACTTTCGTTGAGCTCATCTCAAAGAAAAACACATTCCGCAGCGAATCCCGATTCAAAACATATCTGTTCAGAATAGCTCGAAACAAAGCGGTAGATTATATCAGAAAATCAGGCAAAACAGTCTTTATTATTGATGAATCCACCATTAAAGACGAATACACCTTCTGCACAGAGGATGATATCTGCAATGCAGAAACCAAATCGTGCCTTCACTCCGCAATTCAGAACCTCAATCCACTTTATCGGGAAGTGATTTATCTTTCTTATTTCAAAGATCTCACCAATGAGGAAATAGCGTATATCATCAAAAAAAGCAAAAGACAAACCGAGCTTTTGCTTTACAGAGCAAAGCAATCTTTGAAATCTGCTCTTGAAAAGGAGGGATTTGTCAATGGATAAATACGAAGAAAGGGTCGCAAAAATATTAGAAAAGAAAAAGCTTTATGACAGTAAAAAGAACAGGAAAAGAAAAACTTTAATTCAATGCGTGTCAATTGCATTGGTGTGTGCAGTCTCTGTAGCTGCTTTTGTTGTTATTCCAAAGAGAGCAAATATTATTAACAAACCCGAAACCACAACATCGGCACGGTCTGAATCAGAGTATTTATTAGAAACAAATTCTGCTGTTTTATCAACAGCTATTCATTCTGAAACAACAAAGGAATTCGTTCCGTTGCCCAATGAAGGCGGCGGCGGAGGAGATTATTATATCGACCCATATACAACAAAATACCGCCGTATTTATTACAGCGGCGGAAGCAGCGGACTGAATACTTTTTTTGCAAATCTGGTAACTGACGAAGAATACTTTGAATGGATGGAGCAATATTATGCCAAACAGCCTCCAAACGATGGCTTGTTTGAAGTGGGAGAAGAAATCATAGAACCTACCAGAATGAAAATTGTTGACTTCGTTATGTACTTTGATATTCCGAGGGACGTTTTTGAAGAAGCAAACAACACCTGGTGCCATAGTCGAATGATTAAATGGGGCGATGTTCCCGTTATGAATCCAAAAGACTACAAAGAACAGGAAGAGTTTGAGGTTTACAATGTTGATATTATCTACACTTTTGATGATGAAATAATCAATGCCTATTATGAACGTGGCGAATATCCGTTTGAAACAAAAGAAGAATATCTTGAAGCGATAGAGAATGACGGATATATAACGCAAACCGAAGAATTCATAATGCTCGAAGGATTTGAAAAGGTTTCTCTACCTGCCTTACCGCCCGATGCTGAGCCGATTTGGATTGATTTTGATTGGAGGTCAAAAAGATGCGAGTAAAAAGTATTATGTGTCTTGTTTTGTGCTTGATTCTCTTTCTTACCTCTTGCGCAAAAGCTTCCGAGCCCGAATTGCAGTTATCAACAGCAATTGAAACAACAGAAGCAGAAACAACTGTACCCTTCCCAAGCAAACTGACATATGAAAGCACAACAGTTGGCGATTTCGGAACGGTTGCGGGCAGTGATAGTGAGAAATACAAGGTTTTCATAAATTATGAATGGGCTATTTCAACGGAATTTTTTAGGTGCTATTACAATCCCCAAAATTTGGAGGAGCCGTATTGCAAAGAAAATCGGTACGGAATAGCCGATAAAGACGGAAACGTCATTATTGAACCGCAATTCGGTTTTATCCGACCTGTTGCAAAGGACAGATTTCTTGTTGCCAACGGAACAAAGAGCGATTACAGCGAATTTGAAGGAAGCGAATATGCCGTAATTAACAGCAAGGGTGAAATAATCATTCCTTTTGTTCCTGATATTGAATATATGGTTGGTTATTATGACGGGCTTGAGAGTACATATTTTTGTGTCCGTATTGATAGCGAAAAATATTATCTTGCAGACAATAACGGCAACATGGTTTATGATATGTATTTTACAAGTTTCCGAGTTGCGCATCCCGAAATATACTACGCAGATAATACTCATGCGGGTGTTTGTAACGGTAAAGTCTATTCTTTTGACCGGAATTTGAATATAATTAAAGTTCTTGATGAAAAACCTGTTGTTAGTGAAAAAATTTATACTCACAATAACATGGAATACTTTAAAACCGTTTGTTATAAAAACAACAATAATTATTACGGAGTGATAAATAAAACAACAGGCAAAGAAATAGTCCCTTGTAAATATGAGGAAATAACTATATTTGCGCGGAACAGAATTCTTGCATCCGAAACAAGAGGTCTTGTTAACACAGAGTGGAAATATGCAATTTATGATTTGGGAGGAACAGTTATTTGTCCCGAAGGCAAATACATCAGTATTGGTATATACGAATGGGATGATGGCAATGTTTATCATCCCGTTGGAATAGCATCCGTCCCCAACCCTAACGGTGACAGGATTTACGGAGAATGGTGTGAATGGCTGATTGATAAAAACGGTAAAAAAATATCCGACACATACCGTCATATTTACTATAACCAATATGGTGAAATGGCAGGATATTACACCGCCGACAGAGGTGACAGGGTGTTCTATCTGAACAAAAACGGTGTAATCGTCGGAACAATAGGAAAATAATAATTCATAATAAAGCGCATCAAAAAGCACCGTGAGTGTCGCTGCTCACGGTGCTTTTACTTTTTTATTTAATTTTCTCGATAACCTCTCCTGAGGTGGGTTTGATTTCGTCGATGAATTTCTGAACGGCTTCTGCAGAAGGCATAGCCGCGGAGCAGCTATGGGCAGAAACAAGCATTGATGCCGATGCGGTTGCAAATTCGAGCGCATCGGGAATGCTCTTGCCGTTGAGCAGAGAATA
>JAZQKN010000131.1:0-10226 GCA_045542175.1 Acutalibacteraceae bacterium | reverse complement strand
CAGGTAATAAATTTTTAAATAGTTTCCCAACTATGGAATTTTGCAAGATAGTCAATATCTTCTTTTGTGTCTTCAACCACTAATTTTTCAAGGACAATATCACAAAATTGTGCCTCAATATCATAACAAACATCTGCTATTCTTGTGCCTTCGTCATCTTTCCACATATGATTGTATATTTTTTCACCAATACGCGGAACAAATTGAGTTTCACAAGATTTTTTAATAATAATCATATGGTCAATATTTTCTGAATTTTCGCAAAATATATTTTGACTAATATTTAATATCATATTCTCTACCTCCCTTCTTTTTAACTATAAACATACTGAAAAAGTACAGTATTATCATATCACACAGAAGCAAAAAGTTCAACAAAGTAAAAAACTCAATTATAGATATAATAAAAAACACCCACTTTCAAAAAGTGGGCAAAAAAATAATTACTCAGTATGCTATGGTGGAGACGGAGAGGATCGAACTCTTGACCTCTTGAATGCCATTCAAGCGCTCTCCCAGCTGAGCTACGCCCCCATAAAAGGGCACACTGAGTAATTTATTTATTAAATTTTTTGTGGGGTGCGTTTCTGAGTGCTTTGGGCTCCCAAGTGAGCTACACCCCCATAGGCTCTGCTCGAATATACTAACACATTTTACTTTAAAAATCAAGACCTAAATTCAATAATTTGTTCTGACCAATATTCCAACCTTGTTTATGTTGTATTTTACCAATACGAGCATACTCTGTTAATAATTTTTATTTAGATTGACAAAAGAATGGTTTTGTGATAATATACTGTTTTAAAAGAGACAAGGGGGATTTAAGTTGAACGATATTTTGAATTTAATTTACTATGAAATTGTTCATGAAACATATTTTTTACGTATTTTCACCGCTTGTCTTTGCGGATTTGTAATCGGTTATGAGCGCAGCCGTAGACAGAAGGATGCAGGCATAAGAACTCACGTTATGGTTGCTCTCGGTGCCGCACTTGTAATGGTTGTTTCAAAATACGGTTTTGTTGACAGCCTTGCAATGGGTATGAATGCTGATGCTACCCGTATCGCTTCAAACGTAATTACAGGTGTCGGTTTCCTCGGTGCCGGTGTTATTTTCGTTAAAGACGTTTCAATCAAGGGTCTTACCACCGCCGCAGGAATATGGACTACCGCTGGAATCGGTCTTGCTCTCGGTGCGGGAATGTATACACTCGGTATTACCGCAACTCTTTTTATGGTAATTTTCCAGTTTGTTCTTCACAGATTCTTCTCGCGACTTGAGAATACTTCAAACGAATTTACCGTTTTGCTTGCTGATAAAAAAGGCTCTGTAAACGCATTTAAAGAAAAACTTTACGAAAGAAACATCAGCATTGAAAAATGCAAAATGACAAGAAATCACGATTCAACAATCACTCTTGACGTAACGGTTAAAAAAGCAAGAACAATCTCAATGGATGAAATTATGCTTCTGATGGAGCAGGATGAAAACATTATATCGGTTGATATATAAAAATTACCCTGAGCTTTACGCTCAGGGTTTTAATTTTATCTGTTATCTTTTGAAGCTTTGAGCTTCTTTTCTGAAAGCACAAGCAACAGGAACCAGAATGCGGCAATTAAAATGAACAGGGCACAAACAAGAACTGCGTTGACTGCGCTGGAAATAGAAAAGGAAATAATGCCACCAATTACGGGTATGTAATATTCAACCAGACCGTAACAATCAGCACTTGTTGTATGACCGATAATCGCACCGCTGTCAGGTGCAATTAATTCAAACTCGACAACGTCATTATTAATTTGTATAATTGTTCCGATACTGAATATTTCACATTTTTCATTTCCCGATTCGTCAGAAGCAAGCACGGAAACGATCATATTTGTTTCATATTCATTTGCTTTCAGAGGCTTTGAAATGATAAGAGCACCTTCGTTTACCGTAGTTTTGCCCGCATCGGTTTCAAAAGTAACGTCTCTTACCTGTGAGTTAAAGCAATAATCTGCAAGTTGAATTCCGTTGTTGTTAAGGAATACTGAAACGAGACAGCCAAGAAGAAAAGAAATAATTGTAACTGAAAGAAAGACAATCGATATAATCTTGAGAGCAAGAGCACCTTTACCGGATCTTTTTTTCTTATCGGTTAATTCTTCTTCTTCGGTTTCATCTTCAAAACGAAGATCTTCAAGATTGACAGTACCTGCAGTGTTCTGTGTATATCCGCCGATTTTTTCCTGTTCGGGAGGAATCGCGGTCTGACCGCTTCCGATAGGTACAAGGGGGCGGGGAGCAGGCTTACCGGACTGAGTTGTATCGGAAATATTTTCAGTGTTGCTGAGATTATCTTTAGTATCTGTGATGTCTGATGTTGTCTGTGACGTTGATTTGTCGCTGAAAGCATTTTTGTCGAGCTCGGGTATAAGGCTCGGCACGGTCTTATCTGCAGGTTTTACGGAAGGTTTTTTTGGAATTCGTATGCTTTGAACAAAATCAGCGTCAAACTCTTCGATATTACGAAGTTTGAATTCGGTTATGTTTGTTGACATAAATTTCACCTTAGCTGTAAATTATTTGTCCTGCAAACGCAGAGCTTCGATTTCTTTTGCAATTTCAGAATTGAGCTTTGCAATTTTATCCAATCCGCTTACGTTATCAGCAACCTTGCTTTTACCTGAAGCGGCTTTGAGTGCCTTGTTTTCTTCTGAAAGAGAACGGCAGATATTCTTAAGCTTGCTGTTGTTTGATTCAACGGTTTTAGCATATTCATAAACTTTTTTATATTCATTTTTGAGAAGAGTTATGTACTGTTCAACCTGACCGCAGTCAAATCCGTTTTCACTTAACTCGAACAGCTGTTTGTTTTCCATAATTAAGCCTCCGCTTGTATTTACAATATAAAATTATTTTAACATACAGAAACACAAAATACAATGTTATTTTACATTTTTTTGCTTTTTGCACACTAAATTTTGTGCTTTAAATTATTTTGAAGAAGTATACGCACCGTAAAGATGAACGATGTTGATATCTTCTTCCATATAAAGACCGTGTGAGCCGCACTCACCGTCAATTTCGTGGCATCCGTGGTCCATTGCAAAACCGATCAGAGTATTGTGACTTTTCCAATTATCTTTAATAAGTTTTGCAAAGGAATCAAACGCTTCGGTATTCTTTTTGAATTCACCGAGAGGGATTTCGTGTTCGGGTCCGTATTTATGCATAAGAGCATCATAGTTTCCATTATAAACAGCAATGAAGTCGTATTCATCGGATCTGATCAGTTCCTCAGCTTTAGCGTTGACCTCTTCAACTGTATCGTAAATGAAATAATCAATTTCTCGCTCAAGATAAATCATTGACATACTTGATTTTGATTCAGCAACAATAGCGGCTTTTTTGCCCGATCTGATAAGAGTATCAAATATTGAATCAGTCTTGAGAACAGGTTTTTCGTATTTCTGAATTCCGTGCACTTCCGGGTCAGCGCCTGTATACATTGTTCCGAAGCAAACTGGAGTTACCGAAGGCATAACACAGGAAAGAGGGAGAGAAAACGATGTGTGTTCACGAACCGAATCTGTGTAAGACCAGTATTTTTCATATACCCACTGTGCAATTGCATCGGGGTTATACATAAACACCCTGTCTGCTTTTTTATTTCCTAACGAACTGTCGATAAACTCTTTGAACTCTTCAGAGAGTTTATTTGCTTTTTCAGGTGCTTCAATGCCCATTGCATAAGTGAGCGAAGCACAGATTGTATTAAGCGAAATCGGGTTAAAAGACAAAAGAATCACATCCTATATTCAATATAATACGATTATATTACTGCTCGAATTAAGTGTCAACGGAACAGATTGAATTTTTTGTAATTTTAACCATAAAAAAAGCGATAAATAACTTTGATTGTTGCGAACTGACGATTTTTAAAAATCTGTTAAAAATCACTTGTTGAATAACTCTGTAATATAGTAATATGTTTACATAAATTTAATACGGAGGAACGGATTTATTCCGATAAGAAAGATGAAGATTTTTCAACCAAAATTAATCACAACTTTAAAAAATTACTCCGGTAAGCAATTTGCTTCTGACCTTGTGGCGGGACTTATTGTTGCTGTAATTGCGCTTCCGCTTTCAATTGCACTTGCAATTGCTTCGGGAGTTTCACCCGAAAAAGGACTTTACACTGCAATTATTGCCGGTTTTGTTATTGCAGTACTTGGCGGCAGTAAGGTTAATATTTCAGGTCCGACCGCCGCTTTTGCAACAATTGTTGCCGGTATTGTGGCGCAGTTTGGTTTAAGCGGACTTGTTATTGCAACAATTATGGCGGGTATCATACTGATTCTGATGGGTGTTCTGAAGTTCGGTTCACTTATCAAATACATACCGTTTACAATAACAACTGGTTTCACCTCGGGTATTGCGCTTACAATCGTTATCGGTCAGATCAAAGATTTTCTCGGGCTGACTTTTGCCGAGGGTACGAATGCGATTGAAACAGTTGAAAAGCTTGAAGCTATAGCTCATTCAATTAAAACTTTCAATCCGTGGGCTTTGTTGGTTGGCGGTATTGCTTTGTTAATTCTGATTGTTTGGCCTAAAATCAGCAAAAAGATTCCCGGCTCACTTATTGCGGTAATCGTCGGCACGGTTATTGTTAAGGTGTTCAATCTTGACGTAAACACTATCGGCGATCTTTACACAATCAGCAGATCGCTTCCTCCGTTTTCGGTGCCTTCGTTTGACTTTGAAACTGTTAAAGCGGTTATACCCAGCGCATTCACAATTGCAATTCTTGCGGGCATTGAATCTCTGCTTTCATGCGTTGTTTCAGACGGTATGATTAATGACCGCCACAACTCAAACACAGAGCTGATTGCACAGGGTGTCGGCAATATATGCTCTGGACTTTTCGGCGGAATTCCTGCTACCGGAGCAATTGCAAGAACAGCGGCTAACGTAAAAAACGGCGGTCGCACTCCTGTTTCAGGTATCGTTCACGCAATTGTACTTCTTCTTATTCTTGTTGTACTGATGCCTTATGCGGCATGGATTCCGATGCCTGTTATCGCCGCAATTCTTTTCATCGTAGCTTACAATATGTGCGAATGGCGTCAATTTGTCAGGATTTGCAAAACAGCGCCCAAGAGCGATATTCTTGTTCTTGTTGTAACGTTTGTACTTACTGTTGTATTCGACCTTGTGGTTGCAATTGAAGTCGGTATGATAATTGCTGTTGTTATGTTTATGAAACGTATGTCCGATACGATGAATATCCGTAAATGGAGCGATGAAGAAAACGGCAGAAATAAGCCTGTTCCCGAAAAAACCGAAGTTCTTGAAATAGACGGACCGATGTTCTTTGCATCATCTGATAAGATCAAAGCAATTGAAATTGAGAACGGAATCAGCGTTCTTATTCTCCGAATGAGCAATGTTCCCGCAGTTGACGTTACCGCTATGCAGTCCCTTGCATCGCTTGCCGTTAAATGCAAAAACAATAACGCTACACTCCTTATTTCTCATCTTAATGAGCAACCGACGAAAGTTCTTGAAAAATCGGGATTCATTGAAGAAATAGGCAAAGAAAATATTCTTGAAAACATTGACGACGCTCTTGAAAAAGCAAAAGAAATCGTCATTGAAAATTAAGTTTTACTGTGATATAATCAGCGTTGAAAGGGTGATACTATGAAACTCGGCATTATAAACGGCTGGAGCGAAGGCTGTTTTGAATACGTACATAATAAAGGCCTTGATGCAGTTGAATTCTGTATTAATATAAACTATGATTCGGCAGAATTTCTTTCAAAGGCAGAAGAAATCAAGGAATTTTCAGAAAAATACAATGTCGTTGTCGGCTCAACAGGCAGATGGGGCGGCGAGAGAATCAACGAAGACGGAAGCATTAACAGAGAGCTTTTGCAGGACGATATGAATATCGTTTCCGCTGCTTCGATCTTTGGTTGTCCCGTGTTTAACTGTGGCGTCAACTACATTGAAGATAAAAGCTTCTATGATAACTGTCAGTATGCAATCGCTTATCTTAAGGAGCTTGTTGAATTCGGTAAGGAAAAAGGCGTTAAAATTGCCGTGTATAACTGCCGTTGGGATAACTTTGTATGCGAGCCTAAAGCCTGGAGCGTAATTCTTTCCGCAATTCCCGAACTCGGAATCAAATACGACGTTTCTCACTGTCTCGGCGATAACGGAAATTATCTTGCAGAGCTTCGTGATTGGGGTAACAGAATATATCATTTCCATCTTAAGGGTTCTGTATATATTGACGGTGAGCATTATGACGATGCCCCCGCAGGAATGGATATGACCGATTGGAATTCCGTTATGGATATTCTTTATACCCACGATTATAACGGAATGCTCTCAATTGAGCCTCATTCAAATTTCTGGCAGGGTAAAAAAGGTCAGTGGGCAATTGATTACACAATCAATCACTTCAGACCCTACGTTATGCCCGATGATTATGAATACAGCGACAATCCTTTTATGCCTTAAGGAGAATGTTATATGAATAAAAACGAAGCAAAAATCAGAGCTAAAGAGCTCGTATCGAAAATGACGGTTGAGGAAAAAATTTCTCAGCTTCTTTATAATGCTCCCGCAATCGAACGCCTCGGCATAAAGGCATATAACTGGTGGAACGAAGGCTCACACGGTGTTGCGCGTGCGGGTACTGCAACCGTATTCCCTCACGCGATTGCTATGGCTGCAACCTTTGACCCCGAGCTTGTAAACGAAGTTGCCGACGCAATTTCAACCGAGGGTAGAGCAAAATATAATCAGCACGTTAAATATAACGATTTTGATATTTTCAAGGGTCTCACTTTCTGGGCACCCAACATCAATATCTTCCGTGATCCCAGATGGGGCAGAGGACAGGAAACTTTCGGTGAAGACCCCTTCCTTACGTCGATTCTCGGAATTAATTTCATCAAGGGTATTCAGGGTGACGGCGAATTCCTCAAGGCGGGTGCTTGCTCAAAGCATTTCGCAGTGCATTCGGGTCCCGAAAAGGACAGACACGGTTTTGACGCAAAGGTTAGCCTTCGCGACCTTTATGAAACTTATCTTCCCGCATTTGAAAAAACCGTAAAAGAAGGTAACGTTTGCGGCGTTATGGGTGCTTATAACCGCACAAACGGAGAGCCCTGCTGTGCTCACTCATACCTGCTTACGGAAGTTCTCCGCAACAAGTGGTGCTTTGATGGCTACGTTGTTTCTGACTGCGGAGCTTTGAAGGACATTTTTGCAGAGCATCATTATACTGAAACAAGAGCTGAAGCTGCAGCGGTTGCGCTTAAAAACAGATGCGATCTTAACTGCGGCGATACGTACGAAGCTCTCATCGAAGCATACGAAGAAGACCTTGTTACAGAAGATGATATCACTCTTGCAGCTGAAAAACTCTTTGAAATCCGACATCTTCTCGGTGAGTTCGAAGAAGTTAATCCTTTTGCGGATTATACATACGATAAGCTTGACTGTGATGAACATAAAGCACTTAATATAAAAACAGCTGAAGAATGCCTTGTTCTCCTCAAAAATAAGGATAATTTCCTTCCTATGAGCAAGGCAACGGGCAGAATTGCAATCGTCGGCCCCAACGCACAGTCCGTTACCGCGCTTGAAGGCAACTATAACGGCTATTCATCTGAATACGTAACCGTTGCCGACGGTGTCAGAAAACTTTTCAAAGATTCAAAAATCACCGTTGAAAGAGGCTCTAATTATTGCTACGAAAAGCTCAATGAATGGAGCGGGTTCGGTTATATGCTCAGTGACGGTGTTGCCGCCGCCGCATCGGCCGATGTAACGGTGCTTGCACTTGGTCTCGATTGCTCAATCGAAGGCGAAGATACAGGTTTTGATGACAGCTACACCGCTTGCGGCGATAAGAAATCACTCTATCTTCCCGAAACTCAGCAGAAGCTTGCAGAAGCAGTTTGCGACGTTTGCGATAACGTAGTTGTTGTTCTTATGTGCGGCAGTTCAATCGACCTTGGCAATAAGGTTACAGAGCACGCTAAAGCAATTATTCACGCTTGGTATCCCGGTGCTCTCGGCGGTCTTGCAGTAGCCGAACTTCTTGCGGGCGAATTTTCACCCAGCGGTAAGCTTCCCGTTACAATTTACAGCGGTAACCACGATTTGCCCGATTTCAAAGATTACGGTATGAAAGGCAGAACTTATAAATATATTGAGGGTGATGCACTTTATCCCTTCGGTTTCGGTCTTTCATTTACGGAATTTAAATTTGCCGATGCTTCAGTTGTTTCTGAAAACGGTGATAGCATTACTGTTAAAGTAAACGTTACAAACGTCGGAAAAACAGACGGCAAAGAAAAGGTTCAGGTTTATGCAAAGTTTACCGACAGCAGATTCATAACACCTCATTTCCAGCTTTGCGGAATTAAACCTATGACTCTTGCTTCAGGTGAAACTGCAGAAGTTGAAATCAACATTGATAAATACTGGCTCAAAACTGTTGATGACGAGGGTAACCGTGTTGACACTGACGGAAGCATCTCACTTTATATCGGCGGACATCAGCCCGATGCAGTCAGCAATAAGCTTCTCGGCAATGAATGCTTGAAAATTGAAGTTAAATAAAATATAAACTGCGGTTATTTGCCGCAGTTTTATTTTTTTCATTGACAAATAATATCAGTATTGATAAAATTTAATTTTGTAAGTTTGACTTTATATTTTTGGAGGAAATTGAATAAAAAATGAAAAAAACAAAGGAAAAAAAGCAAAAAGCACACGTGCTGAAAAATACCGCTTTTATGCTTTCGTGTGCATGGAAAAGTGCACCGTTTTCTCTTTTGATTATTTATGCAGCTTACATACTTGAAAACGTGTATTATTCGGTTGTAATCAACGTTATGTTTCTTGAAACGGCGCTTTCAATTATTGAAGGTAACGGAACTTTTAAAGAATTTGTTATAAGAATGCTGATTATTGTTGTGGGCAAGCTTCTTGTTGATTTGCTCGGTTACATTGACGTTTTCACTGTGCGAATCAAATTTGAAATCAAGTGTGAAAGCTATATTAACAGTCTAATTTTCAAAAAAGCTCAACAGGTTGAGCTCGGATGCTACGAAAATCCCGATTTCTTTGATAATTATAACCGCGCAACCTGGGTTGTCGATAAAGGCGGTTTTAAAAGAATCATCGAAGGCTCTGCCTGGACTCTCGGCTCTGCAATCAGTATTGTTTTTCTGATTGCGTATCTCATTTCAATTGACCCGTTTTTGCTTTTCTTTATTATCAGCCCGATTGTTGTTGTGTTCTTAAGATTCAAGAAAAATCAGGTTGAGCTTGACAAAGAAAAGGAAATGACTCCTTACGAAAGACAGAAGGATTACACAAGAAGAACAATTCTTCTCAGAGAATTTGCAAAAGAAATCAAAACAACTAATATTTTCGTTGTTGTAAAACGCAGATTCAAAGATGCAATTGATAAGAATATAAAGCTTTTGCACGAATACGGAATCAAGGTTGCAATTCTTGAAATTATTTCCGATGTTTTCGGCGAAGTTGTGCCTGTTGCAGGCGGATTCGGTTACGGTTGTTACAGACTGGTTGTACTTGAAAACCTGCCGATTTCACAGTTTTCCGTGCTTATTTCCGCAATAACAACCTGCCGTAATAAGCTCAATAACCTCGCGTTTTATTTTGCAAGACAACAGAAGCATTGCCTCTGGGTGCAGAATCTCCGTGATTTCCTTGAATATGAACCTAAGTTAAAAGGCGGTGAAATTGAACCCGGAGAATTTGAAAGCCTTGAATTCAAAAACGTTTCGTTTAAATATGACGGAAGTGATGAATTTACTCTTAAAAACGTTTCATTTAAAATCAATAAGGGAGAAACGTTTGCCGTTGTCGGCCATAACGGTGCAGGCAAAACAACCCTTTCCAAACTCATTATGCGTCTTTATGACGTAACTGAGGGTGAAATTCTTTATAACGGCATTAACATTAAAGAATATAAACTTCTTGAATACCGAAAGAAATTTGCAAACGTTTTTCAGGATTATATGATTTTTGCAATGTCCGTTGCAGAAAACGTGCTTTTACAGGAAGTTGATGAGAATAACATCAAAACCGTTGAGACTGCATTGAAACTCAGCGGTGCTTACGATAAAATCGCATCTCTTCCCGAAGGTATGAACACGCTTCTCACAAGAGAATTCGA
>JAZQKN010000130.1:0-18547 GCA_045542175.1 Acutalibacteraceae bacterium | reverse complement strand
ACCGCCGTTTGTTTTAACAACAAGACCGCTTGCAGCAATAATTTCAAGAGCTTCTTCCTGTGTCTGACCGTACGTTACAACTATATCATCGGGAACGGAGAGAGTCAGGGGCTGCTTGTTGATATAGAGAAGATATGTTGCCTCAACATCATCTTTACCTGAAACGCTGGAGGTTGCAACGATGCTTGTAACACCACTCTTATGAATTGTAACAAGTCCTGTGTCATCAACGGTTGCAACGCTTTCATCTGTGCTCTTATATCTTACTGTTGCACCTGCATTGAAGTTTGAAAGCTCATTTTTAACAGTTTTCTGAGTTGTATATACTGTTATTGATGAGTTCTGGAAATAGATGGGCTGCTGTTCACCCGCTGTTGTAACAACATTGATTTTCTTGGTGTAGGTGAAGCTCTGAGCATCAGCACCTTCGCCGTCTGTGTATGTTGCGGTTATGAAATAAGTGCCGTTAACGGTAGCCGTGAAAACATTGTTTTCAATAATATAACTGCCCTCGGGAGCTTCGCTGTATTCCATTCTTACTTCATAAACAATGGTGTTATCAGATTCAAGGCTGTAGGGTGTAGTTACAACATCTTCAAGCTCCGTGTCATTGCATGTAACAGAAGTAACATTGAGAGCCGGTGCAAGATTGATGGAAGTGTTATTGATAACGGTATCATTGCAATTCATAACAAAGCTCTTTACTTCCTTGGTTCCTGCACCAGACACTTCATAAGCTGTGTAGGTCAGGCTTTTGGATGAAGACGAAAGGAGCCTGCTGTTGCCGTAATATGTTGCAACGATTGTATAGGTTCCGTCTTCTGAAGGAGTCCACTCTGTAACTGCAGAGCCTTGAGTTTCGCTGTATTTTGTGAGAGGAATTTCGTATTTTGTTTCTTTTGATGAATCGCCGTTAAGAGAAATCTTGAAGCATACATTGCCTGTGGGAACCATATTCATACCAACGCTTGTGCTTTCAACAAGAGCTGCAAGAGTTACGGTATCACCCGCAACAACAGTTGTTGTGTAATATGTTTCTTTTATTTCCTTTTCAAAAGTAACAACCGCAGTTTCTGTTTCCATTGTATAGATTTTTGAAGAATCTGCTGCCTGTGTATAGCCCATTACCTGAGCGGTAACTTCAACAGGCTCGGTCATCGTTGTGTCAGCGGAGTCGATATAGTAATACGTATCGAAACTTCTTGAGGTTGTTGTGACGTTTCCTTCATCGTCAACACTCTCAATTTCCTCCGTAACGGGTACAACATAAAGTGTTTTTGTGCCTTCGGTATATGTTTTGGTGTACGTTACTTTATGCTCAATCGTTTCTGTTGTTCCGGCAGTTTCATCTTCCGGATTGTCGGGATCGGGAATATAAACAGTTTCTTTAAGAATGAAAGTGTTCTTGCCCACCGCAACGTCTTCTTCGCTTACCTGAACAAAAACGGCATTGTCAGATATACCGGTTGAAACTCTGCTTTCGGTTACATACTCTGAATAGGTAACGATTTCTGCAAGATTTGCTGCATTAAGAGTAACGGTTTCCTGCTTGTTTGTGATTGCAGCTTCGATAGCCGCTTTTGCTGTTTCGTCTGCAATATATTGATAAACAGCAGTATCCGATTGTTCTTTAAGAGTAACGATATAGTTACCGTCTGCGAGCTTTGCAATGCTGTAGCTGTCAGTGCCTACCGTTGCGATAAGTTCTGTAACCGCCGTGTTTACTTTTTCATTCTCAACCTGATATGAGCCGCTTGCAGCACCATAAGGCTCGCTGATTGCAAGAGAGGTTGTTGTGCCGCCCTGACCTACATAGAGGGTTACGGTGTTTGAATAAACATAAGCTACCTTACCGTCAATAAGCTGGCCTACCTCGCAACGATATCTTTTACCGTTATAATCATCGGTTACGTCAATTATAGGCATTATGGCGTTGATTTGATTCTTTATGTTCTGCCATACGTAAACATCATTCTCCTCAACCTGCTCCTGCCACTGATAAGTAAGGGTTCCGCCGTCAACTGCCGTTGCAACAGCCTTGATATTAACATCCGAGCCTGAAAGAGCGTGAATATCGCTTATATGGTCAATATGAGGAACCTCTACACCTTCGGCATATTTCGTTTTGCCCGAAACAGCGGCGGTATAAATACTTGCCTCTGAGCCGAGGTTATCTGTTGATCTGAGAGCAAATGTGTATTTTGTGTTAGGGTTAAGTCCTTCAACCGTATATTCGTTTTTATCTGAATCAATGGTATCAATCAGGAAATACGGATTTGTTTCATTATCCGTTATCATATACACCTGAGTCCAGTCTCCGCCTGCCTTTTCCCAGTTAAGGGTAATTGTTGTTGCGGTTGAATCCTTGATTGCAAGGTTCTTGGGAGATTTGAGAGGCATTTTGACGTTCTTGGTTATAAAACCGAGAACAAGGCAATCCTGATTGTTGAGTCTTTCTTTCCAGCTGCCAAAACGCCACTGGAAATCAAAGCCTGCAGTTTCGCCGTTTTCTGATGACGGCATACCTGCAACAGTACCGGCAATGTAGGTTGACGAACAATTCATAGTGGTATAACTGCCTGTGTACTCTACACCGGCAGAAGCACCGGCTTTAACTCCGCCTGCATTACCTACCATGGTTGTTGTGATTCCTGCTCCCCATGTAACCGATGAGGCGCTTGAGGACATTTCTTCAATGCTCTGAGTTACGGTACCGCCGCCCTTGGAAACCCAGATATAATCGGAATCGCTCATATCAAGACCTTCGCTTACAACGTCACTGCCGCCCGAAAAATCTCTGAGGCTGGATTCATTGTGGTTATATGTTGAGGGGTCACCTATGCTGTGATTCAGGACGTTGCCTCTGATAGCCTCAAATTCACCGGTTGATTCAGCTACCTTATCAAACTCGGTTACGGTTATCATTGAAAGTCTGGGTGTTTCGGGAACACACATTATATATTTTGACCATCCGGCGGGAACTGTCTGACCCCAGCCGTGTGTATTGGTAGTTCTTAAAACCTCATTCTTGTAATTTTCAAGAGCTGCAGCATCGTCTTTCAATGATGCACAAGTTGCATTATATTCATCCCTTGTGGGAGTGGTGAACTGAGGTGTCCACATATTATATACATAGCGGATATACGGAGTCATTGTAAGGATAACTCTGTCCTCCGTACTCGGTGAAGAGTATTCAACTGAAGTTGTTTTTTCAGTTGCATCTTCCCATTCACCGCCTACCGAAGCGCTTACTTCAACCTCAAAATCAACACCGCCGAGTTTAACTCCGAAGCAGGTGATATCTTGCTCGTAGCCTGTGATAACTGAAGCTGTAACGTTAAAGCCGTGAGTTTCCGAGGTTCCTGAGCCTGATGATTTACCGAAAACGGTTGAGCCGTCTTCACAGTAATCTTCATTAAGAAGAACAAGGTCTTCAAAATAGGGAGCTGCCTGAAGAACTGCAACAATATTCGGGTCTGAGAAATATGAATCCTTTTCCACAAACTGAAGAATCATTCCGTCATCATCAATATCCATTGCCGTATAGGTCATATTTCTCTTATAGCTTGTGCCTGTCTGGTAGTTGATTGCAAATCTTGATGCAATAAGCTTGTCTTTTGCATCCGTTGCAATCTGAACTACATCATGCCTGAAGTTGTGACCTTCGCTTGACTTTCTGCCAACGATGAACACAAGCTGTTCACCCGCATTTTCATCATTGAGGAAGTTGCCCGTTGCAACAGATTCAATCCAGATATTGTGATGCGTTGTCTTTGAGTTGCCGTAATAATCCTCTGTGCCCTGGGAATAAATTGAATCCCAATCCGATGCTTCATATTCAAGCTTAAAGCCATAGTCAGCCGCAGGGTGGTTATGAGAAAGGTCAACGGGAGTCTGGCTGCCGCCGTCGGTACGTAAAGAATAAACCGAACCGCCGATAAACACATAATCCTTACCGCCTGTGCCTACGGGATTGAAGCAGGCAAGCGCTATGGGTGACTGACAGTTATTTTCATAAAGACCAGCCGCAATATTCGGGTTGATTTTAATATACTGGCAAACTCCGCCGGCACCCTTCTTATATACTCCGTCGGAATACTCAATAACACCTACGTTGGCATAACTCTTATTAATTCCCGAAGTGTTTGTGTTGTTTCTCTCATCTGTTGAAAGGTCATATCCGGCATAGACAATTTCATCTCTGCCATCGCCGTCAATATCACCCACAGCCGCCGAGCCGTAACAGCTTATCTGGGTTTTTCCGTTTGTGTTACCTGAGTCGAATTCTGAATAATCCCATGCATGCTCAAAAGTTGCATTAACCGTATAACTGAAGCTTCCGCTATATGTAACAATGGAAGTTCTGGGCATGACATAATCCGTGTTTTTGGTGTTGGTGTATCTTCTGTGAGGGAAAGACGATGTAACAACAAGATCATCTTTAAAATCCTTGTCAAGATCGCTTGCAGTAAGCTGAACTATGGGCCAGTTAGTTGTAACTCTTACGGGAAGAGTTCCGCCATAGCAAGCGTTACGTACCCGCATATTGTTTCTCTGTATAAGCGTTCTGGAGCTATTGTTATATGAGAATATTTTTACTGCACAATAATTGATGATCGTATCAGGATCATAAACTGCAATTTCCTCGTAACCGTCGCCATTGAAGTCGCCGCTTGTTATGGCAAGAAACGCATTTATCTCATATCCGTCAGGTAAATTATAATCGTCATATGGACTAATATCATCATAAATCATACCAAGATCATATTCCGCAAAAACATTGCCGTAGCTGTCTTCAACCCGAAGATAATATTGCAGACCTTTGACGCCGTTGGGAGCATCACATGCAACATAGCCCACGGTTGCAACATAATTTTGTTTACCAACACCTGTAGGGTCAAACGCCGCGCTCTGCGAAGCCTCAAACTTCCTTGCAGGTGTATTGGAGAATTCCTGATTGTCCCAGATTATAGGTTGCTTTCTCTGGTCATAATCATAAACTCTTCTGTAATATACAGAATTGTTGTTATGTACGTTATCGTAGTACATAAGTTCCATTCTTGGGAACATATTAAGGCTTCCCGGTCCGTAGGGGTTGTCCTTATCGTTGGGAACGTTAACAGCTGTGTCATTAATGTCAAGCATCTGAAGAAGGCTCTCTCCCTCGGCAGCCTGAGCATAATTTACGAGCTGAATGTCCCGGTTGGTTACTCCGATCTGTGCTATTCCGATAAGCATAACCGCAACAAGCACCGCACTGATAATTCGTTTTTTCATGATTTTAAAAAAACCTCCTTGGTTATTGAGTGCAGAGTTCAGAGTGCAGAACACAGAGGTGGTTATATTCGTTCTGCATTCATCATTCTGCGTTTATTTTAAGCTTGTTTTCTTGCATATTGAAACGAGTATTGCGATTATTTCATCAATATCTTTCTCAATGCTTTTAAATTCTTTATCTGTCAGATAATCTGTTTCGTGTAACAACCTTAACCAGTAATATGTTTCATTTGCCTCTTTAAGGGCAATGTTCAGTTTTGCATTGAAGTCCGCCTTGCTTTGCCCTCGTTCAGCTTCGGCAATATTTGCACCGATGCTTGTTCCTCAACGTAAAAGCTGTTTTGATAAAACAAACTCTTTTTTCTTCGAAGTCAGATGCTTATAAAGATTTACCGTTCTGCGTTCATCGTTCTGCATTCTGCGTTCATTTCAGCAACTCATCAAATGCCTGCTCATTTTCCTGTTCAATATATTCCTTGAATTCTTTAAAAATTCGTTTGCCAATTGAACGGTAATCCATTGACTGAACCTTTTTGATTTTAATCCTGCGGATTTCCTCGGGCACGTTGTAAATTGTCAGTATTGCTTCAAGTGCACTCGGAATTCGTGTTTCAAGCTTTGCAGAGTAGCGTGTTGTGTTCAGCGTTGCATACTCTATGCCGGAAATAAGGCTTTCCGACCCCTTGAACTGCTCATCGGTCCAATCGGAACAAAACTCCGCAAAAACCTCTTTTGCCCTTTCAATGTCATTTTTCTGAATCATTTCAAGACACATCCTGCTCTGATAAGCAGAAACCAAAAAGTCCTTTGCAATTTCGTCCTCCTCCGCTGCTGCCGCCATTGTCATAAGCTCAAGGCAAACCGCAAGAAGAGTGCTTATTCCGTCCTCCGCCTCTTTTTTTATCAGTTTCCATTGAAACGAACAAAGCTTGTCTATAAGAACCGCAAGCAAATGCTCTTTCGTAGGGAAATAAAAAACAAGATGTCCGGGACTGATATCCAGCTTATCCGCAATCGAGCGCAGAGATGTTGACGAATATCCGTTTTCAATAAACATTTCAGATGCCGTCTGAATAATCTCCAGCTTTGTGGTGTTAACCTTTCTTCGTCTGATAAAAATCACCCCGCTCACAAATTTGTATACGTACTATATAGTTCACGTACTATAATACATATTCGTTATGGATTTGTCAACACTTTGAAAGTGATTTGTAAAAAATTTTCCAAAGAAAGATTCAACCGTTTGTTTAAGGCAGTAAATCAATATTCGATAGAATTATTTCGTATAAACCGCAATTTCTGACAAACAATAACAAGGCAACCAAAATATAAGGAGAAAGATATAAAATGAAAGCCACAGGTATTGTCAGAAGAATCGACGACCTCGGAAGGGTCGTCATCCCCAAAGAAATCCGCCGCACTATGCGTATCCGCGAAGGCGACCCGTTACATACATCATTGACAGTGTGTGAAAGATTCTGTTTTGGGATGAAAAAATTCCAAGACAGAGTTGATAAACGACCATAAGAAGAAAGGACAAAATGATTATGAAAAAGCTTATTGAAAGTTGTGAATTCAACATCGACACTGCCTGTGTTGAGGTCAAACTGACGGATGGTTCTATGCTGTCAATCGATTGCATTGCCGTTGAAAACGAATATGCAAACAATATGTACGAAGTATCCGAACTTGATTACCTAATCTATAACGATCCGTTGTGTTATATTGAATTATTGTTGAAAGGTAAAATGGAAGAATATTTGAGAAACTGCACAGACTACACTCCATTATCCGATATGAGATAACACATTAGAATAATTAATCAAAAGTGAACTAAGCCGGACTAATCCAGTTCGGCTTTTGTTGTCCGTTAAATAACCCATACAAAACAATATAATATATATTGAAGAGAATGTATTTTGTTTTGTGTTCAAGAAAGTAATGATAATTATCATTATAATAATAATGTTAATTAAACAAATAAAATATTGACATATTATCATTACTCTGTTAAAATATATGGTGTCTGCAAATATTTTAAGGAGGTGCTTTCTTGGGTATATGCAAAGTGTTAAAACAGTTAGTACCAATTACTCAATTTAATAAAGGGAAGGCATCTCAATTATTTTCTCGTGTTCAAAAAGGAGAAACTTTGGTTGTTATAAAAAATAACACACCAGTTGCGGTTGTTATTTCTCCCGAAGAGTATGAAATGATTGAAGAGTATCTTCCTGCAAAAACGAAGGAGAATCGACAATGAAGGAAATCATAGATTTTAGCTCATGGAACACATATGACGGCTCCGCAGAGGGTAGTGGACGTAGCGAAAAAATATGGTTAAAGTCCAAAGACGGTAGAATAGGTTTATTTAAATTCCCGAAAATAATAGATTCAGAGAATAACCAAGAAACAACAGAACATGTTTCAGAACATTTGGCATATAAGTTAGGTGAACTGCTTGGTGTTGAAACTGCCGTTGTTGACATCGGGACATATAATGGACGCATTGGTAGCATGAGTTATTTTGTGTGCGAAGAAAATGAAATCTTAAGAGAAGGAATTTGGTTTATTTCTGCGGAATTTCCCAAGTATAATGCGGAAACAATGAGAGATGAAGAAAGCAACCGATACTATTGTATAGAGCATTTATCTTCTGCAATAACCGGTTTTCTGTCTAATAAAGTTTGGATAGAAATGATGTTGTTTGATTTTATAATAGGGAACAGTGATCGCCATCAAAGCAACTGGGCAATTTTAATAAAAATGGAGAAACAATCTATAAGAATTAAATGGTGTCCCTTATATGACAATGGTTCATCATTGTGCTGTTATGTTAAAGAATCCGATATTCCTGCTTTTCTTGGAAGTGATAAGGTTCGCTTCAACGCTTTGGTAGATTCCAAATCTCAATCTTTAATAAGAATTGACGGCAACAAAAAGAAAACGCCTTCTCATCGAGAAGTCGTTGAATATTTATTAAAAAACTATTCTGTTGCGAAAGAAATTGCCAAAAGTTTTTTGGGGCAATTGACCAAAGAAAACATTGATACACTTTTGGATGAATATTCCGAAAATATTTTATCTTGCGAGAGAAAAGAATTAATTCGTCTTTTCTTAAACAAAAAAGCTGAAATTCTTGAACTTTTACTAAAGGAGGATTAAACATATGACTTGTTGTGATAAATTCCTTTATCTTATTTGGAAAGATCCACAAAGCAGAAGAAATTTTACAATTGGCAAGTTGTGCCGTGGAGAAAAATATACATTTGAATACTGCGGAGATTTTGGAACTGCAGAAAATTACGGATGGACAAAATTTGAAGTTTTCCCTGAGGAAAAAGTGTATGAAAGTGATATTCTCTTCCCCGTTTTCGCCAGTCGTTTGCCAGACAGAAAGCGTAGAGATATTGATAAAATCTTAGAAAAATATGGTCTGAATGAATTTGATGAATTTGAACTGTTGCGCAAAAGTGAAGCACGTCTTCCCATTGATACCTATTCATTTATCGATCCAATTTTTCCGGATGATGAAACAATTGAAAGAGACTTCTTTGTAATGGGAATTAGACATCATGCTCCGTGTAACGGTGAAGACTGTGCTTTATTGCCTGAATTAAAATGCGGAGACGAATTGGCTTTTAAAAAAGAACCTGAAAACGAACATGATTCAAATGCAATTTGTATTTTGACTAAAAACAACGAATTACTTGGTTATGTTCCCAGATATTATAACTATGCAATTTTAGAAAGATTAGAAAAAGGCATGAGTTATTCTTGTAGAGTTATTGATGTAAATCGTAATATCTACATGGATTGTTCAGAATGTATTAAGGTTAAATTAAAAATGCCAAAAGAATAGTTTTTACTGTAAAACAAGCCATACACATTGATTAAGAATCTTTGTGTGTGGTTTTTGTTTACAAATAGCACAAAAGACCACCTAAACAGTAAATGTTTAGATGGTCTTTTCTTGTCTTTATATTTATAATAATTGACTTCGAAAATCAATAAGCAAATCGTTTAACAACAACAAATTTTCACCTGTTTCCGTTTTCATAAAATTAAAAATTTGTGGCAATCTACCCCTGTCTTACTATGCTTTCAAAAGAATTGAGTTGTATAATTGAACTCGTTGCTTTGTGGAAAGTGCATTAACTTCCGTCGCATACTCAAAGATCTCGTTTACTGTGCGATTTTTCAATTTTTTTACTGCAATTAAATATTTTCTATCAGCTAATTTTTCAAAATATTTATCCATTTGTTCATACGAGTCCGGTAATAAAACCTGCAATTTGCAATATGAAAATCCTTTTTCAGACTTTATTTTATCAACTGTTATTTCTGAGTATGTTCCGCTTTTCAATTCTTTTATTATATTTTTGCAATAAGCATTATTTTTTATTAAAAAATCTATAATATTTGATTGAATTTTAGAAAGAAGTAATTGATTGTTTTTTTCAATTTGTTTTGCAAAAAAAGCGGTATCTTGTGTTAAAATGTTTGATATTAGTTTAAAATCAACAGAAAGAGGCAGCTTTGAAATGAATTCACCTTCTTGTAAAAACAACTTTGTGAAACGTTGATTTGAATACTTGTCATCTACAGTTTGCATAATTAAAGTAAGGATATCAAATCGTTTCTCCGAATTATTAGTGTTCATTGATATAGCTCGCTCCGCTTTTTCAAAAGCATATGAGAGAAGATCCTGCAAATACTTTGGCTTTCTACGCTCATATAAAGTTACTAGCAATTCAAACAATTCAGAATCAATATCAAAATCATTTAACATCTCATATGTATCTTCTACAGCGTTTGTATAAGTATCTATATATTTTGCAAAAAAGAACTCATAAAACGAACGGTGGAAAAACCTATATTCTGTGTTACTGTTCGGTGAGGGAACAAAAACTTCTGTGCGATCGGTACAAAATTGTAAAAACATTTCTGTAGCGAATCTGCATTCTGTTGGACTATCAAAACGGCCTCTGTATAAAGTTAACATTAATTCATTTATGTCGTTTTCAGGTATATCACTATTATTAGGAGTACCCAGTTTAGCTAATTCCATAAATGTTGCATCTGTCATAAATTTTGTTAATATAGGCCAATCGTATTCTTCTCCTGTACTACTGTTGCGCAGGAGCTTTTTATTTTTTTCTCTTGTTGTTGCAATGTATTCAAAACATTTCTCATACAAAAGGACTTTGTTTGTAGGAAGATCTTCTTCGTTTTTATAAATCGCAAGTAAAAGAGATAAAGTAAGAAACCCTTTAATAAAACCTCTATCAACCAAGTTTGAAGCCTGAGAAATAAATTTTTCTTTTTCATCAGAATTAAATTTTTTGAGTTTAATAAAAAGATCAACATACTCATTAACATCATATTTTGTAACAGGCCGAATATAGAAACATGTAATGTTTTCTCGAGGGATAAAACCACGCTCTCTTGATGTAATACAAACTTTATTGTTAGGGAAAGTATCTTCAAAATAAGATATTATTAAATTATGTAATTCGTTACGCTGATCATTTCCTACTTCATCTAGTGCATCAAGCAAGACAAGACATCTTCCTGCTGATAAGCATTTGTTCAAAAAACCTGCATATAGTTCGTTTGGATCTTTAAGAGAACCATTTATGAAGCATTCTTCAAGGAATTCAGACATTGGTTTAAATGTTCCGTCATTACGAATAATTTTTTTAATATCTCCTCGAATAATAAGTAGAGGCTTCTCGTCAAAGCCATTCAATATTTTAGGATTTACACAAAGACTTTTAAGAAACAAACTTTTTCCGTATCCTGCGCCACCCACAACATATATTATATCATCGCAAGAAAATATATTGCCAATTCTCTCTCTGCGTTCAGAAATACTAAGCTCTGTTTCGCGATGTCTTTTGTATAAATTGATATCATGAAAACCTATCAGATGATCAAAAAAAGGATCACTAAAAATTAATCTCCTTATTATTTGTTTTCGATAATAATCATCTGAAAGGTTAAAAGTGAATTCTGGCGAAAAGCTCCATCTTTTTCTAGGTAATATCAGCGATTTATAACTATGAATATTTGATTGGGTTTCTGTATCACGTTCTTTTTCAATATACAGATCTTCATTCGTACTTTCTACTAAAACACTTTCGTTCGAATTCGTTACAACTGAAAAATCAACTATTTTTGAATCGTTATTATCCAAATGACAAGGTTGTTTATTATTGCCTGTATATTTTGATTCTTCACCAGCGTTGGGAGTTTCTCCAAGAAATGGAACAACATAAATTGAACTAAACTCCAATTCATCCCAGGAATAAACTCTTACCTTATTTTGGGATTTGGAAATAGTGTTGTTTATATCTTGAATCATTCGATCAAATTCAGGTGGCCAATCTGTTGTGTTTGAATTATATTCTTTTGAGTTGTATGCAGACATTGCACCCGTATTTACTGACGCAACATTACCGTTGACTTCTCCGTAGACATTTACAATATTGTTTATTACAGATTCTGTAGTGGTGTCACCTTTTGAATTTAACTTGTTTTTTGATTCCATTGTAATTTACCACCTTGCTTTATAATACAATAAGCTGTATAGAATGATTATTAACCTTAAATTAAGTAATTGAAATATCAAAAAACCTGAGAACGTTCGTTAATCCTGATAAAGCTGTTATTAGTTTGCTACCAGCATTACCCATAAGACAAATTGCATCCTTAAATTTTTTGGGTTGTTTTTCTTTCGTTCCCTTTTCAACAGTGTTTTTTGCATCATCTATAATTGATACAAGAAGTTCTTTTTGCTGAGTATTAATTTCGCTAAAACTGTTTACTATAGATTTAACTGTTTCCATTTCTTCTATTAACGCTTTGTCAACATCTGAATTTTGAGAATTATTTGTTGAAATGGAGCCTTTATTGATTAAAGTTACGCTTCCATTAATTGTACCACTGTTGTTAATAGAATTATTTGTCATTCGATTCGGGGATTGATGTTTTTTCATTGGATGTTCCTCCTAATTAAATTTTTTCATTATATATATGACAAAAATCGCTAAATGTTACGCAAAAACTTTTAAGTTTTTCAAAGTTTCTCTGTTTTTGACAAATATAATCCTTGATATTTGTGCAGTATTACGATAGAAAACGACAAAAACCGCACCATTGCTAAAATGCTACGATGCGGGTTGTTTTTTGCTAAAAAAAGTTTTAGTAAAGGTGCTTAATCACATTTACAATTAATTATTAAGATTGATTATTGTTTGTTTCTCTTCTTTCGGCAAGATCCATAAGCATCCTTTCGTGTGTTGTTTTATCAAGGTTATAGAAAAAGAAAGGAACAGCCGCAAGCAGATAACTTATAGCTATCGGCAGAGAAAAAATGTTAAAAATTCCTTTTTGCACTTTGTTTTGTTGCAGCGACCTTACACTTGAGTTGTTTGTTTTATAACCGATTGCAGAAAGCAAAACAGAGCTTACCGATTGAGACAGTGTTCCGCTCATTTTCTGCGTTACAATTTTCATTGAAAAACTCAATCCCTCATTTCGTTTTCCGGTTTTCCATTCGGTGTAGTCCGTTGCTTCAGCCATCATTTCGTTATAAACAACTGATGCGGGAGTGCCCATCAAACCATTAAACAGTTGAGCTGCCATTATTGCAGGAATCATAACAAACGGCGAACTATAAAATACTGTGCCGACAAAGAAAACCGTAAACCAAACAATACCTATACTTAAATATGCCAATAACATAATTTGTTTCTTTTGTAGGCACCGTCTTAATTTATTTAAAAATGAATATGAGAATCCCCATGAAATTGCAGCGGGAATAGCAACAAGAATTGATAAGCTCGCATAACCGAGAACATCTATGTAGTAATATGTTGCAACAGACCAACCTATTCCTTCAATAAATCTTGTTAGGTTGGAAAGAACCAACACACGAAGTAATGGGTTTTTGAAAAACTCCGAAAAACTCTCTTTAAAACTCGGTTTTTCTTCGGATTGGAGAACTCGCTCCTTAACTATATATGAAGCGATTATCATAAAGACTCCAGTTAAAACAGCAGAGAAAATACCGATTGTCAAAAATGCTGTTTTGGTAGAAAAGAAACTGTTGTCAGCAGAAGTGTAATCAAGAAGCAACGGAACAGCAACACCCGGAATCGCCGCAAATACATTCATTGCAACACTAACATTCTTTGATATATTCGCTCTGTCTGACGAGCTTGGAGATATTGCAGCGGACAAGCCCCAATACGAAACATCAACAAGCGTGTAACATGTTTCCCAAAGGAAATATGTAAGGAACATAAACAATATCTTTGAAGGTGCGGTTGACGATGTGTCTGTGATTATAAACGGTCCGCAAAACAACAAAACAGTAAGTAGTGCAAGGGGTAAGGCTCCGTTTCGTAAGTATGGAAGCATCTTTCCGTATTTTGTGCGTGTCCTGTCAACAATAATTCCTGCCAACGGATTGTTAAACAAATCCCATATACCCTCAAACATCAGCATAGCACTGACGATTCGCAGGTCAACATTGAAAACATTGACATAGAAATACATCATATAGCTTGTTATGAGGTTATACGCCAGACACTGTGCACCGCCCGCAAAACTGTAAATGCCAATTTCGGTTTTGCTGACAAAAGAGTTTTGATAATTATCCATAAAAAATACTCTCCCCATAGAATATGAGAAGAGTATAACATTATATCAGATGATTGTCAAATATAATTTAATTTGTATTAAACTTATCTTAAAAAAAGCGTTCCAATGTGGTTGTCAACCACTTTGCGTGATTTGAATCGATAGTATAGTAAATACGCTTCTGATTGTCGTCATAGGTAGTCATTTTTGCAATTCCACAGGCAAGTAAAACATCTATATGGTGCATTACAGTTGCAGGAGTTAAATTCAGTTTAGTAGCAAGCTCTCTGTTGTACCACGGTCTTTCACTCAAAAGCAAAAGAATTTCTGCTCTTGTTGTATCACCTATAGCTTTACAGGTTTCAACTATTCGTTCTTTCTCATTGAGCCGTTCTTCTTCAGGTCTTGTGTCGGCATTAAAAAGACCATAATAATATGTCTCGTTAATTATGAAAGCATTTGTGTATATGCTCAGCTGGGGGTAAACGTGTTTGATAGGAGCATTCAAATCAATATTGGATTTCTCGTAAAATTCATCCGAATTATTCCAACTTAAAGCAACGAAACCTTGTGCTTCCGTGCGGACTTCATCCCACGCATTCTCCATTGCAGGAACATTATTGCGTATAATCTCATTAAAAGCAGAAAGATATTCTTTGGGATTGTTATAAATTGCATTAAGTCCGTCACTTGAATCAAGATATTCTTCAAGCTCACAGCAAACCGAGCCGTTTGACATTGAATCGGTTATGAAACGATAGCTTTCTTTCATTATGCTACGGATTTCGTCAATATCGGTTGAGTCAATATCGTACACCCAATCCCTGTTATTTAGATACATAACGGTCAGAACAAGATAATCAACAAGAGGAATTTCCTCAAAGAAAAATTCATCACGTTCGCTGCTGACTCGATTTTTGTTAAAAGCATTAATATATTTCTTGTGGAGTTGTTCGTGACGGGTCATAAATTCACGAACATCCCATTCACGCTCGCCGATTAGATTTATCATAAGTTCAACCATCTCGTCACGCTGTCTTGATATATACAGCAATGCTATGGTTTCACAAAGCCATTCGGGTTTGTTGTGGATTATGGGTTTCATTTAATTCACACCTTTGTTTTAGTGATGAAGATACTATATCATAATGTTTGATAATATTCAATAAGAAATCTGCTTTGTTTGATTATTATTAAATATGAGATTATGTGATATTGTAGAGTTGTATGCGTTGTTGTCGTTATAACAAACAAACAAAACGCGCACAATTTGTTTAAAATATAGAAAATAAAAATTTTTGGAATTTTTTTCGTAACATTTCGTATTTTATGTCATATATAATATGAAAGCATTTTGTTGAAAAGAGTATAAATTGAGAATTTTTAGTTAAAAGGAGTTATGAAAATGTTTAGTACAGACAAGCCAATCCCTAATAAAGAAAAAGATTTATTGAACAGATCATCATTTTCGGAACAATTGTCAAAAGCAATATTATCCTACAATAATACTGAAAATTTAACAGTAGGTTTATGTGGAAGTTGGGGATGCGGAAAAACATCAATAATAAATATGGCATTGGATTACATAGAAGAGATGACTGCAGAGCTTTTTGAAGATGAAAAACCTATTATAATTCATTTTAATCCGTGGAACTATTCAGATTGCCCCCAATTAATAAATCAGTTTTTTAAAACCATACAGTTAGCAATAAATATGGAAGATGGAAATAGCCACTTAAAAGCTGTTGGAGATGCGTTGCAAAACTATTCGGAGGTTTTGGATTATTTAACATTTATTCCGGTGGCAGGTAAATATTTAAAACCAATAAAATCACTTGCTTCAGCATTTGGCAAGGACTTATCTGAAAAATCAAATAAAAAGAACAATTTAGAATATCAAAAACAGTTGGTTGAGAAAGCTTTGCTCGCTCAAAAGCAAAAACTTATAGTGATAATTGACGATATAGACCGATTAAATAACAACCAGATAAGATTGATTTTTCAGTTGGTAAATTCATTAGCAGGTTTCCCTAATATGATATATCTACTGTCATTTGATAAGGAAGTAGTTACAAGAGCGTTGGAAAAAGAGCAAGAATGTTCCGGCGAAGATTATTTGGAAAAAATAATACAGATTCCGTTTGATGTGCCTTGTGCCAATAAAGTGTTAATTCATAATGCTTTTGCACAAAAAGTGTCCGATATTATTTTTGATCAAAAACTTGTTTTTGAAGATGTACCTTGTGATAATTTTGACAAAGATTATTGGTATACAATTTTTAATAAATGCATTAAACCTTTTATTGAAAATATGAGAGATGTAAATCGCATTATAAATCTGTATAAATTTAAATTTGGGATGATGAGAGAAGAAACAAACTGTATTGATTTGTTAGCATTAACAGCATTAAGTGTTTGTGCGCCCAATATTTATAATTGGATTTATAATCACTCTCATATATTAACGGGAAGTACCCAGCGAGCAGGTTCAATAAACGGAATAGATCAAAAAAATAATAGAACACGTTATTTGGAGATGTTTGAAGAGATTTACCCTAAAAATCCCACGGTAATGTTAGAAGTTGTTCAATCTTTATTTCCATGTTTTTCTTGGAAAACCGGAGGATATAATCCTTGCTATGATAGTGAAGATGATTTGAGAAGAAATCAAAGATTAGCTTGCGAAAGTCGTTTTGAATTGTATTTTAATCTTTCTTTGGAAAATGTTAAAGTCTCAAAAAGGCAAATACTATATACAATTAACACTTGTTCTGAAGAAGAGTTACAACAATATTTTTCGGAATTAACAGAAAACAAACAGCTTGCAGAATATCTTGACGAACTATCTCCACATATCAAAAACATGACCGAACCAAGAAAGATAATGTTCATAAATGAAATGATCAGATTGCAAACTCTAAATGAAAATAATACCAAAACAGGTTTTTTATCTGTCACACCATCTTATCTTTGTATGCAATGCTTATGGGAACTCATAAATGAACTTAACGAAGATAATAGAAACGAAATCGTTCTTTCAATCATTAAATCTACAACAGAACAAACCTTACCTGTTTCTTGTGAGATTTTGTATGACATTGAATGTGCCTACGGTAAATTTGGTGCCCCCGACAATTATGGTCACAAGTTTTTAGATGAAACGAAGTTATCTGAAGCCGAAAAAACAATGCTTGCAAATATCAAAAGAATTTCCAAGACTACAAATATTCTATATTTAAACAACAATAACTATATTTTTTATATTTGGAACTATTTGGACAGGGAATCTTTGATAGAATATATGTCGAATTTATTAAATGATGTTGTAAATATTGCAAGGTTGTTATTAATCCGCACAAGAACATCAAGCAGAAATGGTATCAAATGGATTTTTAATGAAAGTAATTTTTCGGATTTCATTTCAAAAGAAGAGATATACGATAAATTTGTAAAATTGAAAAACACAAATGATTTTGATGAGATGAGTTATGAGCTAAAAGAAATCGTTATCGCTTACAGTTTATGGTATAACTCTGAAGACCTCAATCATACAAGCATTTTGAAACAAGATGTAGAGCCTTTGATTTCTAAGTGGGAACAGAAATAGTTTAAATTATTGAAAAACTTATTCGATTTTATTCCATATAAGTGAGAGATAATTGTTTCTGTAAACAGATATTTTTATGAGCAAAATATAGATTGATACAAAAGTAGCAAGCAACATCATACAAAGATGCTGCTTGCTTTTCTCATTTACGCTTCTTTTTAGTTTTACCTCTTTGACTATACGGACTTTTCATATGTTTTGATTTTTTGAGGATATTTATTTGTGTTACAAGCTCCTCCTTGGTCAAAGAGTCGTAGTCTATGCCGAGGGAATTGAGATACATTCTGACCTTCTTTTCTTCGTCGCTGCCCTCAAAATTCAAAGCATCCTGCAACTGCTTTTGTGCATCTGCCGCAGGCGAAACAGTGTCCGCTGTTGTTCTGTCGGTTTTGTGAGTTTCACGGATTGAGCTGATAATACGGTCAAGGTCTTTATGTATCACATGGCTGAAATATTCATCTTCATCAACCTGTGCAAGTTCAAGTGTTCTGACGTACAAATCGTTTTCGTCAGAGCATTTCTCCATTGCCGCATTTCTCACAACACCAAGAACAGCATTTAAATCGTTGATTCTCATATCGGCGATCCGGTCAACATAGATTTCAATATCGGTCAGGAATCTTCTGAAATCTTCGTGGGTTGCAATTTCGCAAAGCAGCCTTATGTTAATCTTACCGCTTTCAAGTAAATCAATCATATCATCACTCAAATGCAGATTATTGATGTCTGCGTTCGGGTGATTTTTTTGTTCAGTCAGACCAAGCAGATAATCGGTTGAAACGCCGTAGAAATTTGCAAGTGTAGCAAGGTTGAACGGACTCATATCCTTGTATTCTTCTGTTTCGTATTTGCCGAGTGCGGATTTAGAAATGCCCGTTTTCTCGGCAAGCTGTTCGAGGGTCAGTTTTTGTTCTGTTCTCAAATCCTTCAATCGTTCTTGTATGGTTAATTTTAAATACATATTATCACTCATTTAATTTAATTATACAGTGTTTGTTGTCCGTTTTGTGGTACTTT
>JAZQKN010000129.1:0-2883 GCA_045542175.1 Acutalibacteraceae bacterium | reverse complement strand
CCAAAGAAAAAGCAGTCGAAAGACTGCGTTTTTTTATGCAATTATTTCAGAAAGTATTGTCAGCAGGCATGTTATAGTAAAATATTGTAAATTTATATTCCCTATGATATAATTATTAAAAAGGAGGTATAATTATGGGATTATTTGACCGTTTGAAGAAAGAGAAAAACAACAGCAGACGTAATATGATTTATCCGATACCTGCTCACTTGCAAGAAATTCTGATTCCTGTCGGAAATGAAAACAGCGAATTTGAAGTAACAGGCAAAATCAAATGCCCTTGCGGTAGTGAATCCTTTAAAATTCTGGAAAGCAACGACAGGGAAATTACAAAAGCCGTATGCGAAAAGTGCAACAAAGAATTCTTGCTGTTTGACAGCGGAAAACACGGCTGGAACGGTTTTATATGCGGAGACGATTACCTCGACAGAGAAATGCCTTTTAATCAGTATTTCTGTTCTGAATGCGAGAAAGATACTTTCGGTATTAACATAAAAATATCTTCACAAGGCAAAGAGGACTTTGAAGAAGAGTGCTTGTCAGATGATGATTCGTTCTCGTTGGAAGACTGGGTAAATGCATTTGACTGGATTACAATTTCTTTGTTATGTGAAGAATGCGGATTTAACAGCGAAGAATGGTTGGATTTTGAAACAATGTAATATTTACCCCGACTGATTGAATTTCAGTTGTTGAATAAATAAGAAAAGCAGTCGAAAGACTGCTTTTTTCTTTTATCGGCATATAAAAATACTGTTTCATTCAACCTTGCTCTTTTCTTTTCGCTGTGTTATTATAATAATATCATTGATATTTGAGAGGAAAATGTCATGAAAGATAAATCGACAATAGTTTTTACGGGCGACATCGGTTTCGACAGATATATGTACGGAAAATGGAACGACGAAAACCTCATTTCCGACGAAGTTCTGGAGTTTTTGCATTCCGCAGACCACGTTGTTGCAAACGTTGAGGGCCCCGTTGCTCCCGTTGAACAGAATACAACTAAAGACGGTGTTCAGCAGCTGCTTCACACAATCGACCCCGAAGCCGTAAAAGTTCTTAATAAAATGAATGCAGATATATGGAATATCTGCAACAACCATATTATGGATGCGGGCGAATTCGGTATAAAAAGCACCCTTGAAATCGCAAAGGAAAACGGTGCGTCAACCATCGGCGCGGGCATGAATATTAACGAAGCAAGACGTCCCGTAATTCTTGATGAAGCGGGCGGAATCGGTATGTTCGGTGTCGGCTATCAGCGTGCGTGCAGAAAAGCCGACGAAAAAAAGGCGGGCTGTTACAGCTGGAGCGACCTTGACGAAATTCAGAATACAATCAATGAAATCAAAAAGACCTGCCGCTGGTGTGTTGTTGTTGCTCACGCGGGCGAAGAGTTCACTCCTCTGCCTTCGCCTTATACAAGAGAGCGTTATCACAAATATCTTGAAATGGGCGCGGATATGGTTGTTTCGCATCATCCTCACGTTCCGATGAATTACGAAACTGTTGGCGATAAAATTATCTTTTATTCGCTCGGTAATTTCATTTTTGATACGGATTATCAGCGTTCGCAGTTCAACACCGAATTCGGCTTGCTTGTGAAAATCAATTTCACCGAAACCCAGTTTTCGTGGGAGCCGATGGGTCTTGAAATCGTAAGAGGCGAGGAGCACGTTGTGAAAGCAGAGCTTCCGAGGATTTTCGTTGACGTTCAGGAAGAGGAATTCAATCTTCTTTCACCGCTTTCCGCAAAGATGCACATTGCCGCAACAAGACGACAGATGACGTATCTTAATCCCCAGCGTTTCAAAAACGCAACCGAAGAGGAATGGGCAGAGCATTTCAGAGAGCCTCTCAGAACTGGCAGAGTGCCCGGCGAAACGCTTGACTTTTTTATCCTTTGTCCTCTTGCCGAAAAGGCGGAGTCGGGCGAATGGAAAAAGAGCAAGCTTGAAGACGTAAAACAGTATATTCTCGAGCAGATGTGACGCCTTAATGAAATCTTAAGGTTTTATTTATGGAAAATTAAGAATTTAAAAGTTATAATTGTAATCGGTAGTTCAAAAGAATTGCCGATTATTGTTTTTTCAGGGGGACTTTATTATGAAAGGAAAGTTCAAAAAATTCTTATCGGTCTTTCTGTGTGCGGTTATGGTTTTTACCGCCTTTTCAACCGCTTTTGCGAGTGGTGAGCAGGAAGAAGAGAATGTTTGGTGCGCCGTCAGACCCTCAAACGGTTTAGGTATGATTGCGCTGACGAAAGGTAAAAGCGACGGTTTGTACGTTTCGTATAATCCCGGCAGCTACGAAGGCGTAAAGCTTGAATGGAGTTCAAAAGGCGATTCGTGTGTGTTGGAGCTTGCTGAACCCGATGAAGAAAGCGGACTTATTAAGAGAGCGACCGTTACCGCGGTAAGTTACGGCAATTTTGACGTAACCGTAAAGCTTGTTGCGGCTGACGGCACGGTGCTTGACGAAGACACTTTTACGGTTTATTCGCGGACAACCAAATGGGGAGTGCAGTTTGTGGCTTTTATAGAAGAGATGAAATTAGCTTTTTATATCTTCGGTCTTTTACCCACTTTGAGTTTACCGATGGCAGCAATTGCAAAAGTAATGGAAATCTTCGGCACGGATGCCGAAACTGTCAGACAGTTTATTTATGATTACAGCGAGTGGATGTCAAAGGTTATGTATAGTTTTGGATAATGGCATAAAAACAAAAAGGAAGCAAGTTTTGAACTGCCCCAAATTGTGCGGACAGTACAAAAAAGACCCTATGGCAGAAATATTTAATTAAGCGACATACTGACTTCGTATTTCAAGCGGAGTCAGTTTTGTTTTTAATTGGATTCTTTCGTTGTTGTAGAAATGTAT
>JAZQKN010000128.1:0-10237 GCA_045542175.1 Acutalibacteraceae bacterium | reverse complement strand
AGGTTTACAATCCGAAAACCGTCTTCCCTCACGCGGCGTTGCTGCATCAGGCTTGCGCCCATTGTGCAATATTCCCCACTGCTGCCTCCCGTAGGAGTCTGGGCCGTGTCTCAGTCCCAATGTGGCCGTTCAACCTCTCAGTCCGGCTACCGATCGTCGGCTTGGTGGGCCGTTACCTCACCAACTACCTAATCGGACGCGAGTCCATCTCTCACCGATAAAATCTTTGATAACAGAGCCATGCGACTCCGTTATGTTATGCGGTATTAGCGTTCGTTTCCAAACGTTATCCCCCTGTGAAAGGCAGGTTACTCACGCGTTACTCACCCGTCCGCCACTAAACTTAAATCTCAATCGACCGAAGTCTCAATCCTTAAAAGTTCCGTTCGACTTGCATGTGTTAAGCACGCCGCCAGCGTTCATCCTGAGCCAGGATCAAACTCTCTAAAAATTATATCTAAACACCCGTAGGTGTTTACATCATTTTCAGAGCTTAATCGCTCAGTCAGTTCTACACTGACTTCTTTCTCGTTTCTCACGAGAATTACTGTTGTACTTTGAAGTACTTCTCAAATTAATCTTCAAGGGTTTTTTTCTTCTCGTTGTTTAATTTTCAAGGTGCGTTGTTTTGCATCCCCTCGTGAGGGGTGCTCGAATAATATATCACAATGATTTTGAAATGTCAACACTTTTTTTAAAAATTTTTCGAATTTTTTTATTGTTCCGAAACAGCAATTTGTTTTGCGGTTCCAGAACAGTTTCTATATATAATGTATATTAACTTTTTAGTTTTTCCTTAACACTCTCGTATACCTCAATCAGTTTAAACCTCACCTCATATTTTGCACCGCCTTTTACTATCTCTGCACCCTTATCCCCGATTGCAATATGAACATCGGTTTCTTCGCTTGCCGCGGGCAGACAAAGAGGCGGAAACATAACGCACCACCAGTTATGACCGTTTGCATTTCCGAGTTTAACACGAAGAGCAAGATACTCACCTGCAGGCAAAGTGTATTCGCCGTAGGTGCGTGTTGTGAAGTATTCTTTTACAAGCTCAACGGTAGCACCATAGCAAAAACCGTTTTCCGAAAGGACTTTCTCTGCTGTTCTGACCAGCACGTCTTTTTCTTCTTCAAGATATTCAGCGGCATCATTTACAGTTACTGCTCCCGAGAATATCTTTGCTCCGCTCTCAAGCAGTGCATCCCTGACAAGCAGTTTTACTTTTTGATCCGCTTCACTGTCCGAATTTGCGAGAATATGAAGTCTGACAACGTTATCCCTGACCTCACGGCAATCCTTTGCAAAGCTTACAGTTGACAGTATCATTGCAAATATCAGACCGACCGCAACAGAAATTTCGATTTTATGGATTCTTTTCATAAATTAAACCGTCCTTTTATGTTTTGAAAACATTATTGGACGGTTTGTCTGATTTTATTCGGTTTTATCGATTTCAAGTCCGCCGATTTCATCACGTGCCTTGAAAACGTATCCGTTCTGACTGAGGATATCCATGTGAGCAAGCGCTTCACCCGTACCGAGAGCAACGCAGTTGACGGCTTCGTTAGCGACAACGGTTTTTATGCCCGTTCTTTCCTCGATAAGCTTATCAATTCCGCTGAGCAACGCGCCTCCGCCTGTGAGATATATTCCCGAAGTCATAATATCCGCCGCAAGCTCGGGCGGTGTCATCTCCAGAACTTCCCGTACCGCTTCGACAATCTGTTCCAGATGAGGACGCATTGCAAGATAGGCTTCGGTTGAAGTAACTTCAATGCTGACGGGCATTCCCGTTATGAAATGCTTACCTTTTACGGTAATGCCGAGTTCAACGTCACGAAGGAACGAGCAACCGATTTCTTTTTTTATATGCTCGGCAGTTTTTTCGCCGATAATCACATCTCTTTCACGTCTTATCTGACGCTGAATTGCATCATTGAGGGCATTGCCCGCTGTTTTTATTGAGTGTGAAACCGAGATGCACCCCATCGTTATAACTGCGATATCAGTCGTTCCGCCGCCGATATCAACAACCATTGCACCTGCGGGTCTGTCGTTTTTGATCCCCGCACCGAGAGCCGCCGCAAGCGGTTCTTCAATAAGACAGGCTTTAGCCGCACCTGAAGAGGTTATCAGGTCAAGAATTGTTCGTTTTTCAAGACTTGTTACCATTGACGGAACGCAGATAACGGCATTGGGCTTGAACACCATATTTTTACAGATTTTAGACAGGAAATAACGGAGAATATGCTTGGTTGCGGTGAAATCGGACACAATTCCGTGCACCATAGGTTTAACAACGCGGATTGCATCGGGCGTTTTTTCATACATATCATAAGCTTTCTGTCCGACCGCAATCAGTTTATTGGTCTGTGTATCGTAGGCGGCGGCACAGGGTTCTGCCAAAACAACGCCCTTTCCTTTTACATATACTATTATTGAAGTTGTGCCCAAATCAATTCCTATGTTAGTTCCGAGCATTGTTTTCACCGCCTTTCATTATTTCTTTCTTGCTTTTTTCGGCTTTGTAAGAGCTGCCGCTATACAGTAGATTTCTTTTGCGTCATAAAGCCACAACATTTTGGCGCATTCGTTAAACGTTTCACCCGATGTTGATATATCGTCGCAGAGCAAAACGGTTTTGCCTTTTACCGCTTCTTTATCGGTAACGTCAAAAACACCGGTAAGATTGCCTTTGCGAAGATAATAACTGAGTCCGTGCTGTGCGTCGGTTTTATAAAGCTTTACAAGCAAATCTTTTCTGCACTCAACGGAAATCAGCTCGCCGAGTTTATCAGCAATGAGCGCTACCTGATCGTAGCCTCTTTCGACTGTTCTTTCGGACGTTGTCGGCACGGGCAGAATAAAATCAAACTGCACGTTACCGAATTTTTCTTTTACGGTTTTCGCCGCTTCGACAGCATAAGCTTCGTGATTCTGCGGAAAATTCCGGAATTTGTAAGCGTGCATTCCTTTACGGACAACACCCTCAAAATAAAGAGGTGCCGCCATTCCGTTAAAATAACGTTCGCCTTTACAAGAGCAAATCTCTTTTTCTCTTCCGCATTTCATACAGGTTTCTTTCTGAATACGCGGTAATACGTCTTTGCACTGCGCACACATAAGATTATCGGCAGAAATAACTTTGCCGCAGTATGCGCATCTTTGCGGATAGAATATCTTTTTCAACAATTCCAAGAAGCTTTTCAATTCTCTTCTCCAAGCATAATAAAGCTTTTTAATGCGGAATATCTTTTCGCCTTGCTGTTGTTTGAAACCATTTTTTCGACAATCGCCCTCGAGCCCACAAGAACAATAAGATTTTTTGCTCTTGTAACGGCAGTATAAAGCAGATTTCTGTAAGCGAGTTTTTCAACAACACCGGCAACAGGCATTACAACCGCCTCAAATTCGTTACCTTGACTTTTATGAACGGTTATTGCGTAGGCGTGTTCAAGTTCGGAATTACCGTCAAACGGATACTCGGCTAATTTATCATCGAAACGCACGGAAAGCGTGTGCGCCGCTTCGTTGATTTTTTCAAGAATACCGATGTCACCGTTGAAGATGCCCATACCGTCTTTTTCACCGTTATTCCACATTATATTATAATTGTTTTTTGTCTGCATAAGCTTATCACCCTCGCGGAATATTCTTTGACCGAAGGCGTGCTCACGCTTATGCTTTGCGGGAGGATTGAGGCATTTCTGAAGAATTTTATTCAGATTAACCGTTCCCGCTTCGCCTTTTCTCGAAGGGCAGAGCACCTGAATATTGTCGGTGGGCGAATAGCCGTAAGCCTTGGGAAGTCTGCTTGAGCAAAGCTCTGCAACGGTTTCCGCCGCGGCTCTCGGAAGCTGTCTGTCCATAAAGAAAAAGTCTTTATCAGTTCTTAAAATCTCGGGCATTTCACCCTTGACTATCTTATGTGCATTCGTAACAATAAGGCTTTCCATTGCCTGACGGAAAACTTCGTTAAGCTCAACAACAGGCAAAGCCTTGGAGTTTATCATATCGTGAAGGACGTTTCCCGCACCTACCGGCGGCAACTGGTCCGAATCGCCGACCATTACAAGTCTGCATCCGATGGGCAGTGCGTCAAGAAGGCTTGAGAAAACCGTAACGTCAACCATAGAAAGTTCATCAACAATTACCGCACCCGCACTTATGGGATTTCTGCGGTTGCGCTGAAAATACGGTCTGTCATTTCTGTCCCATTCAACCTCGAGCAAGCGGTGAATTGTCTGGGCTTCTCTGCCCGTCAGCTCGCTCATTCTTTTGGCGGCTCTGCCCGTGGGAGCGGCAAGCGCCACTTCAAGTCCCTGACTTTCAAACACTTTCAGTATACCCCTGAGGGTTGTTGTTTTACCCGTGCCGGGTCCGCCCGTCAGAATAAGAATTCCTTTTTCAACGGCAATTTTTATTGCCATTCTCTGACGCTCGTTGTAACAGATTCCGCTGATAAGCTCTGTTTTATCAATCTCTTTATCGATATCGCTGAAGGATTTGGGTGCAAACCTTTTCATAAAGAGAATGTTATCCGCCGCTTTTTTCTCGGCATTATATATATCGGGCAGAAAAACGAATTCTCTGCCGTAAAGTTCCTGTGAAACAAGCATACGCTTTTCAACAAGCTTATCAATATGAATATCAACGGTATCGCTTGTGCAGCCAAGCAGCCCTGCCGCAGGGTCGGGAATTTTTTCTCGGGGAAGACAGGTGTGCCCGTTGGTAAGATTGTGACGGATTACGTATAATATGCCCGCCTCTATTCTGTATTCATCAAGCGGCTTTTGGGGAAGTCTGTCTGCGATTTCGCAAGCTCTTTCAAAAGTAATTCCTATACCCTCGCCGCAAAGTATATACGGATTTCTTTCTACGGTTTCAACCGATTTCTGACCGAACACTTTGAAAACTTTAAGACAGTCAGCTGTTGAAATGCCGTATTTTTCAAGAGAGATAAGCGTTTCTCTTTCTGCCGCTCTCTTTGTGAATTCTTTGGAAATTTCTTTTGCTCTCTCAAGTGAAATGCCTTTGATTGTTGCAAGCCTTTCGGGATTCCTTTCAATCACGTCGAAGCTGTCCGCGCCGAATCTTTCAATAATTTTCTGCGCGGTTTTCTCTTTGATTCCCTTGATGATTCCCGAAGCAAGATAAGAAAGCATTTCCGCTGCGGTTTCAGGCATTTCACGTCGGCAGCCTTCAATTTTAAACTGCTTGCCGAAAGTGGGATGCACAACCCATCTGCCTGTGAAAGTTACCTTTTCTCCGCAGTAAAGAGTGCCTGCGTTGCCCGTGGCAGTAAAAAGCTCACCGTCGCTCGAAAAATCAAGCACGGTGTAGCCGTTATCGGTATTCTGGAACGTTATATATTCAACAACGCCCGTTATATTAACCAATTCTTCCATAGCAACACACTTCAAAAAAATTAAGCAGTGCACCGAGAAGGCTTGTAAGCCGAGTTCTGTCATTGAAGGCAATCATCTGTCTACGCCATACATTGCTGCATGGCTTTAGCCACCTTTCGGAGTATCGCCGAGCAAGCGCCGGGGACTGATAAAATCCCCTCCTCCGGTCGGTGTTGCTTCGGATAGGGTTTGCAGGGCAGCACGGTTCCCCGTGCCCCGGTGAGCTCTTACCTCGCCTTTCCACCCTTACCTGTAAAACACAGGCGGTATATCTCTGTTGCACTTTCCCTAAGGTCACCCTCGGCGGCCGTTAGCCGTTATCCTGCTCTGTGAAGCTCGGACTTTCCTCACGCAGCTAAGCTGCCCGCGATTGCCCGGCCTTCTCAATGCACACGCTCCGTATTATTTTAAAACACTATTACAAAAAAGTCAAATAGTTTACCGCAATATTTACTAAATGTTCAAACCAAAATCAGAATGTTTACAAATTACCACTTGTATATCTCCCTTTTTTGCGATAAAATAACATCATTATCTTTGAAAGGACAAAATAATGGCAGATATATTCTTTTCAAAAAACAAAAATAATCCCGAGGCTGAGGCTTCAGATCAGAACACAGCCGATATTACCGAGGCTGTCGAATACTGCCGTGAGCAGTATTACTCAAATCAGCAGGATATTTACAGCGACGGCATTCCGATGTCGAAACCCTATCAACCTCCATATAATCAGAACGGCTATCAGGTAGAAATACCTACGTATCAGCTTCCCGACGAGCAACCCGTTTATTATCAGCAGCCTGAGTCACCGCAATATTTTCAGCAGCCGGAAAACGAGCCGCCCGAAAAGAAAAAACATAAAAAAACAGGAATTCTCCGCTTTATTGTTACGGTGATTTCGATTGTTGCAATCATTGTCGGCGGTACAGCGGGCAGTGTTTTCTTCGTTGCCTCAACGGTTGACTACAACAAGGTGGATCTTGAAAGCAATCCGTACATAGCGGCATCCGACCTTAATTCAAGTAAAAGAGTTTACAACATTCTCTTCCTCGGTGTAGACGGTACGGACAATTCAAACTCCTTGCGTTCCGACTCAATGATGCTCGTTTCCATTGATGCGGCAAACAAAAAAATCAAGCTGACCTCTTTCTTACGTGACAGCTGGGTTGAAATCCCCTCAAAAGGCAAAAAAGCAAAGCTGAACGCAGCCTTTTCATACGGCGGAGCTCAGCTTGCAGTTGACACAATCGAGTATAATTTTCATATTGATATTGACCATTACGTTATGGTTAACTTTGATATGTTCACTCAGATTATCGACAGCCTCGGCGGAATAGAGGTTGAGGTAACCGAAAAGGAAGCAAGGTTTATCAACAAAACAACAAGACACACTGTGGAAAGCGGAGAAAACGTTCTGCTCAACGGAGCAGAAGCTCTTGTTTACTGCCGAATCAGAAAACTCGACTCCGACTATATGAGAACGTTCCGTCAGAGAAAGGTTATCACTGCGCTTATTAACCGCGCAAAGGAAAGTGAACTTGCCGAACTTTACGAAACCGTCACCGCGGTTTTCCCTCTCATTCAGACGGATATGAGTGCTGGTGAGCTTACACAGCTTTTCTTCAAAGCAGGCTTTGCGCTTGTTGCATACAGTGATATTCAGCAGACCCAGGCACCTATTGAAGAACACTTCAAAGCAGGTTATACAAGCGGCGGTCAGTGGGCTGAATTCATCGATCTCGAAGCGGTACGCGAATATCTTTATAAATTCATTTATACCGATGAAATAAACACCGAAGAAAACGCAGAGTAAAAAGAAAGGATTTTTTATGGAAACCACCTTCAGAAAATTCATAAAAGAAGATCGCAATACATTTTTTAAGATGGTCAAAAAATTCTATGCACCTCCCGCGGTTTTGCATTTTCCGAGCGATGAGGTAATGCTGGCCTGTTTTGACGAATCGGTTAAAGACGGTGATTTTGTTCTCGGTTATATGTTTGAAAGCGACGGTATGCCCTCGGGCTATGCGATTGTTTCGCTCAAATTTGAAACCGAAGTCGGAGGAATTGCCGCCTGGATTGAAGAGCTTTTTGTTGAGGAAGAATTCAGAAGCAAAGGTATCGGAAAAGAATTCTTCGAATTCCTGAAGAAAGAGCTTTCAGGCAAAATCAAGCGTTTAAGACTTGAGGTTGGCGAAGATAACCTCGGAGCAATTAAGCTCTATAAAAGCCTCGGCTTCGATTTCCTCGACTACAGACAGATGGTTATTGATAAAGATTTCTGAAATAAAAACCTCTGCGGAATATCATCGCAGAGGTTTTTATTTACATAAATTAACGCACAGTATTTACACGTATAAAGACAAAAACATACTTTTAATGCTTTTTGTCTATTGACAAAAATATTATCAGAGTTAAAATATGTTACGTTCGAATTATTAATTAATTATCTTTTTATAAACATTTGAAAGAAGGCAGAATGTTGAAAAAACTGATTTCGTTAATCCTTTCAGTTGTAATTGTGTTCTCACTTACGTCACCCGCTTTCGCCTGGGTTGACGCAAACGAAACCAGAAGCCAGATACCTGTTATCCGTATTTCAGGCGACGGTGAACCTCTTTACAACGAAGACGGTGAAAAAATATTCCATTACCGCGATCTCGGCAAACTTGTTTCAGGTGACGGCGGCGACAACAGCGAATTATATAAGTCAATGGCAGAAAATCTTCTTCCCGCTCTCGGAAAAGGTCTGCTGACAGATAACTGGGATGACCTTTATGCCGCTCTCGAAACAGAAATCAGCAAGATTTTTGCCGATGCTCTGCTTGATGAAAACGGTAACGTTCCCAACAACTCAGGCTTATCCGAAAGCCGTAAGCAGCAAATGGAAGACAAAAGAAACAACAGCAAGAAGGGCGATAAAGGTTATTTTGCCTGGAATGACTATTGGTTCCATTACGACTGGAGACTGGATCCCATGGAAACAGCCGACGTGTTCAACTCCTACGTAAAAGATATAAAAAGAACAACAGGCTGTGAAAAGGTCGGCATTGCGGCAACCTGTCTCGGCACAAACGTTGTTATGGCATACGTTGCAAAGTACGGTGTTGACGATATTCAGGGCATCGGAATGGACGGAAGCGTTGTAGGCGGCGCAGAAATTCTGAGTGAAGTTATTTGCGCAAAATTCGACGTTGACCCTCCCGCACTTATGAGAATTCTCGAAGACGTTGAAGCACTCGGATTGTTCAGTATGGATGATTTCATAATGGAAACCATCGATATGCTCGTTCAGACAGGTCTTCTTGAAGGCGTAATCAGCACAACGGAAAACATTTTCTACGATAAGCTTGTTGAAGGCACAACCTCCGCACTTGCACTTTCAACCTTCTATACCTGGCCTAACTACTGGGCTTGCGTTTCACCCGAGGACTATGAAGATGCAAAGTATTACGTTTTCGGTGCAGAAGGCAGTGAAAAAAGAGTGAAATACGCAGGTCTTATCGAAAAACTTGATAATTATGACAGAGAAGTACGCCAAAGAATACCCGAACTTATTCAGGAGATTAAAGACGGCGGCGCACACTTCGGCGTTATTTCAAAATACGGTTATCAGATAATCCCCAACAACACAAGCTCGGATATGGTTTCAGACCAGTTTGCCACCGTTAAACGTTCATCGTTCGGTGCAACAACCACAACCGTTTACGAAACCCTTTCGGATGAATACCTCGCTAAAAGAGTTGCAGAAGGCAAGGGACAGTATATTTCACCCGATAAGCAGATTGATGCTTCTACCTGCGCAGTACCTGACAGCACGTGGTTCATTAAAGGCTCAAGCCATTCAAACTGGACTTCGTATGAGCTGAAAATCCTTTATGAGGTTGCAACTGCAGACAGACAGCTGACCGTTAACGATTTCCCGTATACCCAGTTTATGGTTTATGACACCAAAGCCGACCAGCTTTATCCTATGACGGAAGAAAACTGCCACACAGAAAACTGGGATGCAGACCCCGAAATATATAAACCCTCATCGTTCTTCAGCAGAATCCGTGTTGCTTTCACGGCATTCTCAGCCTGGACAAAGCTCTTCATTGAGTTTATTACAGAACAAATAAAGAACGGCTGATATTAAAAATTTAAACAGAAACGGCTTGCACGGAGTTTTATACAGATTTATAAAACTATATAACCAAAAACCTCCTATGACAGAACCAGAAAACCTGTCATAGGAGGTTTTGTTATGTTTTTAAAAAACATACGCATACAAAAACACAAGATAAACTAAAAATGTTAACAGATTAACATAAAAAGAATTTGTGAAATCACACCCAGTTTATTCTGACCTCCGATAAATCTACTCCGCTGAAAATTCGCGGTAAATCGTCTTCAAATCTGTAGGAAATTGTTAATTTTCGCAGACTTGTGCATTCTTTGAACGCACCATCGCCTATAATCTTGACAGAGGATGGAATTTCGATCGACTCAAGTGAGCAACAATCACTAAAAGCAGCAGCGGAAATTTCTTCAACTCCGACCGGAAGTTTAATACTTTTTAGCGAGGAACATTTCAAGAAAGCAAGAATACCAATTGTTTTCAACTTCTTTGGAAAGATAACCGAGGAAAGAGAACTGCAATTGCTGAAAACCCCAGGACCAATTTCCGACAGCTTTTCAGGGAGCGTAATTGCAATAAGCGAACTACATCCGCAAAAAGCGGAATAACGAATTCTTATTACACTTTCAGGAATAATAACCGAAACAAGAGATTTACAACCCCAAAAGCTTTCCACTCCAATCATCCCAACACCATCCGGAAT
>JAZQKN010000127.1:0-18006 GCA_045542175.1 Acutalibacteraceae bacterium | reverse complement strand
TTGGAAATCGTGTAACGGGCTATAACCTGTTCGAGGGTTCGAATCCCTTGCTCTCCGCCATGAAAAAGGAACAGATACCCTTGTGGTGTCTGTTCTTTTTTGTTTGCAGAAGTTAAGAAGGGATTCGAAGGACGAGCGGTACAGAGCAACAGTCCGGTGGACTGTTGTGACCGCGAGCGACCAAGCGACCGCAGTCGCGCGAATCGAATCCCTTGCTCTCCGCCATTAAATTAAGAGAGATACCAAACGGTATCTCTCTTGATTTTTTATAAAAGCAAGGTATTCGAAAGCCCGTTAAGAAAACCTTTCGTGGAAAGGTTTTCAGGCGTTGAGCCGCTCCGTGCCAAAACACGGCACAAGCAACCGAAAGTCGAGCATACAGAAAGAGTCAAATTCTGAGCACCCTTGCTCTACGAAAAATATATCAGGTATGTAAACTCGAAAACGAAAATATCATTTATTTAAATAGATACCTCTCCAATAAGTCCTGTCATCATAGCTAATATTTCCTTTTGAAATACCTTTTGTACTTTTATATTGACGAAAACATAAAGGATCTGTTTTAATTACTTCTTCTAAAGATTTTTCACTTTCTTCTAATGTAGGTTTTAAATTCGGATAACCATCAGACGCTAAAATTACTTCTGTACCAACTGGCACCTGTATTGATTTTATCATTTTTTCATTAAAGCTTAATCCATTTAAGACAGGATATCCAAACGGACAATCTTTATTTTCAAAATCATACTGCATAATTAAAGCGTGTTCAATTGCTTTTCGCCCAATATCATTTTCTTGTATATCTTCAATTGTCATTCCATTTAATAGAGCATTTTCAATATGTAAAGCACGAAACGTTGAATTAATATAATCTATTTCTTTACTAAAATCTAAAACGCGGCCATCTACTATACCTTGACAATCACCATAACTCCAAACCTCTTGATAATACCCATTATAAACTATAACATTGGCGCGCGGGTAATATTCATAGGCAACACTTTCATTCAATTTAATAACCGCTTCTGATAATGCAGTGTGTAGGCTGAACAAAAAATCAATAGCAGAAAGTTTATAAAGATTATCATTTTCGTTTAAAAATTGAACGATTGTATTTTTCGCAAAAACACCGCTAGTTAACCCATTGACAAGTCTATTCCCTTTTGTTGTTACTCCATCAATAACAACAACTAAGTTATCACCTATATATAATCCATCTTCACAATTGCTTTGATCAATGCGTTTTCCTTGTATGAAGCTTTCAATTGTTTTCATTAATATTCTCCTTTTTAAAAAAATCAATTAAAAAAACAACACAAGCTGAAGCATTTGGAAACATAGGAAGAGTAATGTGTTTATCTAATGTATGTGTTTCCAGTCTATTGTAAAACACCTCAGTCATTGTATTATCAATTAAAATATTTTTAGGAATCCATACAATTCTTGTTCCGTCCATCTGCATTTTTTGAATAGAATTTAAAGCCTTATTTTTTTTAATTTTTTGACTAAAAATTCTGTTAATTTCATCCATTGTAAGATTTGATTTATGGTAAAAAAACAATTGAGGTTTTCCACCTTCTAATAAATCTCGATACGCTGTAATAAGTTTAATATCTGATAATTGAGCATTTATACCTATCTCATCAAATATTTCATTTTTAATGGAATTATATAATCCTTCTGTGTTAAAAAGTCCATTCTCATCTAATGCATATTTTGTTTTTAAACTGGCACCAACACTGTTACCGTACGTTCCTTTTCCTACAGAAAGATTATTTTTACGTTTTACAAATAACAAACAATTATCTTTACTTTCTATCATTCCATTAAACCCAAGATGATTGGACAGTTTTGAATGTTTAAGCTGAGAAATATTGGGGCCAGGCTCAAATAAAGATCTAACAGAAAGTTTGTCACTAATTTCATAATCCATAGCTCTGTTTGTTGTCAGAGAGTTAAAATAAGTTGTTCGCTCAGTATAGATTGTAAAAGTATCGTTGGATAACTGCCAATCAACAACACGAATATTAGAACTATTATATATCGAAGATGTTATGTGTGCATTAATAAGTTTACTGTAATTATTGTTTATAAACTCAGGTGGTTGGTATTGGCGATCTTTATTATCAATAACTATAATATCTTTTCCGTATAATTCAGCAGATTTAATAATTGGAATTATATTGTCACTACTTGGATTTTCTTTTGAAGAAACTAAAACATCTAAATAATATTTATCTTTTATTATTTTAAAATCAGATTCAAGCTTTGCTGAATCTTCTATCTTATTTAATAGTAAATGTTTAATAAGTTTAACAAAATAAGTCAAGCTCGTTGCAATAAGTATAGAGGAAAAGGTAGTCGTATCTAACAATTCTAAGTTTTTACCTTTAAACTTGCTGAATAAACATAGAAAAATAAAAATTATTGCTACAAAGAACACTTCAAGTACATTATTCTTTGAAAATTTAATTAAATATTTTATAACTTTTTTTTTCATTTCTTTCACTCCTATCATATTAATTATAACATATAAATTATAAATTAAAAGATTTTTTTATAATTATTTTTCCATAGATAAACATATATAGCAAATACAATTGACCCGTATTGATCATTTTACAACATATAGATAAAAAACACGTACACTAATCAAAATAGTTCTACAATAACCGTGACCAACGGCAACACAAAAAATATTTAATTTTAACAAAATAATGTACATATTTTAATATCAACTGTAACACTCTTCGCTTTGGACGTGCTTATAGTTCTTGAAGCCTATCGACATAACAAGATCACTTTTTGATTAGAAATAAAGAAACAAACAACACTTGAAGATTTATACTATAGCAACATACTGCACCCGGATATTATCCGAAGCAGTACAAGTTAATTTAAGATTTAACATTAAAAAGTTTCCGGTAAAATTATATGATTTTTTTCAAAGCTTTTACTCCAAAAAAGTTTGACACTTACGTAATATAAGGATACAATATATACATCAAAACAATGGAGAATAATATGAATAACATTATAGAAATTACAGACTTTCTTGCACCCGAACTGGATGTATATGCACGTTTAACCGAGGTTCAGCTATTGAACAGAGAATTCCCCGAAAAAGGCTTGTTTATAGCTGAAAGTCCAAAGGTTATTGAAAGGGCTCTGGATGCAGGCTATGAGCCTGTTTCGTGTCTTATGGAAAAAAGACATATTGAGGGTGAAGGCAAGCAGATTCTTACAAGAATCAAAGACGTTCCTGTTTTCTGTGCAGAATTCGATATTCTGACGCAGCTGACAGGCTTTAAGCTTACAAGAGGTATGCTGTGCGCTATGAAGCGAAAACCGCTGCCTGACGTAAGAGGTGTCTGTGAAAGTAAAAAAAGAATAGTTATATTGGATAAAGTTATGAATCCTACCAACGTGGGCGCTATAATCCGATCGGCCGCGGCACTTGGAATGGATGCAGTAATTCTCACCCCCGGTTGTTCCGATCCTCTGTACAGACGTGCTGCAAGAGTCAGCATGGGCACAGTATTTCAGATTGAATGGACTTTTATGGATGACAACAGTCTTAATGAAATAAAGGCGCTCGGATTTAAAACAGTTGCTATGGCACTTAAAGATGATTCTCTTTCTGTCAGTGATCCAAGACTGAACAGCGAAAAGAAACTCGCTATCGTTATGGGAACAGAGGGCGACGGGCTTTCCGATGAAACAATATCTGACTGCGATTTTACAGTAAAAATACCAATGCATCACGGCGTTGACTCCCTGAATGTTGCGGCCGCTTCTGCAGTAGCTTTCTATCAGCTCGGTAATAATCAGAATAATTTTTAAAACTGTTAATAATATAAGATAATTATTTTTTGAATACCTATATCAATAAAAATCAAATAATTAATATTGTTTTATAATTCATTCTATGTTACAATTTATTTATTAAGGTGGTGAAATGATGAACACGTTGAAAGAAAATGTTGATTCAAACGATAAATCAATACTTTTAAAAAACAGACGTTTCGTCGGTGCAAAAGAAACAATTGCATACGTTCTTGAAGATACGGCTGCAAGTCTGAACATCAACGACTTCAAAGACAGATACATATATGACGTTGTTAAAATCGATTTCGGCTTTCTTGCAATCCAGAATATTGTTGCAACTGTTTGGGATACCTTCAACGATACATTCATCGGTGTTATCGTTGAAAAAACAAGAACACGCTGGGGCAAATTCAGACCATATCTTCTTCTCGGTCAGTTACCCCTTACCATACTTGGTTTGTGGTATTGGCTGATTCCGTTTATGTTCCCTGACACGCCCGGAGATTATCTGCCAAAATGGATTTTCTATTTTGCAATGTCAATTATAACAGAAACAGCAAACACGTTTACTGCTGTTGCCCGTGCGGGATTCGGTTCCACAATAACGCCTGAACCGTTGGATCGTTCAAGGCTGATTGCAACAGCAAACCTGATGTCGCATTTTGTTGAGGACGTTCCAAAGCAGATTTTCGGCATTATTTACGACCTTGTTATTAACGATAAGGTTAAAATCAAGCTCCCGAAGCTTTTTGCGGGATTCGGCGTTTCATTTGCCGTTCTCGGTGCAGCTTTCTGTCTTTTCTTTTTCCTCAACACGAGGGAAAGAGTTGCTCAGACAATCAAGAAACCAAGCGTTATGCAAGGTTTGAAGGCTATTCTGACAAACAAACCGATGTTTATTCAGGTTCTTTCTTCATTCCTCTCAGGATTCAGTATCGGCTCAAGCAGAACCAATTTCTATATTGACGTTATCGGTTCAATTACGTGGAAAACCATCGTCGGTATTCCCGCATTCCCGATTAAGTTTATAAGCTACAGCTTTGTTGAACCTCTCAGAAAACGTTTCTCAACAAAAGCGCTCTGGATACTTGAAGATGCTTGGACAGATATGCTGTGGTTGCTTGTTTTCGGAATCGGCTCGATAAATAAGAACTTTATGCGGAAAGCTATTATTCTGCCGCTGATGGGTATTGAAGAAATATTTGAAATGTGCGTCTACGGCTTGAGGCGTGTTATTCCTGCAGAAATCAGCAACGAGTCTATGGACTACTGCGAATGGAAAAACGGTTACCGTGCAGAAGCTATGATAGGTGTTGCACAGTCAACAATTTCAAAGCTTCAGCAAGCTGTTATGGGCAGTATCAACAGCATCGTAATGAAGAAAGTCGGATACATTCAGGGCCTTAAGGTCGGCACACAGTCCGACAAAACAAAATGGTGGATTTTCGCCCTCGGTACAGGCATTCCCATTATCACCAGCAGCCTTGGTATCATTCCCAAATTCTTCTATCCCCTTTCAGCAGAAAAACGTGATCTTATGTACAGCGAGCTTCGCGAAAGAAGAAGCAGAGTTGCCAGCATGATGAATGCAGCAACAACTGAAGAAGAAGTTAACCGAATTGCTGATTCACAGTTCATCGTTAAATAAAACACAAAAATTATTACGGGCAGTGTCAATATCGACACTGCCCGTATTTTTTAATTATTTGAACAACGTTTTGGTACCTGCTGTGAATTCAAAAGGCACAAAGCCCGATTCAAGTGCAGGACTGTTTAGTGCAAGAGTAAAATCTCGGTTTTCTGTATCTTTAAACATAGGATCGGCAAAAACAGCGTTATTATAATAACCGCGTAAAGTCATTATTACAAGTGATCTTCTTTCAAAGAAACTCATGGAATCGCCTGAATAAACGTTGCCGCCGTTTTTATAATCCCAATAAACGTTGCTGTCATCAACAAACCAATCGCGCTCTGTGGTAAGTGCATACATTGTTGCATTATCGGTTACCAAAATATTGTTGGAAAGAGTCAGTGAATTATGATCCTCATTCTTAGTTATTCTGAATGCACCCTCTTCTCCGAATGCAAAAATATTGTTTCGGATAACATTATCTTTTCCGTAATGCTGATGGAAGGTCTGTGACGAGCAATCGTAAACAAGGTTATTTTCTACAAGCATACCGCTTGAACCTTCGTCAAGATAAATACCCCAACCGCCGTAACCGTAGCTGCCTTCATCACAGCCGACGTTATGGATAATATTTCCTGAAATTACTGTATCAGGTTGCTTACCAAGAGTATAAATTCCACCCATATCAGAAAGCCAACCGTTTCCAATATCATAAATCAGGTTGTTGATAATTTTGATATTATTGGTCGGGTTGTCGGCGTAGCCCCAGGTCCAACCTACTGATATTCCTGTATACCATCCTTCGTGAATTTCGTTGTTGGAAAGCTCACAGTCAATTGCGTGGGTAAGAAGAATTCCGATTGCATTATTGAATATTCTGCCATATTTTTTAATGTGGCAATCTGAAACTTTGATATTTTTAGTTGTTGCGGGAACAACAGCATCGCCGTGAATAAATACAGCATTTGCGCCGATTTCTGCAAACTCGGAACTTTCAATGTTGCAGTTCTGAGAAGCATTTTCAAATTTCACGGCTGTGTAAGACAAATTTTTGAACAGACAATCAACAAAATTAATACCATTTGAAGCTGAAACGTTAATTGCAGCGGGCACTTCGAACGCAGCTTGAGTATGATTTGAATTATATTTCAGATTACCGAAAAGAGGATGGTCAGCGGGGAATTCATTGTTATATGATCCGTCTGTTTTTCCTATGTAATCCCAATCCGTTTGTTCAAAATCAATTCCTTGGAAGGTAATATTTTCAGCCTTATTCAGTGTCAGGAGCTTTTCGGTTTTGCCTGCATAAAGAACGGTATTTTCAACCGTATCGCCATCTTCAGGGATATAATATAATTTTTCTTCACTGCGGTCAAGATACCATTCGCCCGGATCACTAAGCGCTTCCTTAACGTTTTCAAAAATATAATTATCGTCGACTCTTGCCGTCATAGCGGTAGGCTTCTGAGTTTCAATTCTGCCCGTATCTGTATCAATGGAATGAATTGGCAGAAGTTCATCGCACCAGAAATGCATAATTCTTACGGCGACGTCTTGAGGATTGCTGAAATTTTGAACGTCCTGTTTATGTGCGTAAAAAACTGCAGAGTTTGTAAAGAAACTTGCGTTATGGTCAGGAACCATCGCCTCATCGGTTTTGGGATCGGCTATTTTAAGTAAACCTGTTTTAGGATAATTCGGGCGCGCAAGCCTTTCACCGTCTTTGAAAAGTGAGAGAAAGTAATCTTCGTCAGAATTAATCTCAATATCGGTCACAAAGGCGTTCACACCGTTTATTGTTGTTTCGCTCCAACCTGAAATTTCCTGTGCACCGGTAAACGATACGTTTTCATTTGGATATGAACGGTAAACAACATTACCTCTGTCTTCAGCGGAAAATTCAACAGTATCATCAATAAAATAATCACCTTCTCTGAACCATACTGTTACAGTCTCATTTTCAGGAATATTCATTGATTTAAGAAGTTCTTTCGCTCGGGTAAAAGTTTTCAAAGGAGCTTCTACCGTACCTTCATTACTGTCATCACCCAACGGTGAAACAACAAGATCATAGTTACCAAAAACAAATTCGCCTTCATCAAAAGCAACCTTAACCTGTTTTGCAGCTTCAGGGAATTCAGGTGTTACTTTTTCCGGCGGACAAACAATGGCTGTTATCATAGTTACGAACGAAGCAACTACAGCAACAATCTTTGAGATAATCACGTTCATACAATTTACATCCTTTTCTTTTTATATTATTATAACAACTGTATATTAAATATACAAGAAAAAGTAATGAGAGTATTTAAAAAGCAATGACTATAATTAAAACAAATAACATTTATACAATTATACAATAAACTGTATATTGAATTTTATAGCTTTTTATGTTAAAATAGAAAAATATTATTATTGAATCGGAGAGTAAGATGAAAACGTTTGCAAAGAAAACAGTTTCATTGTTTTTAGCTATGCTGATGACTGTCAGTATGGCTTTAACGTGTTGTTCTATCTCCTTTGCATACGAATCTGAAGACGAAATTAACGTTTATTACAGAGTTTATGACGGTTCAAGCGATTACGGTCTGGCAAACTATCACTGGGAAGACAAAAGCGGTAATACTGTTACGTTTAATAATCCTGAAGTTTTAATGTTCAGCAACCGCAATTCACTCCCCTCCTATTACAGTTCTGTTGATGAGGGATATGTAACTGAGGTTGAGAATCAGGGCACAACAAGTCTTTGCTGGGCTTACTCCACCTTATCTACCCTTGGCAGTTACGGATTAAAAAAAGGCATTATCAGTAATCCCGATGAAGGCAATTTCTCCGAAGCACACCTCGGTTGGTTTTCTGCTACTGCAAGCACTGATATAAACGACCCTTTATACGGTGAGGTTAATCCTGACGTTAACAGCTCAGGCCCCTACAAAACAGGTGGAGACTGGAAACAGGCAGGTGTGTATCTTTCTTCGGGCATTGGTCTTGCTCCTCAGGATTCATATGAAAACGCATTAATTTATCCGTCAATTGATGAAGAGCACAGATACGACCATTCTGCGGGTATCCTTACAAGTATGGAAAAAATCTGTGAAACGGGCAATATATCAACCGTTAAATCTACAATTATGAATTACGGCGCCGTTAAAGCATCATATTACAATACAATAAGCAATTTCTATACAAATAATGATGAATATAACTCCGACACCTACGCTTACTACAAGAAAACTAACGACGGTGTGCCTACCAATCACGCTGTTTCAATTGTTGGCTGGGATGATAATTTTTCAAAAGAAAACTTTATTAACCAGCCTGAAAAAGACGGCGCGTGGCTTGTTAAGAATTCCTGGGGTAAGTACTTCGGTGATGACGGATATTTCTGGATTTCTTATTACGATGCAACCTTAAGCAGTTTCGTCAGATTCACATATACTTTCGGCAACGCTTACGATAATTTTTATCAGTACAGTGGTGACGATTCTGATATTACGCTTTCAAAAGAAGGATATTCCAACGTTGAACAGGCAACTGTTTTCACTACAAAGGGTAACGAAACGCTGAAAGCAATAAGCTTCTTTACTCTTCAGGATTCAATCAGCGTTAACGTAAAAATTTACAGACACCTTCCGGAAAACTTCACCTCCCCCACCGACGGCACTCTTGTTTCTACCGTTTTATCCTCAGCGGCATACGAAGGCTACCACACAGTGGAATTAAACGAAGAAATCAAACTTGAAACTGATGAAAGATTCGCCGTTGTTATTACAATGAGCGCAAGAGGAGACGTTTATATCCCGGCAAACACAGGTAATAAATACTCATCAGGAAACAGTTTTATTAATTTTAACGTCAATTCTCCAGATTGGAAAAAGACAGATTATTACACCGATACCGCAAACGTTAATCTCAGCATTAAAGCATTCACAAAGAATATTGCGGAGCCGACTGATGAAAATGCTTGCGTTTATACCGTTAATTATTACACCGAAAACTTAAACGGTACTTATGATTTTTCAAGCGAAACACACACAGGCTATGCCGGTGAAACTGCCAGAGCATCAACTCAGGTGGAAAGAGGTCTTTCGGTTGATAAAGAAAGAAGCAAGCTTTCAGGAATAATTTCCGAAGATAATTCACTCACTCTCGACGTTTATATTAACAGAGAAAGCTTTGATTTGACTTATATTTGCGAAGAAAACACTCTGACTTATACTTTACTTTACGGCGCACCCGTTGAAATTCCCGATTTTGACAAGTCCGGATATACTGTTGAATGGCAAAACGAAATACCCTCATCAATGCCGGGAACAGATTTTATTATAACAGGCCGTTACGTTGCCGATAAATATACTGTTCAATGGAAAATTAACGAAAAAACATTTTTAACTCATACCTATAATTATGGCGATAAAATAAATATACCGAATAATCCTATAGTTGATTACGGAACTTTTTTGGGATGGGATATTGATATTCCCGAAACGATGCCCGCAAAAGACCTTGTTATCAATGCAGTGTTATCATACAATGAATACACCGTAACCTGGATTTGGGAAGGTGGAAAGAAAACCGAAACCGTCGATTACGGAGCGCCGCTTTTGCCTCCTGAAATACCGGATTTGACAAACGGATACGTTTTCTATAATTGGGATAAAAGTATTCCGGATTCAATGCCTGCTTATGACCTTACTTTTACAGCAGTTTACGGTCCAAAGCAGTACACAGCTTATCTTTTTGTTGACGGTGTTCAAGTCGGGACTTCTTTATTCACACCTGAAAACGATAAATCAGCCGTTATTTCAGATAAAAATCTTTCGTCACGCATCGGTTATAAAATCGGTTATAAAATTGTATGGGAAGATTTTGAACTCGAGCCGAATGACATAACAGTAAACGGTACTTACGTTCCGATTGAATATTCAATTTCATTTGTTGCTGACGGCGAAACGCTTTCAACCCAGTTCTTCACAGTTGAAACAATGGAAAGCGTTGAGATTATCGAGCCCGTTGTACCGCTGAAAGCGGGATTTGTAAATTCAAGGTGGGAAGATTACGAACTCTCAACTGAAAATATAACCGTACGTGCAAAGTATGATTCCCCTGTTGTTACAACACAAGACAGAAAAACAGTAACAGTCGGCAATAAAATCAATATTGTTGCTTCCTGTAACTTTGAAAGAACAAGCAAAACCTACGAAAGCAACAACAAATCAGTTGCGGTTGTTGATAACAACGGAAATATAAATGCTGTTGGCAAGGGCGAATGCTTTATCACCGTTACTTGCAAAGGATATGATGAACTGGGTAACGAAATAACAGCTAAATCAACTGTAAAGATAATCGTAAAAGAAAAATTTGAACCACAGGATTTTGGTGATTGGTTCCGCAGATTATTTGAGAGTTTTTTTGAGACTACGCTTCACGATTTAGCTTATAATTTACGGCATTTCATTCAGGTTTTAATCTCAATAAGTTAACCTGACAGTTTTATTAAAAATCTCCTGCAAACATTGATGTATCGCAGGAGATTTTTTCATTTTATTATTGAACATTCTGATAATAAGTGGTATAATTTTCTAAAAATATTTATGAGGAGCATATTATGAAAAATAAAAAGCTTATTTTAAAAATTGTTTCTTTGATTCTTGCGTTGATAACTGTATTTTCAACAGTAACCTTTGCATTTGCCGCTCCTGATACCGATGACGGTCCGGACCCTGTTCCCGAAATGACGGTTGCTGAAGAAGTTGTTGCCATTGCCAGAGCTCAGGCGGGTTATTACGACAGCAATATTAATAAATTCACTTCCTGGTATTACGGATTTGACACCGATGCTTATTGGTGCTGTATCTTCGTTTCCTGGTGTGCTTCACAGGCCGGTGCTATCGGCACAGCCGTTCCCAAAAGAGCTTCATGTGACTCAATGAGAAACTGGTTTGAAGCCAGAGGCCGCTACTACCCCGCTGACAGCGGATATATTCCCGTTAAGGGTGACATAGCTTTCCTTAACACTGCGGGCGACGGCACTGATGATATTCATCACGTTGAAATCATTACTGAAGACGGCTTTGTCAGACGAAACGGTGTTAATTACATCAGAGCTATCGGCGGCAACACCTCAAACATAAATTACGAAGGCTCTGAATATGTTCAGGAAAAGACAAGACCCGTAACAAGCTCAAGAGCTAACGTTGTCGGCTATTGCCATCCTGATTACGAAAGCAGTAACAGTGTTATGGGTATACTCTGGACTCTTTTTGATCTTGCTTCTCCCGATTTCATCAGATTTGTATATTCAAAGTGCATTTCAGTTCTCTGTATGTTTGAAGGCTCAAGCGAGCCCGTTACCGAAGAACCCGTTATCACAGAATAATTAATTGAATAAATTAAAGCACCCTTAATTCAAGGGTGCTTTTTTATTATCTCAAGCCTGTGCTGTTGTTAAGAAGAACGGAACTGTAAATAAACAGAACGTCTGCATTTTCAAACTTAACCATATTTTTAAGCATCTGCGGATAAATATAGCGAATGTCAACAACAGTAATTTTTGAATAACTCTGTATAAGCAGCGGAGTTAAACTGCTTCCGAAAGAATCCCTGAATATAACCAATTCACGGTCACTGTCAGCCAATGGATTTTCTATTACAAGAAAAGCCTGATTGCCTGAAAGATACATTTCATAAGGGTCTTTTCCTTCGGCTTTACCCATATTGTAAACAAGAACTTTTTCAGCCATTCCCGTTTCATAGCTGTAAACGGTGCAGTTATCAATTGCTTCATTAGTAAGATACTTTAAAGAATCAGGTTCAAAAGGCAATGCAGCCTGACCGTAATAAGTTCCGTAAAAAGAAGTATCCACGTTATTAACGGTAAAGTTATCGCTGAAAGGTACGCTCATACTCTCAGCAATAAGAGAAGCAACGTCAACAATCTTTTCCTGTTTCCAATGACTGTCTGTATAATAATAATCTTCTGCTGAAAGTAACGGCATTACGTCGATATATTCGGCATACTCCATTTTTTCCTGCATTCGGTCTGCAAGCTCACCGTAATCAAGTGAAAGAAAACTGCCGTCCTGTGCAAGGAACTTGTTTTTATCGGGAATTACGGACAGATAAACCTTTGCAGAAGTATCCTTAATCATACTTTCGTAGATACTGTTGAATTTATCGGCGGCATTATTAACCATATCTTCTTTAAGAGGATATTCAAGCTTTGAAATATGACCGTCTTTTATAATAACGTCGTTGTTATCCTTATTTAAGAAAATATAATGCGAACAAAACGCTTTTATACTTCTGAATTTATCTCTGAGCGGAAACTGATCAAGGGTAAAGGTTTCAAACTCTTTCATAAACTCGCCCGAAATAACGTTTTCAAGAGTCAAATCGGGAAACAAAGCAAGAGCTCTGCGTTCACTGTCAGAAAACAAATCTTCTTCCTTTGCAAGATTCCAGCCGAAGAAGCCGAGGAAGAGCACCGCCATAAGAACGGTAAGAACAATATTTTTAATTTTATAACTCATAACGGCACCCCCTTAAAATCTGAAATAAAGGAACGGATTGAATGAGCCGTCAACAAGATATGCGGTCATCACAATCACAAGAGCAACAAGCACAACGGGTTCTGCAATATTTACTATTTTAATGTTTTTCTCTGAAATTTTTGAAACAATCTTCTTCGGAAGCGGTGTCGCACCGATGATACCGATTATAATAACAACTGCATAGCTTCTTAAATAGTAAAGCCATTCCGTTGAATAAACGGGTACGTTTCCGAATCCGAACATCGAGCCGATATACTGCAATGCCTCTCCCATATCAGCCGCATTGAATATAACAAAGCTGATAATTACCAAAAGCATTACGTAAATATGACGGAGAACTCTTGATTTATCGAGGAACTTTTTGAGCACAAACTTTTCAAGAACAAGTAAAACCGCAAAATAAAGTCCCCATACAATGAAATTCCAGGCGGCGCCGTGCCAAAAACCGGTTAAAAACCAGACTACAAGAATATTTCTGAACCACTTGAGCTTATTAACCCTGTTACCGCCCAAGGGAATATAAACGTAATCTCTGAACCAGGTACCGAGTGACATATGCCATCTTCTCCAGAATTCAGTTACACTACCCGAAATATAAGGATAATCAAAGTTTTCCAGGAAGTCAAATCCGAATATCTTGCCGAGACCTATAGCCATATCACTGTATCCCGAGAAATCAAAATAAATATGAAGCGTAAATGCAATGGCATAAAGCCAGTAGAATAATACGGATTTATCATCAGAAGCCCTGAATACGTCGCAAAGCTCACCGAGTGAATTTGCAATAAGTATTTTCTTACCCAGACCGATAACAAATCTTCTTATGCCGTGTGCAACTAATTCAAAGCTATGAGTACGGTTATTGAGTTGTTTTTCAATATCGGAATATCTGACGATAGGACCTGCAATAAGCTGCGGAAACATTGCAACGTAAGCTGCAAGATTAATCGGATTCTTCTGTGCGGCAACGTCACCTCTGTAAACGTCAACGGTATAGCTGAGAATCTGGAAAGTATAGAAACTGATTCCGATGGGCAATGCAATTCCCGTTAAAGGTGCGGAAAAACCGCTCACAGAATTGAAAGTTGAAATAAAGAAATCGGTATATTTGAAAAATCCGAGCATACCGATACTTGAGCCTACCGAAAGAATTAAAAACAATTTACTAAGCTTTGTATCTCTGTATTTTTCAATTAGTAAGCCGAAAATATAGCCGAGAACAATTGCGGCTACCATTAACACTGCAAACTTCGGTCTGTCCCAGGCATAGAAAACAAGGCTTGTAATAAGCAAAACTGTGTTTTTAAGCTGTTTCGGTACAATGAAATACAGTATCAGAACACAAGGCAAAAAGTAAAACAAAAAAGGTATACTTGAAAAAAGCATATTTCTAAACCTTTCTCTTAAAAATCAACGGGCACAGAAGAATACTGCACCCGTCAGTTAAATTATTTGTAATTTAAATTAAATTATCCAAGTGAAACAGGGCACATAAGGAAGAATACGGTGTTGCCAACGTTTTCGCAAACCATTTCTTCTGCTGCTGTGCAAACATTCCATCTGAGGTTTGCTTCTGATTTAAGAGTTGATTTGAATGCTTCAACGTCTGCGCCGTCAGCAAGCACAAATACATAGCCTACAAAAGGAATTGTACCGATGCCGGGGCCAAACTGAACAGCTTCTTCAAAGCCTGTGATCTGGTTGTTGAAACCTGTGAAAACTTCTTCAACGGGCATTACCATAGGCATAAACTGAATTGATTCGTGAGCCATAACTGCATTTGCAATATCTTCTGCTTTAGCGTTGGGATTTGCCATCTCGCCATAGAAAACGTTAAGAAGAGTCTGAGCAGCGCTTGTGCCGTCAGCAGCACCTTCTGAATCTACAACAGGAGTATCAACTGCGGGCATATCTGATTCAGGACCTTCGCCGGGTGCAGCAGGCTGATTGATATCATCAAGCACTGTTGTTGCGTTTGTGGTTTCGTCTGCCTTATCTTCTTTAGCTGAGCAAGCTGCGAAAGAAAGAAGCATAATTACTGAAAGAACGATTGCGATTAACTTTTTCATGGTTTTTCTCCTTTATTTACTGCGGTTATACCGCATATTTTACTTTCTTGTTACAACCCATTCGCCGTTATATTCAAGAACAAGCTCACAGGTCTTTCTGCCGTAATCAACGGTCATTGTGCTTTTTTCCGCTCCGTCTGTACGCCAGATGATTTCGACGCTTTCTTCTGCTGAAAATTCAGTAAGATTTGTATCTTCGCCGATTACGTCAAAATTGCCGCCATTAACACTTATCAAAGCATCTTTGGTAAGCTCAATGTTAATAGTTACTTCACCGTTTGAAGATTCTCTTGCAAGAGCAATTCCGTTGTTCTGACTTAAAACTACGGTTGCATCTTCTTCAATCGGGGTATTGTTAACGCTTATATTTACGTCACCGCCACCGAATGAAGCAAACACAGCTGCTGAAACAAACACAACGCAAGCTGCCGCGGCAATGATTTTAGAAAAGCGGTTTTTGAACAAGGGCTTTACCTTATTCTCTTCTTCAGCGGAAGATTTGATTTTTTCCAAAAGCTCTTCAGGTGCTTTTATTGAATTATAAGCTCTTTTCTGTTCATCCGTGAACAACTATTTATCCTCCATTTCAATAAAGTTTTTAATCATATCCCTGCCTCTTGAGAGCCTCATTTTCACTGCCGAAACACCGATTTTCAGAATTTCTGCAGTTTCTTCAACCGAAAAACCTTCGAGATGGTGAAGCGTTACTGCAATGCGGTATTTTCCGGGAATTGAAGCAAGCGCTCTGCCGAGTTGCTGAGCCGCTTCGGAATTATCCGTTTCGGTAATCACTTCGCTTATCTCTTCAAGAGACGGATGAGAACGTATTTTTTTATGTCGCTGAATGTCGTGGCATCTGTTAACAGTAGCTCTGATAAACCACGCCCGCTCATGCTCAGAATCCTTGAAAGATACGTCTATACCGTAAAACTTTAAATATACGTCGTGCACGGCATCCATAGCATCTTCGGAATTACAAAGCTGAGTTAATGCGATTCTGAAAAGCATATCCGAGTATTTATCATAAACACAGGAAAGCTTTTCTTTTCGGTTATCCGCAATACTCAAATTACGTCCTCCTGATTATAAAACGATTGAAAAAGTCAATCGGTCACAAAATTTTTGAAAAAATTTAAAAAATTCATTTTTCGCCTCATATCTTCCGAAAAATGAAGCGTCACAAACGCATCCGATTAATATATCTTTAAAAGTATATCATATTATATAATACAGTGCAACAAAACTTTATTTATTCAATTATATTTACACACTTGAATTTTTTTCTTTAAAGTGGTATGCTTTAAGAAATATGTAAAAAGGAGGCGATATGTGTTGAATAAGAACCGCTCGCTTGAGGAAGCAGGAATCAATACCTCAACAAAAATGAGCCTTAAAGACGGCATCGGTTACGCCATGGGCGACGCTGCCAACCTTTTTATTCTTACATATATTTCATCGTACCTTAAAGTTTTCTTTACGGACATTTTAAAAATCAAGTCAGAAAAAATCGCAACTCTTCTGATGATTGCAAGAGTATGGGACTCAGTCAACGATCCCCTCTGGGGCAACATTGTTGCAAAGAAACGCCCTAACAAAGACGGAAAATTCAGACCTTATATCAAGTGGTTTGCAATCCCTCTCGGCATTTCCGCAATGCTTTGTTTCATCAACGTTACAGAGTATACAAACAACGCAATGCTTATCCTCGTATTTGCTTACGTTTCGTATATCTTCTACGGAATGATGTATACAACTATCAATATCCCCTACGGTTCACTTGCATCGGTTATTACCGACGATTCTGACGGAAGAACTCTTCTTTCAACATTCAGAACAATCGGTGCAGGCATCGGCGGTGCAGTTCCGCTTCTTATCGCTCCCTCATTCATTTACAAAAACAACGAAGCAGATGCAAACGGTTTCCTTGTTTTCGGCATAGCAATGGGTGCTCTTTCAATCGTCTTCTACTATGCCTGCTACTTTACAACCAAGGAACGTGTTCCCTCGGCTGAAGAGCCCAAGGTTGATATCAAGAACACCTATATCGGTATGCTCAAGAGCAGACCTTTCATCACGGCAGCTCTTTCAGGTATTCTCATCAGCGGTCAGCTTCAGTTTGCATCGCTTAACCAGTACCTTTACAAAAACTATTTTGAAAACACCGACCTTTCAGCTATCGGCACAGTTGCAAACTATCTGCCTATGGCAATTATGATTTTCTTTATGCCCAAGCTTGTTAAAAAGTTCGGCAAACAGGAGCTTTGCGGCTTCGGCACTTTCTTCTCAGCTCTCGCATCAGTGCTTATGTTCTTCGTTGTTCCCCACTGTGACAGAAGCAGCAGCGGTCCCGTTATATTTATGATTTTCCTTTTCGTCATCGGTTTCGGCTATTCGTTTGTCAGCATCACAAACTGGGCAATTATCACCGACGTTATCGATTATCAGGAATACAAAACAGGCATCAGAAACGAAAGTGCAACCTATGCCGTTTATACGTTCTGCCGAAACCTCGGTCAGACAATCGCTGACACAGGCGGAATTCTTCTTCTCGGCAAGTTTGCGGGCTATGACGGTGAAACAATGGCTAACCTTGGTTACATTGAGGGAGTCAGCGACAAAATCCTTACCGTTTGCACAATTATCCCCGCAATCGTTTACACTCTCGTATTTATCCTTTTCAAATTCGGTTATCCACTCAACAAGAAAAAACTTGAACCCGTTTACGCTTACATCAAGTCAAGAGAAACTTCAGCCGAATAATTCACAAACGCTAAAATATAAAATTTTAACCCCCGACTTTTATTTGGCGGGGGTTTTTGTTATGCAAGTATTGAATTGAGTTTTTCCATACATTCTTTTGTCGGCTCGGGAATATCGGCAAACGGAAACGTGATATTCATTTTATCATATTTCATCTGACATATCT
>JAZQKN010000126.1:0-8041 GCA_045542175.1 Acutalibacteraceae bacterium | reverse complement strand
CCCGATGTACAGCCGTAAAGTATAGCGGTACACGTAATTATCAATATCAGTATTACCGAAAATCTTTTCATTATCAGTACAGTATACTCTTCAAATATATCGTTCATTTTTTCCTCCGATATAATTTAATTACTCAATAATTATACCATACATCGCAAAATAAATCCATGTTTTATAAGTAATTAGTTTGGTTGTTGTCGGTAGTTTATTATGAGAATGGCAAATGTATTTATATTTGTATCTGTATTTGTGCAATAATAATTTTTGCTTTATACATCAGAAAAATTATAAAACCATATAAACAAAAAGAAAAAACTGAATCAAATTCATCGCCTTCGGAGATAAAAACTGAATTTGAAACTGTTAAATTTAAGGCTCAAATAGTTGATTTGCGCTGTCGTGTTGATATGGTAGGAATTAAAACGCCAAAAGCCGTTACAATTTATACCGTTGAATTTAAAACCGATGAAAAGATAATTAAGCTTGATATTCCTCAGGAAATGTATGACGGTCTTGAAATAGGACAAAGCGGTGAAGTAACATTGGTTGAGGGAGAACTGTATAGTTTTATCATTTAATCCGGTTATAAAGGAGTATATTTTATGACAGTTTTCAGATTTTGTATGATAAAACAGATTCTGAAATGAGACGTGATTCCAAAAAATCCCGTTCGTGTCAGCGAATGGGATTTTTAAAATATATTTGTATATTTGCAACATAAAATAATGTTAATGTTTAGTTTTTTGTATTCTATTGACAAAGCCCGACATTTGTCGTATCATGGTGTATATGGCTATTATACAAATTACATATAACATCTCATTGCATAAAGGGGTCTGATTCTGTTGAATATCGATAAAATCAATAAAAAGCTGCAGAAACAGTTCGGTTCAGCGGTAAAGGCTGAGCTCAGTGATAATATAATCACGGTAAAAGGTAAGCTTTCAAAATGGTCTGATGTTGTTGCCGCCTGTCAGACAGCGGCAACAAAGTACAGTGAAATTCACGTAGTAAACGATATTATCTGCGAGGAAGTGCAGAATAAACCGATGCGCGTACCGAAGCTTAAGGATAATGCTCTTGACGGAAGAAAAGTTGATGTGCTCATCATCGGCGGCGGTATCTCCGGCGTTTCAATTGCAAGAGAGCTTTCAAAATGGAAGCTCAGTATTCTTCTTGTTGAAAAGGAGGCAGACCTGGCGCTTCAGGCTTCAGGCAGAAACGACGGTGAGGTTCATCCCGGCGTTGACCTTTCAAAGGGGTCAAAAAAGCATTATTACATAAGAAAAGGCAACGAGATGTACGGACAAATATGCAAGGAGCTTGACGTACCCTTTAAGCGTGTAGGTCAGTATGTATGCTTTGATAAGGCGTGGATGAAGGGCATTATATATCTGTATGTTCTCTGGAGAAAAAAGCACGACGGCATCAGCGACACGGAAATTATTTCAGGCGAAGAGCTGAAACGAAGAGAGCCCAACCTGAGAGAGGATTTCAAATTCGCAATTTCCAACCCCTCAACGGGCTGTGTATGTCCTTACGGGCTGACAATCGCCTACGCGGAAAATGCGGCAATGAACGGAGCGGAGATTTTTCTTAACACGGCTGTTACGGATATGCAGGTAGAAGGCGGAGAAATTAAAAGCGTTGAAACCAACAGAGGTACGGTTTACCCCGCAATTGTTATCAATGCGGCAGGCGTTTTCTCCGAGGATATTGCGGCTATGGCTCAGGACAGATTTTTCTCAATTCATCCCCGAAGGGGCACAAACTCAATTCTCGATAAAAAAGCGGGCGCCTTTATGCACTCGGTTGCTTCTACCGTAAGCCTCAACTTCGGCAAAAGCCATACTAAGGGCGGCGGCACAATCCACACGGTGCACCATAATCTGCTTTTAGGCCCCGATGCTGTAGAAACCTACGAAAAGGAAAATACTGAAACAAGAAAAGAGAGCATTAAAACTGTTTTTGATAAGCAGAAAAAAACCATGCCCTCTGTTTCGGAGAGAGATATCATCACCTATTTCACGGGTGTCCGCGCCCCCACCTTTGAAGAAGACTTTATTATTGAAAAGGGAAGAAAAACAAAAAATATTATTCACTGCGCAGGTATTCAGTCACCCGGTCTTACAACTGCTCCCGCAGTGGCTCTTGATATTGAAAAAATGGCAGTTGGAGAGCTGAAGAAAATCAGAGCGGTTGAAAAAAATCCTGATTATTCACCGATACGAAATGGCGTTCCCGTGCTCAACGAAATGAGTGACGAAGAAAGAAATGAGCTTATAAAGCAGAATCCCGACTACGGAGTAATCGTATGCCGATGCGAGGAAATCAGCAAGGGCGAAATTCTTGATGCACTCAGGTCGCCTATCTGCGTTCCCACCGTTGACGGCATCAAAAAGCGTATCCGTCCCGGAATGGGCAGATGTCAGGGAGGCTTTTGTTCTCCTCTGGTAACTCAGATAATTGCGGAATTTCTCGGTGTTCCTCTGAGCGAGGTTAAAAAGTCATCGGAAACTTCTGTTATTACATACGGAAAAACAAAGTAAGGAGGGATTGATATGAAAAGCTATGATGTTGTTGTAATCGGCGGCGGCCCTGCAGGCCTCGCGGCAGCCATCAGCGCAAAGCAAAACGGCGCTTCGGTTCTTCTTGTTGAACGAGAAGCAAGGCTCGGCGGTATTCTTAAGCAGTGTATTCACGACGGCTTCGGCCTTGTAAGATTTAAAGAAAAGCTTTCCGGCCCCGAATACGCCGAAAGATTCACCGAGCTTTTTGAAGAAGAAAAAATCGACTCTCTCACCCTCACCTTTGTTACAAGAATTGAAAAGGAAAAAGACGGCTTCAGAGTAGTGCTCGTAAACCGTAACGGTGTTGAGGCTGTTTTTACAAAAGCGCTTGTTCTTGCAACCGGTTGCCGTGAAAGAACGGCTAAGCAGGTTATGATTCACGGAACGAGGCCCTCGGGTGTTTTCACCGCGGGCACCGCACAGCACTTCACCAATCTTTTAGGTGTTATGCCCGCTAAAAAATGTGTAATTCTCGGCAGCGGTGACATCGGTCTAATTATGGCAAGACGCCTCACCCTCGAAGGCGCCGAGGTTCTCGGTGTATACGAAGCAAAAAGCACTCCCTCCGGTCTTACAAGAAACATTCATCAGTGCCTTAACGACTATAATATTCCCCTTCACCTCTCCCACACGGTTACAAGGGTTTTCGGCGAGGACAGACTCACAGCTGTAGAAATTTCAAGGGTTGACGAAAGAATGACCCCCATTGAGGGCACCGAAACAATTATCGAATGTGACGCTCTCATCCTTTCGGTAGGTCTTATCCCCGAAAACGAGCTTGCCGAAGCTCTTTCGGTAAAGCTTGACCCCCGAACAAAGGGTCCTGCCGTAAACGGTCAGCTGATGACAAGCATTGACGGAATTTTCTCCTGCGGTAATGCTCTTCATGTAAATGACCTTGTTGACTATGTTTCCGAAAGCGGTGAAATCGCAGGTAAAAATGCGGCACTTTACTGTAAAGCACAGCGAAAGGAAATTGACATCAGCATTTCGGATAAGCTTCTTTATGCCGTACCCCAGAAGCTCGACCTGAATAAAGATAACAGCAAAACCACTCTTTACTTCCGCAGCCGCGATGTGCTGAACGGTTGCACCTTCACAATCAAAAAAGACGGTGAACCCGTATTTTCAAAGAAATATGCTTTTCTGAGACCTCCCGAAATGGAAAATCTGATTATAGATTTTTCCTCAATGAGTCTCAACGAAAATTCAAAAATAGAACTTGATATCGAGGTGAAGAACAATGCGTGAACTTGTATGCATAGTCTGTCCCAGAGGCTGCAGTCTCACAATTGAAGGTGAAGGCGAAGGCATAAGCGTCAGCGGTAATTTCTGTAAAAAAGGCAAGGACTTTGCCGTTTCCGAAATGACCGAGCCCAAGCGCACAATCTGCACCACCGTAAAAACCGCCTACCCCCAATGCCCCGTTCTTCCCGTAAAGGTTTCTGCCGATATACCCAAGGACAAAATATTTGAAGTAATGGCAGAAATAAACAAAATCACGGTTAACAAGAAAATTGCAAGAGGCGATGCTGTAATTGAAAATGTTCTCGGTCTGAACGTTGATGTTATTGCAACAAGCTCTATGCTGCTGAAGCTTAATTAACGGGAAGGAGTGAGCTCTTTGGATAATCCTCTTATTCTTACCTTTGATGTCGGCACTCAGAGTGCCCGTTGTCTGCTTGTTAAAACGGATGGCAGCTTTGAAGACATTCATCAGGTAAAATACGAAACGCCCTATTACTCTCCCAACCCCGGCTGGGCAGAGCAGAAGGCCGACTTTTACTACGAGCAGATCTGCGAGGCAGGAAAGATTATAGCGGAAAGAAACAAGGATAAGCTGGACAGGGTTATTGCCGTAACTCTTACGGTCATCAGAGATACCGTTCTCTGTCTCGATAAGGACAACAAGCCGCTGAGAGATATTATTCTGTGGCTTGACAAGCGTCAGGCAGATTTCAACGATCCCTTCCCCTTATACAAGAAGGCCCTTTTCAAGCTTGTAGGCATGGGAGAAGCCACAAAAATTATTTATCAGGCCTCTGTATGCAACTGGGTTATGCAGTATCAGCCTGAAATCTGGGAAAAAACCGCAAAATATGTTATGCTTCCGACTTATCTTAACTACAGAATAACGGGTAATCTTGTTGACAGCGAAGCAAATATGATAGGTCACATTCCCTTTGACTATCAGAAGCGTGTATGGAGAAGTAAAAACAATCTTAACCGCTGTATCTGCGATGTACCCTCAGATAAATGCTGTGACCTGGTTAAGTCCGGAGAGGAGCTCGGAAAGATTTCAAAGGAATTTTCGGAAAAAACGGGCATCCCCGAGGGACTTCCTTTAATCGCCACCGGCTCTGACAAGGGGTGCGAAACCGTAGGCCTTTCCGTTGTACATAAAAATCAGGCCGCAATTTCTCTGGGCACAACCGCCACCGTTCAGCTTGCGCTCAAAAAGTACGTTGAGCCTCAGAGATTTATGCCCGCCTATCCCGCGGTACCCAATGATATGTTCAACCCCGAAATAGAGATTTACAGAGGCTTCTGGCTTATATCCTGGTTTATAAACGAATTCGGTGCCAAGGATGAGATGGAGGCTAAGGAGCTCGGCATTCACACGGAAAAGCTTCTTGACGAAAAAATCAAAGAGCTTCCGCCGGGCTGTGACGGACTTCTTCTTCAGCCCTATTGGACTCCGGGTGTAATCAACCCGACCTCAAAGGGAGCCGTAATAGGCTTTTCCGACCATCATACAAGGTACCACCTCTACAGAGCTATTATTGAAGGTCTCGGCTTTGAGCTTTATCACTCCCTTAAAAATATGGAAAAGCGTGCAAAGCTCAACATTGATGAGGTTTATATAGCCGGCGGCGGTGCAAGAAGTGACATTGTCTGTCAGATTTTTGCAGACATTATCGGTCTTCCCGTGAAAACAATTCAGACACACGAGGCCTGCTCAATAGGTGCTTCAATGGTTGCCTTTATCTCAAAGGGCGTTTTCAAGGACTACGATGATGCCATCGCAAGTATGGTTCACAACAAAAAGGTGTTTGTGCCTAATGAAGAAAACCACAAGGCCTATATGGTAATTTACAAGAGTGCCTACAGCAAAATTTTCGGCAGTCTTGAGCATATTTATAAAAAGACAATCAAACTCACCAAAAGATTCGAAAGGAGACAAAAAATATGAGTACAAAGCCTTACAAAGGATTCGAGCCCAAATGGCTTCTTACACCCGCCCCCGAGGGCAGCTACCGTTCAATTTTCCGTTGGGGTGACCCTAACTTCTTCAAGTATCCCAAGGAATCGCTCTACAAGCTTATGAAGGAAACCTTCAAAATGACCGACGAGGATTTCAAGGAATATACCGACGATATCGGCTTTGACCAGGTTGACCTTTCAAGCGTTCCCTCAAAAATCGACGAAAAGCACATTGCGGCTCTCAAGAAAATTGTAGGCGACGACTTTGTTACTACCGGAGACTATCAGCGTCTTTCCGTTGCCTACGGTGCAACAGCCTACGACCTTCTCAGGCTCCGCCATAAAATTTTCGAAAACATCCCCGACGTTGTTGTTTATCCCGATACAACAGAGCACGTTGAAAAAATTGTAAAGTATGCGGTAGAAAATAAAATCCCTCTTTATGTTTACGGCGGCGGCAGCTCCGTTACAAGAGGTATGGAAGCAGTCAAGGGCGGCATCACTCTTGATATGAGAAAGCGCTTCAACAAGCTTATCTCCTTCAACGAAACCGACCAGACCGTCACCGTTCAGGCAGGTATGTCAGGCCCCGATCTTGAAAATATGCTTCAGAATGCCCCGACGACCCTCGGTGCAAAGCGTGCATACACCTGCGGCCACTTCCCCCAGTCATTTGAATACAGCTCGGTAGGCGGCTGGACAGTTACAAGAGGCGCAGGCCAGAACAGTACATATTACGGCACAATTGCAGACATCGTGCTTTCTCAGAAATATGCAACTCCTATCGGCACAATCAGAACTCCTCACTACCCGAGAGAAGCAACGGGACCCGACCTTAATCAGATTATGATGGGTTCAGAGGGTACCTTCGGTGTTCTTACAGAGGTTACTCTCAAGGTCTGCCGTTGGATGCCCGAAAACCGCAAGCGTTTCTCGTATATGTTCAAGAACTGGGAAATCGCCATGGATGCCGCAAGAGAAATGATGCAGTGCGAAAGCGGTTATTCTTCCGTATTCCGCCTTTCAGACCCCGAAGAGACCCACCTTATGCTGAAGCTTTACAACGTTGACGAAACGCCTCTGCAGCCGATTCTCGACAAATTAGGCTATAAGGATATGGAACGCTGTCTCTTCCTCGGCTTTACAGACGGCGAAAAGGGATTTTCAAAGAATGTTGCAAAGAACATCAACAAAATCGCTCTCAAGCACGGCGGTATGCCTATGACGGGCTTTGTATGCAAGAGCTGGGAAAAGGGCCGCTTCAACGACCCCTATCTGCGCGATTCAATGATGGACTTCAGCGTTGTAACCGATACTCTTGAATGTACCGTTACATGGTCAAATATGGCTCAGGTGCACCGCGACGTTAGAAAGGTTTGCCACGCACTTCCCAACACGGTTGTAACAACACATATGTCACACTGCTATCCTCAGGGAGCCAACCTCTATTTCATCTTCATCACAAAGATGAACGACGAAAAAGCATTCAAGGCGTATCACACAACAATTCTCGATGCAATTCAGAAATCAGGTGCGGCAATTTCCCACCATCACGGCATCGGTAAAATGTTTGCACCGTGGCTTGAGGGCTACATCGGCGAAAAGGAATACGGTGTATTCAAGGTGCTCAAGGACTACTTTGACCCCGATTACCTTATGAATCCCGGCGGAACAATCGGCCTTGACCTTGAGCCCGAGAAAAAGAAGTTCCTCAACGAACGCAAGGATTACAGATAAGTTTTAAATTAAGGGAGCTGCAAAAAACGAAAGTTTTTTGCAGCTCATTTGTTATTTACTTTCCAATATCCGAAGCGTTTTCCGCCTTCTCGTGAGATAATTCCCTTTGCTTTTAATGAATCAATTGTACGTTTCACAGTTCTGGAAGATTTGTTTATTGATAATGCAATTCTTTCCTGTGTTATTTGCGGATCGGTTTTTATGAGCTCCAGTATAACAGATTCGTCCAAAGTGACATCCAAAGTGACATTTTTTGAATTGTCGTGGCACTTTGGATCCTCTAAAGTGCCACTGATATGCAAATATCTGTTCTTTAACTCGTTCTCTTCTCCGAGCAACAGATTTCTCAAAAAAGCTTCAAGATATTCTGTAGTTTCGTGAACACCCTTCTGCAGGTTGGTGTAATTTGCTCTGACGAGGGCGTTGCGGAAGTACCATGCGTTTTCAGCAAAAATATCATTTGTAACATCAAAGCCGAGTGTTCGCAGATATTTTATAAAGAAAACTGCAGTTGTTCTGGTGTTGCCTTC
>JAZQKN010000125.1:0-3363 GCA_045542175.1 Acutalibacteraceae bacterium | reverse complement strand
GCATCAAGGAGTTCTTTGAACTCTTCAAGGGTACCGTATTCGGGAGCGATATCCTTATAATCTGCGATATCATAGCCGTAGTCATTCTGAGGTGACTTGTAAAGTGGTGAGAACCAGATTGCGTCAACGCCGATGCTCTTGATATAATCAAGCTTTTCCATAACACCCTTGATATCACCGATGCCGTCTCCGTTACCGTCACGGAAACTTCTGGGCCATACCTGATATACGGACATTTCCTTGTACCAATGTTTTTTGATTTCTGCCATATCTCTCTTCCTTTCTTTATCTTAAAAAATTATTTACAAAGTTATTGTTTCGCCTGCGGCAACAGTTACCGTTGTTTCGGAAACAACGCTACCGTCGGCATTTGTTACGGTGAGCACGTATTCACCTGCGGGGACAAGATAAGAAAAACTGCCGTCAGATAAAACCGTGATTTCAGTTTCGCCGATTCTGAGTTTATTTTCAGGGCTTTCAAGAATACCCTTCACCGTACCGATATCGTTTCTGCTTCTTCTCAAAGCTTCTTCAACGGCAAGTTTTGCATTAACCATAGGGTAATCCGGTTTGCCCAAATCATAGCGGTATTCAAATCCGTCAAGAGATTTTACCCTGCTGTCATAAGAGGTGCAGAGTATCTCTTTAACGTCAGCACCCGTGAGCGAGGGGTTAACCGACCACACAAGTGAAGCTACGCCCGTTACAACGGGAGCCGCCATTGAAGTGCCCGACATAAGCGAATAATCATAGTAAAAAGTTGAACTGTAAACGTCTTCACCGGGAGCGGCAATATCAATTGAATCACCTGCGTTTGAAAACGAAGAAATATAGTATTCGTTGTTTCCGTTATAGCCGCCGGCACTTGCAACTCTGACGATTCTGTTGAGGATATCATCCTTGGAAACGCCGTAAAAGCCTGTGAAAATGTTGCTTTCATTTATGCTGCAGAAATGACCGTTCTGGTCAACGTCAATCGGGTCACCGTTGTAGTTGCCGTTACCCGCCGCCTGAATGACAAGAAAATCATATCCCTTATCAAGAAGCGCCGCCATCATAAGCGATGCCGCTTTGGGAACAAGGTTTGCATAGATGAAACCTGCATCGTCATCACTGCATGATGACGAAACGCCGAACGAAAGATTAATTGCTTTGGCACCCGCCTGAACAATATCGTTGAAGCCGAAGAAAATTGCAAGCTCCGATGACCAGAACTGAAGCAGATCAGGCATCCAGTCAACGCAGATAAGCTCCGCGTGGTCGCAAACACCCGAAAGACCTATTCCGTTATTTCTTTCAGCGGCGATTATGCCCGCAACGTGTGTACCGTGGTCATCGGGGAAGTTTCTGCCCGCTGATTTGGATGACGGGAAAGAAATCTTTCCTTCAAGCTCGGGATGTTCGGTGTAAAATCCCGAATCAAGAACTCCTGTTTCTACGGGATTGAAATATTTTTCATAATCCCACGCCTGTCTTGCATCGATAGCTTCAAGCCACCAGTTATTGCCGTCGGGATTAATTTCATCCCAGACAAGCTCAGGCTCTGTGTTGACGCCTTCCGATTCTGCATCGTTATCGCTTTTGAAAGGGTCATCGGGTGCTACCTGAGGTGCTACCCTGCTTGTAAAAGCTGGCATTGCAAGCACAACCTCGGGCATAGCATCAAGCTGTTCACATTTTGAAATCATCTTACCGTAACTTGAAGCATTATATCTGATGACGTAGAGGTCTATCGGTGTGCACCAGCCTGCAAGAGTGCCGCCGCACTGTGAAAAGAAATCAAGCTTTTCTTTGTAAGTAAGCGAGCCGTCAAGAAAAACAACGAGCTTATCTTTGAGAAATCCCGTTTCCCTGTCAATCTCCACAACGTCGGAATCATCGATTTCACCGAAGAATTCTGCGTTAACAGCCTTATCGGTAACAGGCACACCGAAAATCGCGGCGGTTACCGTATCAAAAACAGAGCTGAACGTTTCAAAAGCAAGCCCTGTAACCGACATAACTGCAGACATAAAGAATGCAATGAATTTAACGAACATAGCAACAACTCCTTACGCCGTTTTCTTGCTCTTTTTAAAGTCAAACCATTCCTGCGGAAGCTGGGTAAGAATTACGGCAACAAACATAACTATGCAGCCGAGATATCCCCTTCTGTCAAGATTCTGATCGAGAAGAAGCCATCCGAATAATACGGAAAACACCGACTCAAGACAGAGCAAAACAGATGCAACCGTGGGGTTTGTATATTTCTGACCGAAAATCTGAGCTGTGAATGCAATTCCGCAGCTTCCCACACCTGCATAAACAAGAGGAAGCCAGGCGCTCATAATTGCGTCAATTTTCGGCTCTTCGAAAATGAACATACATATTATTGAAACAGTGCCCGCAAAAAAGAACTGTGCGCAGGAAAGAATCATACCGTCAACTTTCTGGCAGAAATGGTCTATAACAAGAATATGTGCCGCAAATGCAAACGAGCACAGAATTGTTATAAATTCGCCCTTGCCGATGCTGAAATCGCCCGGCTTGACGCTGAGGAAATACAGACCGACAACTCCGAGGGCAACACCTGCCCAGATGTTGATTTTGAGCTTTCTTTTAAGAAAAATTCCGAAAAGCGGAACGATAACCATATAAAGAGCGGTTATGAATCCGACCTTACCTACGTAGAGGTAATTGAAAGCGTGTTGCTGAAGATTGCCGCCGATGAAAAGCGGTATGCCGCAACAGATACCGCCAATTACGGCATCCTTAATCGGAAATTTCTTTTTTTCGTTTGCGGGTAACTTTGAATTTTCTTTGTTAAATCTGAACGCAACCAGCGGAACAAGTACAAGACCGCCGAGAAAAGTTCTTAATCCGTTGAAAGTAAACGTGCCTATTGATGCACCCTCGCTCTGCGCTACGAACGAAAGTCCCCAAACAACCGCGGCGAGGATACAGTAAAAGGGACCAAGAAATTTATTCTTGTTGATAATTATCACTCCATGAGAAAAAACCGCCCACAGGGCAAACTGCGGGCGGCGAAAGGCAAAATTATTCTGCAGCTTCTTCTGCTACTGCTTCTTCAACTGCTGCAACTTCTTCAGCAACTTCTTCAGCTGCTTCTTCTGCTGCGGGCTCGATGAGAGCACGGATTGAAAGGCTTACGCGCTTCTTATCATAGTCGATAGCTGTAATCTTGCAGGTTACGCTGTCGCCAACCTTAAGTACATCCTGAGGCTTGCTGATATGACGGTCAGCAATCTGTGAGATGTGGATAAGGCCGTCAATGCCGGGGATAACCTTTGCAAAAGCACCGAAGGTTGTAAGACCAACGATTTCGCTTTCGATAACTGTTCCTTCGGGATAGTTCTTCTTAAG
>JAZQKN010000124.1:0-20448 GCA_045542175.1 Acutalibacteraceae bacterium | reverse complement strand
CTCGGTTGGCAGATTCTTGCAGATTGTTTCGAAAAAGATGAAACAGGAATTAAGTCAGACCTTACAGATGAATTCTGGCCTGTAAAGTAAGGAGGACTGAAATTTGGCAAAAATCAAATTAACCAAAAATGAGTTAAAGGTACAGAAGGATGCCCTTAAAATGTATCAAAGATATTTGCCTACGCTGACACTTAAAAAGCAACAGCTTCAATCGGAAATAAGAACAATTGAAGCAAGGGCTACCTCGGTAAGACAAGACAGGGAAAACTTAGAAAAAGGTTTTTCTTCATGGATTGCTGTTTTCAGCGAAGAAAGTGCTTTCCCGGACGGAATTATTACTGTAAGCAACATCCGCAAAGGAACGGGAAACATTGCAGGTGTTACGATTCCCACTTTTGAGGGTGCAGACTTTTCCAGAGGCGATTATGATTTATATGAAACACCGCTTTGGGTGGATATTGCCGCAAATCATATGGAAAAAGCAATGTCCCTTGATCTGGAGGCGGAAGTCTTGGATGAACAGGTAAGACTTTTAGAAAAAGAATTGCTTTCAACTTCACAAAGAGTCAACTTGTTTGAAAAAGTAAAAATCCCCGAAACACAGGCAAATATCAAAAAAATATCAATTTATATGGCAGATCAACAGGTCAGCGCTGTTGTGCGTTCAAAAATTTCAAAACGCAAAATAGCCACCCGTGATGAAGCATCTTCGGAAACGGAGGTGTGCGTTGTATGATTGTACCGATGAAAAAAATCTCTCTTGTGGTTATGGGAGATAAAAAAAGAGATACTCTGAAAAAACTTCGGAAAGCCGGAATCCTTCACATAGAAATAACAGAAGGTTCAGGCAAGAGAATTGACGAATTAAAAGAACAGATTTCGTTGCTTGAAAATGCAATTTTCCTGTTAAGCGAAAATAAGAATAAGAATGCTGAGTCCAAAGATATAACTGCATCAGAGGCTGTTTGTGCAGCAAAAGAAATAACTTCCTTGGCAGAGAGCAAAAAAGCTTATTTAAGTGAACAGCACGCATTGATTTCTGAGCTTGAGCGGCTTAAATGCTGGGGCGAAATCAACCCTGCCGACATTAACGGCTTAATAAAAAAAGGTGTTGACATTTCGTTTTATGAAATGCCGAAGGCTGAGTATGACAGTATTCCTGAAACGGCAAAAACCATCAGCTTAGAAAAAACTAAAAACTCAGTAAAGTTTGCTCTGATTATATCCGGCGGCGGAAGTGAGGATATTGCAGAAAGACTCAAAAGCTATCGTTTTGAGCTGCCGAAGATTTCCACCACAGAGATAAAACAAAGGCTTGAAGAAATCAGCAAGGCGATAGAGTCAGTTGATGAAAAAATAATTGGCTACGCGGATTATAAGCACGGTATGAAGAATACTGTCAAGTCCTGCGAAAAGGAAATTGAATTTGAGGTATACGCCACAGGTATGGCAGATAAAAGCTTGTCGGAAAACGGCAGCAAAGATATTTCGGTTGCATATTTTACGGGATATATTGAAGAGGAAAATCTGCCTTACATTAAAGAGCTTGCTAAAAACAATTCCTGGGGGCTTCTTGTTGAAGATCCCACAGAAGAAGATAACGTACCGACAAAGCTGAAAAACAATAAGTTTGTAAGCCTTATTTATCCGCTTACTGACTTTTTAGGTACTGTTCCGGGTTATTTTGAGTATGATATTTCGGGTTGGTTCTTAGGCTTTATCCTTATTTTCTTCGGAATCATATTCGGCGACGGCGTTTACGGACTGCTTATTTCAGCTGTTGCCGCGGTATTGATTATTAAATCGGCAAAAGCGAAGAAGGAAATTCCGCCGGCATTTCTGTTAGTCGGTCTTTTCGGTATTTCGACAGTGCTCTGGGGAACGGTAACCTGCACATGGGGCGGTCTTCCTGCTGAAAAGCTGCCCGAATGGCTTCAAAAAATATCAATCCCCTTTATTTCAAACGTATATGCCGACAAAATATGGTATCCTTTCTGGACTAACGGAGAGGCAGGGCTTACCACCGCACAGAATCTGCAGATTTTCTGTTTCACATTAGCTCTGATTCAGCTTGTTGTGGCGCATCTCAAGGTTGCGAAAAGAAACAGGAAATCCATTAAGATACTCGGCGACATCGGCTCTGTATTACAGCTTATCGGTATATATTATGTCGTTCTGAGTTTTGTTGTTAATTCCGCTGTTTTCAGTTTCGGACTCGTAATCGGAGGCATTCCCGTGGGAACAGTTGCTCTGATACTCGTTATCGTCGGCTTTGTTATGAGCTTTGTGTTTGCAAATTATGAAGGAAGTGTAGGGAAATCTATCCTTGAAAGCCTGAAAAACATAGTTTCTGTTTTACTTGGTGTGGTCAATGTTTTCTCGGATATAGTTTCTTATATAAGGCTATGGGCAGTCGGTCTTGCAGGTGCGGCGATATCTGCAACCGTAAACGAGCTTGCAAGCCCTATGCTTGGCAATTTTATGTTTATGATAATTGCAATAGTCCTTCTGGTATTCGGACACGGACTTAATATGATACTGAATGTTCTGTCTGTTATTGTTCACGGAATCAGACTGAACACTTTGGAATTCTCATCACATCTTGATATGTCCTGGAGCGGACACAAATTCAAACCATTCAAAGAACAAATTGATTAAAAAAGGAGAATTACTATGAATTTAGGTTTATTAGGTACAGCATTGGCAATGGGAATTGCAGCTATCGGTTCCGCAATCGGTATAGGCATCGCCGGTCAGGCTTCAATCGGTGCATGGAAAAAGTGTTATATGAGCAATAAGGCAGCACCTTTCATTCTTACAGTTTTTGCAGGTGCCCCCCTTACACAGACTATTTACGGCTTTCTTCTTATGCAGCAGATGAAATCAGCTACCGCAGACCCTGCATTTCTTTTCGGTCTCGGTATTGCATCAGGACTTGCAATGGCAGTCTCGGCTTATGTGCAGGGTAAAGCAGGCGCTGCGGGCGCAGATGCTTTAGCAGAAACCGGAAAAGGTTTTTCTCAGTACATTACTGTTGTCGGTCTGTGTGAAACCGTTGCGCTGTTTGCACTCGTTTTCAGTATGGTAGCTTTGGGATAATGAAAAAAACCGTTTCGCTGCAATAGACGGGGTTGCAAAGGACAGAAAAAACTATCGGGAGACACTTTTTAAAAAAGTGCTCCCGATTTTCTTATTTAAAAAATTGTCACTTTCAACTTGAAAGTGTCACAGTAGGTTATATACTTTGAAAGCAAAGCTGCCGATCGGAAAACGGTTTTTCGGTATGTATGAGTGATATTGCAAATAAAAATTTGCAGTGATATTTTTGATAAATCAAAAGTGTTATTGAAGCCTTGCGGCTTCAGTGTTATTTTATTCGCCGAAAACTGCCGAAGGCAATATCACTTGTCGCAAGACAAATATCACTGCGAAGCAATAAAACTCGCCGAAAGGCGAATAAAACTGCGGAGTGTCCTTACGAACACTCCGCTAAGTACAGCGGTTTGTTTTTATGACTTTTTAACAGACAGTGCCGAGGGAACGAAATCTTCGGCAGTTTTGTTTTTTGACTGAACGTAGAGCAGCTCAAATGCGTGCACCGTTGCGATTGTGCAGATAACCGACATCCAGACGTAGCCGGGCATAATCTGCATTGCGAGGGGCAGAACAAAAACCGCTCCGCCGAAAATTTTGCCGAGATATGTATGGGGCAGATACAGTTTATTGAATCTGCGTTTTGAAATGAATGCACCGACACCGAAAAGCACGCCTGCACTGAGAATCCACGCAAGAATCCAGCCGGGAACAAGCTTTTGCATAGCAAGAACTTTGGTCAGCGCAAGGTAGGTTGCAACGTCGCCGACGGTATCAAGCGTTGCACCCAGAGGACTTGTGCTGTTGGTTTTTCTTGCAATCGGGCCGTCGATAAGGTCGGTAAAACCGCAGAAAACGTATATTATAAGAAACGGTACTGAAAGCGAGCTGAAAAAGAACAAGGCAATTGCTCCTGCAACTCTGCTTAAGCTGACTATGTTTGCGAGATGTTTTTTCATTGCATAACCTTCTAAATAAATGATATGTTACATTATATCATATTTTGTAACAGAATATCAAGATATAAACACAATAATAAACAAGAAACAGGTTAATTGTATATTATTCCATCGCCGAAAGGATTTTTGCAATTCTTGCAAGGTCATCCTTATCGTAGAAAGCAATTTCAAGAGTGCCGCATTCCTTGCCGCTCTGGGTAATAACCTTTGCTTTTCTGCCGAGGCTGTTGTTGAGGGCAAGCTCAACCTCATCAAAAAAGGTGGGGCGGGTTGATTTTTTTGTTGAAGAAGCTTTCTTTTCAGCGGTGAGAGCCTTCACCATTTTTTCGGTTGCTCTTACTGAAAGTCCTTTTGCAACAACGGTTTCGGCAATCAGCAAAACGGTTTTCTCATCTTCAACGGCGGCAATCGCTCTTGCGTGACCTGCCGAAAGCTTGTTTTCTCTTACAAGGTCAAGCACCTTTTCGGGAAGCTTGAGAATTCGGAGTGCGTTGGCAACAACGGGTCTTGATTTGCCCACTCTTTTTGCCGCTTCTTCCTGTGTAAGGCTGAAATCTTTTATAAGACTTGCAAAGCCGAGAGCCTCTTCAACGGGGTTGAGGTCCTCACGCTGTAAATTTTCTATTAAAGAAATAACAGCGGCTTCGTCATCGCTCAGTTCTTTAATGATAACGGGTACCTGTGTCAGCCCCGCGATGCGGCTTGCGCGCCATCTTCTTTCGCCCGCGATAAGTTGATAGCCTCCGCCGATGATGGGTCTTACAAGCAACGGCTGCAAAACGCCGTGCTGAGCGATTGAATCCGCAAGCTCTGAAAGAGCGGCTTCGTCAAACTGCTTTCTCGCCTGCTCTTTGTTGGGCTCAATATCAAGAATATTAAGCTTGACTGCTCCCGCAGCTGAATTTTCTTCTATGGAATTATCGGCAAGAAGTGAACTTAAACCTCTGCCGAGTCCGCTTTTCTTAGGTGCCATAATTTATCTCCTTCCGTTCATCTTGAGGAATTCGTCTGCAAGCTCATCGTAAGCGCGGCTGCCCTTTGACGATTTATCGTAGTACATAACGGGCTGACCGTAGCTGGGAGCTTCGGAAAGACGCACGTTTCTGGGAATTACAGTTGAATAAACCTTTTTCGGGAAGCATTTTTTAACCTCGTCAACAACCTGCTGCGTAAGGTTGAGTCTGCCGTCGTACATTGTAAGCAGAACGCCCTCAATCTCTATGTAGGGATTATAAAGACGCTTAACTGTTCTTACGGTTGCGATAAGCTGTGAAAGACCTTCGAGCGCATAGAATTCGCACTGGATGGGGACCATAATCGTATCTGCGGCGCAAAGACCGTTAAGAGTGATGAGCCCGAGTGACGGCGGGCAGTCAAGGAAAATGAAATCGAAGTTATCGCTGATTTCGGCAAGAGCATTCTTCAGCCTTGATTCACGCTTCTGAATTTCAACCATTTCAAGCTCTGCACCTGCAAGGTCCATGCTTGAAGGCATAACGAATACGTTATTATAAGGGGTTTCAACAACGGCCTTTGCCGCGTCGCATCCGCCTATCATAACGTTATATGATGAATAATCGAGGCCTCGCTTGTTGATTCCGAGACCGCTTGTTGAGTTGCCCTGAGGGTCAATATCAACAAGAAGAACTTTATATCCCTTGCTGCCGAGAGCGGCGGTAAGGTTAACGGCGGAGGTGGTTTTGCCCACGCCGCCTTTCTGGTTAACTATTGCAACGGTTTTACCCAAAATAATCTCTCCAATGGTTTAATATTGTAGGGGCGATTTGCGAATCGCCCGTCGGAATCTGCACACATTGACCCAATTATACCATACGCAACGCAAAAATGGAACATATTTTTGAAATTTTTAGTGTTTCACGTGAAACAACGGAAAAAATGGCTGTCGAAAAAGGAAAAGCAGAAAAGACAGGTCATCAGACCTGCCTTTTCCGCTTGTGGATGTGGGTGTGAAAGAGAAAGATATGGTAAATGGTGGAACTCAAAATTTATGCTGAATTCTTCTTCGCTTTTATAACACAGCTTTTGTTTTTAGGAATCCGTACTATATATTCAATGTATTCATCGGTTTCGCTTTTTGCCGAATCGGCTTCAATGCCCGCTCTTCTCATAGTGTCAACGGCGTGGTTGAGGGTGTTTACAAAAATGCGTACGTCCTTGAAAAGCTTCACGGGCGGTTGCCTTTTGCGTGAATCGTTAAGCAGAATCTGCGAAATCAGTTTTTCGCTTTCGGCAACGTTGAGCCGTTTTTCAGCGATAATCGAAATTGCACGCTCCATCTGACTGAGAGACGTGAGCCTGAGCATTTCCCTTGCGTGGCGCTCGGTGAGGTTTTCGCTTATGATTCTGTGGCGGATTTCTTCGGGCAACCTCAGAAGCCGAAGCTTGTTTGAGATTGTGGGAGCGGCTTTTCCGAGCTTTTGGCAAACGTCTTCACGGCTCATTCCGTATTCAACAATCAGCTTTTCTATGGCACAGGCTTCCTCAAAGAAACCGAGGTCGCTTCGTTGCATATTCTCAATAAGAGCAAACAGAGCTGACTTTCCGTCGTCGGCATCCATTATGATGCAAGGGATTCGGGTCATACCAACAAGCCTTGAAGCACGCAGACGTCTTTCGCCTGAAATCAGCTCGTACTTCCCCTGTTGATTTATTCTTACGGCTATGGGCTGGATTATTCCGTTTTGCCTTATGCTCTGCGCAAGGCCCTCAAGCTCATCAAAATCAAACCGTATTCTCGGCTGATTCGGATTCGGATATATATCCTCCTGCGGCAGAAGAATTATCTGACCACCGATTTTGTATTTGCCTGATTTCAAAAAATAATCCCCCCAATCGGATTTGTTGACTAAATCATAGCACCGATTGAGGGGTTTGTCCATTAAATTCAATCGCCATAAAAGGCGGAAAAACGACAGTTGATTATGAAATTAAAGAGGTTTTTTGGCAATCTGAGCGGAAACTCTGGGGTATTTGGGCGAAGTTTGCGAAATCTTTTTTATCACAATCAGAGTTCTTTCGCCGCCGTCGGAAAGCGTAAAGGTTATTTTATCGATGATTTTGCCGCCTAAAATACCGAGAGCTTTCTTTGCGTCGGCAATTTCTTCCTCTGCCTTTGCGCTCTTCATTGCAACGAAAACTCCGCCGACCTTAACAAACGGCAGACAGTATTCGCTGAGAACGTTCAGAGCGGCAACCGCTCTTGAGCACACAATATCGTACTGCTCCCTGTATTCGGGGTCTTTGCCCGCTTCTTCAGCTCTTGCGTGAAGCGTTTCGGCTTCGAGACCGAGAGTTTCAACTGTCTGCGCAACGTAGCGAAGCTTCTTTGCGGTGCTGTCAACCATAGTAAGATTTATATCGGGTCTTGTTATTAATAAAGGTATACCCGGAAAGCCCGCACCCGTGCCGAGGTCAAGGATTTTTGCTCCGTTATCGGGGTTAACGGCTTTGAAAAGCGAAACGCTGTCCGCAAAATGCTTTATAACCACCTCGTCGGGGTCGGTAATTGCGGTAAGATTCATAGTCTTATTCTGCTCAATCAAAAGCTCAGCAAGGCGGTCAAACCTTGCAACAGCTTCATCGTCAAGCTCAATGCCGAGCGAAGCGGCGTTTTCTTTTAATAAATCCTTATTAATTAACATTAATTAATACCGTTCCTCTCAAGGTAAATAAGTAAAACCGAGATATCTGCGGGTGAAACGCCCGAAATTCTTGAAGCCTGACCGACTGTTTCGGGTCGGATTTTCGTAAGTTTTTCAATGGCTTCAAGTCGCAGACCTGTAATTGACGGATAATCAAGGTCAGCGGGCAGACGTTTAACCTCAAGTCTTTTGAGTTCGTTTATCTGTTGCTGCTGGCGTTTGATATAGCCTTCGTATTTTATATCAATTTCAACCTGCTCAAAAACTTCGTAGGGCAAGTCGGGTCTTTCTTTGTCAAACGGAGCAAGAGCCTCGTAGTTTATCTGCGGTCTGCGCAGAAGCTCAATCATTTTAACTCCCTTTTCAAGCGCAGATGTTTCACGTGAAACAAGCATTGCGTCGATTTCGGGTGTTTTGGGAATGGAAAGATTTCTGATTCTTTCGTGCTCCTGTTCAATAAGTTCAAGCTTTTTAAGGAATCTGTCATAACGCTCCTGTGTAACAAGACCTGCCTTATAGCCGATTTCCGTCAGGCGGCGGTCCGCGTTATCCTGCCTCAAAACAAGGCGGTATTCGGATCGTGAGGTCATCATTCTGTAAGGGTCAGAGCAGCCCTTTGTAACAAGGTCGTCAATCAGAGTGCCGATGTAAGAGGTTGTGCGGTCAAGAATCATCGGTTCTTTGCCCTGAATTTTAAGCGCGGCATTAACGCCCGCAACAAGACCCTGTGCAGCGGCTTCTTCGTAACCGCTTGAGCCGTTGAACTGCCCCGCACCGTAAAGACCGCTGAAATTCTTGAATTCAAGAGTCTGTTTGAGCGAAAGCGGGTCAACGCAGTCATATTCAATCGCATAAGCCGTTCTTAAGAACTCTGCATTTTCAAGACCGGGTATGCTGTGAACGATTTTAAGCTGAATATCTTCGGGTAACGAAGACGAAAGTCCCTGTAAATACATTTCGTCGGTGTTTGCACCGCAGGGCTCAACGAATATCTGGTGGCGTTCTTTTTCTGAAAATCTGACGATTTTATCTTCAATGCTCGGACAGTAACGGGGTCCGACACCGTCGATTTTGCCCGAATAGAGCGGTGAGCGGTGAAGATTATTAAGAATAACCTGTTTTGTTTCGGCGTTGGTATAAGTGATATAGCAAGGCTCGGTGTTGCGGATTTCCTCATCGTCGATGAACGAAAACTTAACGATACGCTCGTCGCCGTACTGAGGCTCAAGCGAAGCAATATCAACGCTTCTTCTGTTGACTCTGGGCGGAGTGCCTGTTTTGAAACGGCGGGTTGCAACGCCAAGACGGTTGAGGGCTTTGGAAAGCTCGGTTGCGGCAAAAACACCGTCGGGTCCGCTTTCGTACGAAACGTCGCCGATATAAACTCTGCCGCCGAGGAAAGTTCCCGTTGCGATAATAACCGCTTTTGCTCTGTGGAGAGCTTCAAGGCGGGTTTTGAGAATCCATTCGTCACCGTCGCGGCGAAGGTCGATGATTTCGGCCTGACGCAAATACAAATTGCCAGTTTTTTCCAAAACCGATTTCATATAGTCGCAATAGGTGCGGCGGTCAATCTGAGCGCGCAGACTGTGTACGGCGGGACCCTTGCCGAGATTGAGCATACGGATTTGCAGGGTATTGCGGTCTGCGGCAATACCCATTTCACCTCCGAGGGCGTCAATCTCTTTTACGAGGTGACCCTTGGAAGTGCCGCCGATTGACGGGTTACACGGCATATTGCCGACCCAGTCGAGGTTAATTGTGAAAACTGCGGTTTTGCAGCCGAGCCTTGCCGCCGCAAGACCGGCTTCGATGCCTGCGTGGCCTGCGCCGATAACCGCAACGTCAAAATTGTCAGAAATATATTCCATAATTCCACCAAAGAATAATAAAGTCAAAAATCAGGCATTTATAATGCCAAATCAGAATAATAAACCGAATTCCCGTTTACAGCCAATGGAAATTTTCAAAACGATGCGCAGTTAAATTCAACTCACGCAATCGGCTGGAAAGGAGAGGCGGTTTTATCAATAAGTATGGTCGCAGATTTCCTTGATTTTGTTGCGCAGTGCAAGAAAATCTTCAAGAGCGTCAGGTTTCTGGTTGGGGTTGCGAAGAAGTGCGGCGGGATGGAAGGTGCCCATAAAGAGCATACCGCCTTTTTCGATAAACTGACCGTGCTGCTTTGTGACCATAAAATCTTTTGAGATTAATTTCTGCGCCGCAATTCTGCCGAGACAAACAATGATTTTAGGTCTGATAAGTCTTGTCTGCTCACGCAGCCACTCAATGCAGATATCCTGCTCTTCGGGCAGAGGGTCTCTGTTTTTGGGCGGACGGCATTTTACGATGTTTGCGATATATATGTTTTTTCTGCGGTCAAGCTCAACCGCATCAAGAAGCTTATCAAGCAGCTTGCCGCTTCTGCCTACAAAAGGCTCGCCCTGTAAATCCTCGTTTTCGCCGGGTCCCTCGCCTACGAAAAGAACTTCTGCATTTTCGTTACCTACACCGAAAACAAGATTGGTGCGGGTTTTGCAAAGCTCGCATTTTTCGCATTTCAGGCAGTCGTTTTTAAGCTGTTCCCAGTTTTCATACATTGCCGCTTTCACCCCTTATTTTTAATGAAGCTTCGGCATCCTTGCGGATTTGCTCGCCGAGAGCCTCCATAGAATCAAATTTTATTTCTCCGCGGAGATATTTCAGCAGACGCACCTCGATGAATTCACCGTAAAGGTCACCGCTGAAGCCGAGTATACAGGTTTCGCTTCGCAAATCGGTGTTTTCAAACGACGGGCGCATACCGATATTGGTAACGGAGGAATATTCCTTGCCGTCAACAACGGTTACGGAAGCGTAAACACCCTTTTTGGGCACAACGAAGTTTTCGCCGAAATGCTGGTTTATTGTCGGAGCTCCCATAAGTCTGCCACGCTTATCTCCGCTCACAACCTCATATTTATAGCGGAATTCTCTGCCGAGCATAGCGTTTGCAAGGGGAATATCGCCGTTTTCAATCGCTTTGCGGATTCGGGTTGAGCTGACGGGTGAGGAGCCGAAACAGATTTCGGGGCTGACGGTAAGCTCAACGGAAAACTCGTTGCAAAGAGCCTGCAATTCTTTGCAGCCGCCCTCCCCTCCTTTGCCGAATCTGTAGTTACCGCCGCAGCAGACGGCGCCCGCATTGAGCTTTTTTATGATGATTTCTTCAAAAAACTCGCGGCAAGAGAGATTTTTTATTTCGTCAAAAGAAACGGTAACGCTCTGTGCACCGCAGTTTTCAATAATTTCGCTGCGGAGTCCGTTTTGCAGAATTTCGGCGGGAGCGTTGCCTGTCAAAGAAAGGAGCGGATGAGAATCAAAGAGCATCACAAGCGGAATAAACCCACGCTCTTTATAGGAAAGAGCGCAGGTGATAACCGATATATGACCTTTGTGAAGACCGTCGAAAGTACCGAGAGCGACGGCTGTTTTCTCATTAAAGCTCATTTGATCATTTCTTTCTGAATTGCTGTTTCATACGCAGTTCTTTTGAAAGAATGCGTTTGCGGAGACGAAGCGAAGTGGGTGTAACTTCAAGCAGCTCGTCGTCTTTGATGAATTCCATACACTGTTCAAGGCTGAGTACGCTGTGCGGTACAAGGCGCAGAGCATCGTCGGAGCCTGAAGCACGGGTGTTTGTAAGGTGCTTTGTTTTGCACACGTTACATACTATATCTTCATTTTTGGCACATTCGCCTACAATCATACCCTCGTAAACGTCAACGCCTGCGGGAATAAACAGACGGCCTCTGTCCTGAGTGTTGAAAAGACCGTAAGCGGTGCTGACGCCTGTTTCGTGAACAACGATTGAGCCTCTTTCGCGGGTCTGGATATCGCCCTTATAGGGAGCGTAGCCGTCGAAGAGCTGATTCATAATACCGTTGCCGTTTGTATCGGTGAGGAATTCGGCGCGGTAGCCGATAAGACCTCTTGAAGGAATTTTGAATTCAAGGTGAGTTGAGCCGCCTTCGCGAGTGCCCATATTTTCAAGCTCGCCCTTGCGTGAGCCGAGCTTTTCAATAACCGCACCCACGTACTGCTCGGGAACTTCAACAATAAGAAGCTCCATAGGCTCAAGAAGCTCGCCGTCTTTCTCTTTGAAGATAACCTTCGGGCGTGAAACCTGGAATTCATAGCCCTGACGGCGCATTGTTTCGATAAGGATTGAAAGGTGAAGCTCGCCTCTGCCCGAAACCTTGAAGGTATCGGTGCTTTCGGTTTCTTCAACTCTCATACTTACGTTTGTTTCAACCTCTTTGAAGAGTCTGTCACGAACGTTTCTTGAGGTAACGAATTTACCCTCTTTGCCTGCAAAGGGGCTGTCGTTAACGATGAAATTCATTGAAATTGTGGGCTCGTCAATCTTGATAAAGGGAAGAGCCTCAACGTTTTCGGGGTCACAGGCGGTTTCGCCGATGTTGATGCCTTCAATGCCCGAAACGCATACGATATCGCCCGCTTCGGCTTCTTCGCATTCAACTCTTGTAAGACCCTCAAACTGATAAAGTCTTGAAATCTTTACGTTCTGACGGCTTCCGTCATCCTTGCAGAGAGTAACCTGCTGATTCTTTTTGATGCGTCCCCTCTCAACTCTGCCAACACCGATTCTGCCAACGTAATCGTCGTAGTCAAGGCTTGAGAAAAGCACCTGAAGAGGCTCGTCGGGGTCGCCCTCGGGAGCGTCGATGTTTTCAAGTATAGCTTCAAAAAGAGGCTGCATATCGCCGCTTCTTACGTTGGGGTCGGTGCTTGCATAGCCGTCTCTGCCGCTGGCATAGATAACGGGAAATTCAAGCTGGTCTTCGTCCGCGCCAAGGTCGATGAAAAGGTCAAGAACCTCATCGATAACCTCATAGGGTCTTGCGTTGGGACGGTCAACCTTGTTGATAACAACAAGAACCTTCTTTTTAAGACCGAGAGCCTTTTTGAGAACGAATCTTGTCTGAGGCATACAGCCTTCGAATGCGTCAACAAGCAGAAGCACGCCGTCAACCATAAGAAGAATACGCTCAACCTCGCCGCCGAAATCGGCGTGACCGGGAGTGTCAACTATGTTGATTTTGGTGCTTTTATAGTGAATTGAAGTGTTTTTTGAAAGAATTGTGATGCCTCTTTCGCGCTCAAGGTCGTTGGAGTCCATAACTCTGTCGGCTACCTGCTCGTTATCGCGGAAAGTGCCGCTCTGCTTGAGCATTTCGTCAACAAGAGTTGTTTTGCCGTGGTCAACGTGAGCGATGATGGCAACGTTTCTTAAATCTTTTTTCTGTGACAAAGGAATCACCTGTTTTTCTGAAATTTCTGAAATATATATTTTTAGGCTTTGCGCCGTAATTTTCGAGTTAAAATGGGTTATTTTTCTTTTTGATAATTTTCTGCGGGGTCCGTAATAAACTGATAAAAAACACAACAAGGGAGCTGTTATTAAAACAGCTCCCGGAAAATTTAATTATTCGCCTTTCATTTCAAGGAGCTTAACTGTTCCGTCATAGGAAGCCTGGCTAACCTTGATTGAATCTGTGATGGCTGCCTTAATATCGTCTTCGGTTGCACCGAGTTCTTCACTGTACTTTCTGTCAATGAAGAGATTAAGAGCCATAATATCTGCAAGTCCGTCAACGTCAATACCGCTTTCAATGCCCTTTTCGGCATATTCCTTCTTAACCTTGCCGAGACCCATACGCATCATCCAAGGGGGAACGCTGATGATCTTTCTGTTTTCGCCCATACCTCTTGCGGCATAAACGATTTTAAGGAATTCTTTCCATGTCATGTTGTACATGCTGATGGGCCATGCTGTTGCACCTTTTGATTTTTCAGCAGCGCCAACGATAACTTCGCCAACCTGACGAACTGTGAGCATTGCTGTGCCGCCGCCGGGATACATTGTGCAGGGAAGCTTATCCATCATCTTGATCTGTTCAATGAGGATAACCCAAACGGGCTTTCTGCCGGGCTGAGTGCCGAAAATGTAAGGAAGCTCAAGAACTGAAACGTCGAAGTTTTCGTCAGCAAATGAGAAAGCAACTTCTTCCTGATCGATACGGCTTCTGATGTAGGGATGAAGCTTTGTGAGTTCCATATCGGGACGCTGCTTTGCAAGGTAAGCAAAGTATGAGCCGAGGATAACTGCATTCTTCATACCGATTTCTTTACAAAGGGGAAGAATTCTCTTGAGAGGAGCGATGTTATACTTGTAGTAAGCATCGTAAACGGGTGCGGGGAATTCAACTCTTTCATCAATGCCTGCAGCAAAAACAAAGCAGTCACAGCCTGACATAATAGCCTTGATTTCGTCATCTGTCTTTTCATAGATGTTGCAGAGTTCGATTTCCATTTCTTCGGGGATGGGAGCGCCTTCGGGAAGAGGGGGAAGAGCAACACTCTTAACCTGATGGCCTCTTTCAATGAATATTCTGGCAGCTTCGCAGCCGAGAAGACCTGTGCCGCCGATCATAAACACTTTCATTTTTGTATTCCTCCTTGAATAGTATACGTATATAATATATAACTAAAAACTTATTTAGTCAAGTAACTTTGCGAATTTCTTGGCGTAAGGAAGCCCGACTTTTGCCGAAAAACGGAATATTTATACAAAAAGTAACCGTTTTGTCACTGTTTTGTAATTGCTCTTTTTTGCAAGATGTGATATAATTCATTAAAATGAGGATAATATTTCCTGTTCGGAATAATTTCTGATAATAAAGAGGTGTATAGATTGGAATACAACAACTTTCAGTACAGAAGAAAACCCAGAGTGCAGAAAGCGCCCATAATTGTTCTTTGCGCTGTGCTTGCGGTAATAATTGCCGTTGCCGTTTTCTTCATTGTACGCCACTTTGCGGGCGATAAAGAAAAACCCGAATCTTTCGGCAAGTGTACCTGGAGCACCGAGGGCTTCGAAAACGTTTACGGTGCAAAAATCCTTGGTGAAAGATTCATTGTTTTCACCGAAGAAAAGAACGGCAAGAAAGGTCTTATGACCCTTGACGGCAAGGTTACCGAAAAAGCGGAGCACGATGATTTTTATATCTGCTCAACCGAATGGAGAGAAGAAATTTTTGTTTCCGACTCCCCTGTTTCGGATTACCCTCTTATCGTTGACAAAGAAACGGGAAAACTGACGTCAAGACAGTTCAACGAAGCGCAGAAACCCGAAAAAATTCCTGTCTGGAGCACTGATGCCGATTACCTTTACTGGAGCGGCAAAAACGTCAGCGCCGTACAGGTTAAACGTGAAGAAGTGAAGCTTGCAAAGGGATATTATCCCGTTGCAAACGGCATATCCGAAGACGCAAAATGGGGCTATGTCAACGAGTATCTTTTCCTTGATATTGCTTTGATTTACAACGGCGCAGAGGATTTCAGCGAGGGTCTTGCCGCAGTTTGCAAGGACGGTAAATGGGGCTATATCAACACCGACGGAGTGAACGTGATTCCGTTTGTATATGAAAGCGTAAAAAGCGTTAATGAAGAAGAAAAAGACACCGCATTTTCGTTTAAAAACGGCTTTGTTCCCGTTAAAAAAGGCGAAAAATTCGGCATCGTAAACACAAAGGGCGAAACGGTTGTAAGCTTTGTTTTCGACGCAATTCTTCAGGGAAAAGGCGGCAAATATTTCGCCTGTAAAGACGGAAAATGGGGTATGATAACCCTCAGCGAAAAAGCCGATAACGGCACCCTGACAACCGCCGCTCCGACTCAGGAAGCCGCCGAGCTTCCCGTATCAATGGGTACATATATCGTTAAAACTTCGGGCAGTGTTCTCAACATAAGAAGAGAAACAAACACCGATTCGGTTATCGTTGCAAAAATTCCCAACGGAACGGTTGTTGAAGTGTCAAAAGCAGTTTCGGGTTGGGCTTACGTCAAGTACGGTATCTACGAAGGCTGGGTAAATTCTTCGTTTATCGAAAAATACACTCCCCCTGCCACAACAGCAACTCCCCCTACGGCTGCAACGACACCGTCAACGGCTCCCGCAACCGTACCCGCGGCATAAAATTTTTGAAATTTCTATTGACCTTTGGAAAGAATTAGTCTATACTAAAGTTGTATCTGCATTAGTGAGCAACAATGTCAGAGCCATCCGATAAAAGACGGAGAACGATTTTCGTTCTCCGTCTTTTATCATTTATTCATAAAATCAAACAGTCCGTGCCAATCGTCACGGGCAAAATAATGTCTGTTTTCGCGGAAACAGAAGCCAATATCACCCTCATTGAGATACTTCACTTTAAGATAATCGTCATCGGTATAAACGAATCCCCTCTTGCCGTAAAGCTTCCACACCTGCGAAGCGGCGGCACAGCTTAAAAACTGAAGATTCGGTCCCGCCCAGATATCCTCCTGAGCGGCGGCGATATGCAGCTTTCTCGGAGCGGTCAGGGCAAGCAGAAAATGCTGGTCAAAGGGTGTTTCGTCATCCTTGCCGTGATATTTTTTGTAATTTTCACAGAACCAGTAGTCAAACCTGTCAATAATGTCTCCGACGAACTCGTTTCCGTCGGTCTTTCCCCTGTTCAGAGCGTCACCGCTGCAGCCCGCACAGTTGGAATGAACGAAGGCGAATCTTTCGTCACAAGCGGAAGTCAGAAGCGCGGTTTTACCGAGTCTTGAATGGCCTGCAACGCAGATATTTTCCTTGTCAACCTCGTCACGTGTCTGCAGAAAATCCATAACTCTCATTGCCGCCCACGCCCACATTGCAATCTTTCCGGGAGAATACTGTGAGCGCCCGGAATCCTTATATATCAAGCCTGCAAGCCCGTTTGAAAAGTCGCCGTCGTCGCTTGTTACGTCTTGATAATAAAACGAAGCACAGGCGAAACCGTTATCGGCAATTTCTTCGCTGGGCAGATATTTATCGGGCACGTCGGGGCGGAAATTCACCATAACGAAAGTTTTGAATTTATCGCCTTTTTTCGGCACAACGTAGGTTACGGGGAAGGTGAATTCTCCGCCGTAAACCGAGCAGGTAATTTCAACTTTATAATACATAACCTTACCCGCACAGAAGCGGAAATCCGACTCAACAATATTGAAAGAAACCTTTTCGGGTTTTTCGGGCAGATATCCGTATTCGTTTTCGAGCATAATTTTAAGAATTTCGGGTCTGATTTTTTCCCAATCCTCTGCAGTCTGCACCTTTTTGCCGCCGATTTCAAGCGGAGAAGGCAGATTGAGAGCTTCAAGCATCTTTTTAACCATAAAAACACTCCTTCCGGGTCTGTACAAAAAATTTTAATAATGTTGCGCCTCTTTGTCAAGGTGTGCCGTGTATTTTTATTCACACACTTTTTACATAAAAAATAAAATATCCTCTTGTAATTCTTTAAAGAATTAATTATAATAACATCATAATAGGGTAATAGGGTGAAAAAATGCCCTCAGAAGGGGATGATGCTGTGTCAGTACAGGCGGTAAGAGAATACCTTGAAAAATTCGGCTATGCCGACAGAATCACGGAATTCACCGAGTCTACGGCAACGGTTGAGCTTGCGGCTGCCGTTGTGGGCGTTATTCCCGCAAGAATTGCAAAAACTCTCTCATTCAAAGCTTCTGACGGAGTAATCCTTGTTGTTGCGGCGGGCGATGCAAAAATCGATAACCGCAAATACAAAGATAAATTCGGAGTCAAAGCAAAAATGCTTTCGGCTCAGGAAGCGATTGAGCTTGTCGGCCACCCCGTAGGCGGAGTTTGTCCGTTTGCGGTCAAGGAAGGAGTTACCGTTTACCTTGATGAATCAATGAAAAGGTTTGAAACGGTTTTCCCTGCTGCGGGCAGTGCGGGAAGCGCCGTGAAGCTCACCTGTGACGAGCTTTTCGAAAGCTCACAGGCGGCAGAATGGGTTGACGTTTGCAAAATCCCCGAGGTTGAATAATATTAACGGTTTCAAGGAGGAAAATATGAGCAAGAAGTACGTTATTTCCTATGATATAGGAACAACAGGTGTTAAGAGCTGTCTTTTTGAAATTGAAGAAACAATAAAGCTTGTCAGTGCCGCAATGGAAGGATATAAGCTTTATATCCTGCCCGACGGCGGTGCAGAGCAGGACCCCGACGAATGGTGGGCTGCAATCTGCTCAACAACAAAAACAATTTTTGAAAACTGCGACGTTGACCCCGCTTTGGTTGAAGGTATCTCCTTCTGCTCGCAGATGCAGGGCCTTGTGCTTGTTGATAAAGAAGGCAAGCCCGTCCACAGAGCATTCAGCTATATGGACCAGCGCGCAAAGAAGCAGATTAAGGACGGCATTGCAAACGGTGTTCAGATTGCGGGTGCAAACGTTGTCAAGCTTATTCCTTCGCTTATTATCACGGGCGCTGTTTCGGCAAGCGTTAAAGACCCCGTATGGAAATACAACTGGGTTAAGGAAAACGAGCCCGAAAACTTCAAGAGAGTTCACAAGTGGCTTGACGTTAAGGAATACATAATCAGCAGAATGACGGGCAAGTTTGTTATGACAAGAGACTCCGCCTTCGGCACTCTGCTTTACGATATCCGCAAAGGTCACGAATGCTGGAGCCCCACAATCTGCAAGCTTCTCGGTGTTAACCCCGACCATCTTGCCGAGATTATCGACTGTACGGACAAAGCGGGCGGACTTACCGCAAAGGCTGCCGCAGAGCTCGGTCTCAAAGAGGGCACAGCCGTATTCGGCGGCGGCGGCGACGCTTCGCTTATCGGCGTAGGCGCGGGCAGTGTTGAAATGGGCGATACCCACGTTTATTCAGGCACTTCAGGCTGGGTTTCAACCGTTGTTGACAAGAGCGTTGTTGACGCTTCGGCAATGATTGCGGCTATTGTCGGCGCACAGAAAGGCAAGTTTAACTATTTTGCAGAGCTTGAAACCGCGGGCAAATGCCTTGAATGGGTTAAAGACCATCTTGCTCTTGACGAAATCGGCATCTTCCTTCACAAAACAAACGTTGCGGAATCAACCGAAACCGTTTACACCAGCCTTTACGATTATCTTTCAGAGGTTGTTGACGAAATCCCCGCAGGCAGCGGCGGAGTAATCTTCACTCCGTGGCTTCACGGCAACCGCTGTCCGTTTGAAGACCCCAACGCAAGGGGAATGTTCTTCAACGTAAGCCTCGACACAGGCAAAACCGAGCTTATCAGAGCCGTGCTTGAGGGTGTTTGTATGCATCTTCGCTGGTTCATCGAAACACAGGATAAGAAAATCAAAACGTCAGAAACTCTCCGCTTCGTAGGCGGCGGCGCTCTTTCGGACGTAACCTGTCAGATTCTTGCAGACGTTACGGGCAGAACGGTTGAAACCGTTGACAGTCCCCAGAACGTAGGTGCAGTCGGTGCGGCTGTAATTATGGCGGTTGGTCTCGGAATGCTTGACAGCGTTTCAAACGCCAAAAAGCTTATTCCCGCCAAAAAGACCTTCAGACCCAACTCAGCAAACAAAGAGATTTATGACCGCAACTATGAGGTTTATAAAACTCTTTACAAAAACAATAAAGAAGCATTCAAGGCTCTCAACGGCTGATAAACCGAACAGCCTTGTTCAACGAAAGGAAATCTGTTATGAAAAAGATTATTGCAATTGTATTGGTTACTCTCACCGTTCTTTTCTGCTTTGCAGGATGCAAAAAGAAGGCGGATAAGGTTGCGGCTGTTGTTACAAACGGCGACGGCGACTATGTTGCGGCAGTAACAAAAGAAGACGGCGGAGCAATCCGTGACGAAGCAGGTAACCTCATTGTTGTTGTTACCGATAATAAGGGTAACGTAGTTAAAGAAGACGGCGAAATCCTTACCGAAAAAGTTATTGTTGACAGTGCGGTTATTATCGGCGACAGAATCGAAATGCCCGATTACGCTCTCACCATTCCCAAGGGCTGGAGCAACACCGTAAGCAACGACGACCTTGTTATCAAAAAGGACGGCACAGACGACCAGATCAAGATTATTGCAGATAAAGAGCACAGTTTTGAAGAGGTCAGAACCCAGAACGACGCAATGACCGAGCTTCTTATGAAGCAGGAAAAAGAAGTTAAGAGAGGCAGCGATACTTTCAAGGTTGACGGTAAAGATGCAGTTCTTACCTATGCCTATACAGCAGACAAAAACATCTTCCTCGGATTCATTCTTTTTGAGAATAACGGAATTGTTTACTCAACAATGATTACAGGTAAGAGAGATATGTCGGGCGATATAGACGACATCACCGCAATTCTCAGCACAGTTGACTTTATCTGATTTTGAATTCAGGAGGAAAATAAAATGTTATTTACACAGGATATAGGCATTGACCTTGGTACCGCCAACACTCTTGTTTTTGCAAAAGGCAAGGGAATTGTAATCCGTGAGCCTTCCGTTGTTGCGGTTGACCAGAAAAGCAACCCTCCCAAAGTTGTTGCCGTTGGTATGGAAGCCAAGGAAATGATCGGCAGAACACCCGGCTCAATCACAGCCATGCGTCCTTTGAAGGACGGTGTTATCGCTGACTTTGATGTTACCTGCGAAATGCTTAAAAAGTTTATTCATAAGGCAATGGGCGGCTCCTATCTTGCAAAGGCGAGAGTGGTTATCTGCATTCCCTCGGGCGTTACTGAGGTTGAAAGAAGAAACGTTCACGACGTAGCAATTGAGGCGGGCGCAAAATATGTCAGCCTTATTGAGGAGCCTATGGCTGCGGCTATCGGTGCAGGCCTTCCCGTGGGACAGGCTATG
>JAZQKN010000123.1:0-2420 GCA_045542175.1 Acutalibacteraceae bacterium | reverse complement strand
CGATATTGTTTTTATCGGCGACAGCGCAGGTGCAACCCTTGCAATGACATCATCTTTGTGGCTACGTGATAACGGCTATCCAATGCCGAATCACATTGTATGCTTTTCTCTGTGGGCGGATGCAACATCAAGCGGTGATTCAAGAATCACAAACGCATACACTGACCCGTTTTACGGAATAGCAAAGCATAAAAAGATTGAAGATAATCTTCACTTGCTCAGAAGAATATCAAAGTATGTTCTGAACGTTGACAGAACCGACCCGTATATTTCACCGTTGTTCGGCAACTTTGAAAATTTTCCGAAAGTCACTCTTATATGCGGTACCGCAGAACTTGATGAAAGCGATAATGACAGAGTTTATAAAAAAATGAAAACCGTTGGCGTTGATGCCGAGCTTCATAAATTTGAAGGTATGTGCCATTGTTTTCAGTTGTTTTCTTTTCTGCCCGAAAGTAAACAAGCTTATAAACTTGTAAAGCGGAGGATATTGGAGGATAAAAATGAAAATTCTTGACAATAGCGATAAACACTTATTACCCATTTTACCGGAGATTATTTCAAAAGAACTGGGTAAGAGTGCCGATAAGTTTAAGTTTATTGGTGGCGGTAGTTTTGGAAGAGTTTATAAGGCTGTGCTTTCCGACAGAAGAACTATTGCTGTAAAAGCTTATCGGGTACAGGGTTCACAATACGAAGAAGCGGAACAGCTTAAACTTCTGTCTGCAAATACAAGCGTAAAGATGCCCGAGGTTCTTTTTACTTATGAGGATGAAAACACAGCAATTTTAGCTATGAGCTTTTGCCCTGGACAGAATGTATTAAATCCGATATTCTTGTTAAAAAACAAGAGTCAGAAACAGAAATTTGCTGATGACGTTGTTTCAGGAATGCTTGAATGGCATAGCGTAACAAACGACAAGTTTGGTTTTTTAGGAAATCCTGTTTATGATAGTTGGTATGAATACTACAAAAAAGAAAAGCAGGAACCTTGGCTCGCTGCATTGAAAGAATTATCAAGCAACGGAAAGTTCAGCAAGAAAAAGTTACAACTCCTTATAGAAGCAACCGATATTTTCAACAACTTGCCCGAAGAAAGCACAAAGCCTGTACTTATTCACGCAGACCTTAATATAATGAACATAATGGCTGACCCAAAAACTTTGGAACTCACGGCTTTTATCGACCCCTGCGGCAGCATTTGGGCAGACAGAGAATATGATTTGTTCCAGCTTCGCAATATGTGGGGCGATGCCTACGGTTTGTATGAAACGTACAGGCAGAAATGCAAATTATCGGAATATGCGGATTTCAGAGTGGCTTATTACGCTTCAATGCACGAAGCAGCAATGAGGCTTAAAGGCGGTTTAATTATGCCGTTGTGGGAAGATCTGAATAATGCACGTCTGAAAAAAGAAATGAAAAAGCTGAAAGAAAAGATGTGATTCAATGAATATCAGCGAACTCGTAACCGTCAAGACGATAGAGAAAAACACTCTTGAAAAACACACGCCTTACAGCGCAGAAATCCGATTGTTTTCCTGTGTTCAGCAAGGTGATATTGATTCACTTATGATGCAGATTAAAAATCTTGATTCTCTCATTGTTATGGGCAAAATGTCTGACAATGAACTGATGCAGCATAAATATATGGCAGTCAGCGCAATAACCCTTGCAACCCGATATGCAATACAAGGCGGACTTAACGAAAGCAAAGCCTATGAATTTTCGGATAGAGTTATTAAAACAATTGATTCGCTTACGGACAAAAATGAAATATTTATGTGTCTCGGTATTGAAATATTAAAACTGACACAAGATGTGAAAAAGAACAAGAAGCAGCCTGAGTTTTCTCCGCATATAAGAAACTGCATCAAATATATAAATGAAAACCTTTGCAAAAAAATAAGCGTTTCTGCCGTTGCAAGATATTGCGGAATTTCCCCGGATTATCTGTCACAGATTTTTAAAAGGGAAATCGGAGAAAACCTCAGCTCATATATACTGAGGCAAAAACTTGAAAAAGCTAAAAACTTACTTCTTAACGGAGTATCATCAAAAGAAATATGCATTGAAGTCGGCTTTTCTTCACAGGCATATTTTGTAACGGTGTTTAAAAGGTTTTATAATATGACACCATCGGATTATTTTAAGTTGACCAAAAAATGATTAAAAGCAGGGAGCGGTTGCTCCCTGCTTTTGGTTTATCAAAGTTATTTAACCTTGCCGTAGAGGCAGCGGGTCGGCTCTTTTTCATCGGCGAGGCCGTCATGAGTTGCGCTTCGGATAATTCTGTTTTTTAGCGTAATACCCGATAATTTTGTTTCATTGAAGAGCATAATTTTCTCCTTTCAGTCAGGGGAATATGATTCCAGTATTTCACCGATGTTTTGTCTGTAAATATTGCCGCCGAGAATATC
>JAZQKN010000122.1:0-5053 GCA_045542175.1 Acutalibacteraceae bacterium | reverse complement strand
GTCTATATGAGCCCCGGCGAAACCTTCGGCGAGCTTGTTTTCGGCGGTAAGGGCGCAGAAGGCTTTAAACTTGATCCCGTAAGAGAGTATACGGGTGAAGATATTATCGTTATGGACCTTATGAACGATGCCGCAGGCTATGTTGCAAACCCTGCGAATTATTGTCTTGCAGGCATTCAGTATAACGAAGAAAGAGCTGCCTATGACAGCGATACATGGTGCCTTATTTCTTACGGTAAGGGTGCTGCAACAACGTTTATCTCAAACTTCTATGAGATTTTTGACAGCGTGAGATAAGTATTGAAATCGGAGCGACGGATTATCCTTCAGCAATCAGGCTGATGCCGACGCATTGGAGAAGATAAGATTCAAATGCAGTGAATACGGTGTTATCGGTTGGACATACCCCAAACCGGATGAACGCTGTGTTATCAGCTCACATTATGAACCTGCGAAAAAAGACTTTTTCTCTGAATTCTTTGAAAATTTAAACCAATACAATAAAAAGGAGATGATTAACCTTGTCAACTGTTCTTCAGCAAAAGTGTCCCAATTGCGGCGGCTCGGTTGAGTTCGACGTTGGCACACAGCACCTAAAATGTCCCTATTGTGATACGGAATTTGATATCGACGCATTTCAGCAGTCGGAGAATGAAGATGCAGGCCAGGGCGACTCCATAAGCTGGGAATCTCAGGGCAGCCAATGGTCGGCAGATGAAACAAGCGGTATGAGTGTTTACGGCTGTCAGTCCTGCGGCGGCGAAATCGTTGCCGATAAAACAACGGGCGCAACCAACTGTCCTTACTGCGGTAATCAGGTCGTTATGAAGGGACAGTTTTCGGGCGCACTTCGTCCTGATTTGGTAATTCCGTTCAAGCTTGACAAAAAAGCTGCAAAAGAAGCTCTCTTAAACCATTATAAGGGCAAGAAGTTCGTGCCCAAAGGCTTTTTTGACGAAAACAGACTTGAGGAAATCAAAGGTGTTTACGTTCCTCATTGGCTTTTCACCTGCGATGCGGATGCGGCTGCGTGCTACAAAGCAACAAAAGTGAAAAGATGGTCTGACAACAACTTTTATTACACGGAAACATCCTATTATGAAGTTCACAGAAGGTGTAACATCGGCTTTGATAACGTGCCCGTTGACGGCTCGTCAAAGATGCCCGACGACCTGATGGAATCTATTGAGCCTTTTGATATTTCGCAGGCTGTTGATTTCAACGTAGCATATCTTGCAGGCTATCTTGCCGATAAATATGACGTTTCGGTTGATGAATGCGTTAAAAGAGCCAACGCCAGAATCAAGCAGAGTGCTTCAGATGCTCTGAGAGATACGGTTAAGGGCTATAATTCGGTTAATACAACCTACGTTGATATGGATATTGCGGCAGGTACGTATAAATACGCACTCTATCCCGTATGGATTCTCACCACGAAATGGGAAGGCGAGCAATATACGTTTGCAATGAACGGACAGACGGGTAAATTCGTCGGCAATATCCCGACAGATAAAAAAGCCGTAACAAAAGCCTCGTTGCTTCTCGGCGCAGGTATCGGTGCGGCGCTCTACGTTCTTTCCTGGCTGATTCCGTTGCTGTAAGGGGGTGCGGAAATGACTAAAAAAATTTTTGCAATGATTGTTGCGGTTGTGATTTGCCTTTCAATGGCGGTTTCCGCATCGGCTTATACCGATACTTATGTTTATGACCCCGATTACTTGCTTTCGGATTCCGAAACGGCTGAGCTTGAAGACCGTGCCGCAGCTATTGAAGAAGATTACGGCTATTCGGTTATTTTCTGTATCGTAAGCGATTGCGAAGGACTGTCCTGTGCCGAATATGCCGAGGACGCATATGCTTCGTATACCGATGCAGAGAATGCTGTGGTGTTTGTTAATGACACAACATTGGGAACTTATGATTACTTTCTTGCAGGTGAGGCGGCTTCGTTAGATGAAGCTTTGCTTGACCTTATGTGGAGTGCTTATAACGCTGACGGCAGCTATTACGGCGGCTTGAGCAGCTTTTATGCATCAGCGGCAGGTGTTATTGAAAGCGTTGTTTCCTTTAGCGATATCCAAACGGATGACGGCTATGCTGATTATACCGATGCCGTAACCGAAACCGAAGAGGTTGAAGAACTTGATGAAACTGATGAAGCTGATGAAATACCTGAATATGACGGTGGCGGTAAAACAGTCAACATAGGCTTTGGACGAATTATCGGTTGCCTTATTGCAGGTCTTCTTATCGGATTCCTGATCGTTAAAGCAATCGCTTCAAAAAATACAAGTGTATATAAGCAAAAGAATGCTACGGTCTATACCAGAAGCAACAGTATGGTTCTTACGGGCAGCGCAGATAATTTCCTTTATAATAAGGTTGAACGCAGAGCAAAGCCCAAGAATAATAAAAAATAAGCATTGATATTCAGTTAAATTAAAGGAGGAAAATCTATGGCACTTTTTGATCTGTTCAAAACAAAAGCGGAAAGCGCAACAAACAATGGCGCAAGTGACGCTGAATCACAGGGCGTCGGCAAGGATGCATCGGCAACGGGCGATAAAAAGGAAAAAATTGTTTTTTCTTCTTTACCCTCATCTTTTGAGGAATTCACTTCTCTGCCTCAGGCCGCTTTGTCAACTCCGTTTGACACAGCCGCAATGACAATTCTTGCTTTCTGCTATTATCCGCAGAATAAGGACCTTGCACTGCAGATGGTCAATTATCTCAGAGGCCCCAGACCTTTGAGCGGTATGGATTTGTCATTTATTTCAGACAGATTCCGTGACTGTGATTACGTTCCCCGTTCATATTTCGAGGGCTCAACACCCGAGAATGATTACACTCCTGCAGAGCCTTATACAATCATTGTCAGTGAAAGTCCATATTCGTATCAGAACGAAGGCTATGCAACTCTCTATATTACTTCGGGCGGTGCAGACGCTCCCAGAAGCGTTCAGATGCGCAAGGCTAAGGACGGTAAATGGTATCTCTGGGAGCAGTTTATCCTTGTCGGTATCCGTCAGCCCGAAAGTGCCAATCCCTGGGCGTAAAAAATATTCCGCAGGGTAATTGACAGCATCTTTTTGAATTGATTTGGAGGGGTGGTTTTTATGAAGAAAACCGTAGCAATTCTTCTTGCTTTTTCTCTGATTTTTTGCTTTGCTTCGTGCACAAAGGAAAAGACTGAAAATCCCGATACTGAAACAACGGCCTCTGCAGAGAATGTAAGCAACAACAATGCAGGCGACGGAAACAACAGCGTGGAGCTTCTGTCTGTTTATTCAAAACATGAATATTCCTCAAGAGAGGGTGAGGGAAGCGGCTTTATTCTTTCTGAAGTCAATTATGAAACGCTTTATCTCTCCGATGAGGATGAGCAGAGGTATCCCAACCTTGCGAAAGCAATCGGTTCGATGAATAAAGAAGAAACCGTTCGTTATGAGGAATGTGCGGATGAACTTGCCGTGATGTGTGATGAGCGCTTTGAATTCACCGCTGACACAGATGATGAGCCGATTCCGTATACTGCTTACCTTGATTATTTTATTTGCCGTGCGGATAACGTTGTTTTAAGCCTTCGGGTCGATAGTGATGAATATGCGGGTACAGCATACCCGAATTACTGCGCAGAAGGGTATAATTATGATACGGCAACGGGCAAAAAGCTTGCTGTTACCGATGTTATGAACGATATCTCATCTCTTTCTTCAATTCTTTCGGAAAAGATAATGAACAATGAGAAATATAAAGACGAAGTATACGGCAATCCTGAAGAGGTTATTTCCGAATACGCTGTTGAGGATTACCTCTGGACCGTCGGATATGACGGCGTTACCTTCTATTTGAATCCGTTTGAAGTTGCGCCGTATTCTGCAGGCGTTATTACCGCTACGGTTTATTTTGATGAATATCCCGAGCTTTTCAATAAGAAATATACCGTTGCTCCCGAAGCTTATGCCACAGGTCTTCCCGACGGGAGAAACGTTGAGTTTGACATGAATCCTGCCGACGGAAAAAGGGATACAATCAACGTGGGTCTTTCGGATTACGAAGACGAATTATATGAAGATATTACAGTTGCTCTCAACGGCAGTGAGTTTACGGTTGAGGATATTTTTGCTTTAAGTGCCGAGTTTTATCTTGTGAATTCAAAGGGTAAATACTACGTTTATCTTGTAACTCACAGCTTTAACGATTATACCGATATTCTGGTTTATGACCTGAACGGCGGCAAGATAAAAGAATGCGGAATAGTGGGCAGAACGGATTTTGGAAAAATCGTCGGTGATGATTATTATTCAAAATATATCTTCAACAATCCGTCGGAGTTTGTTCTCGAAACAACATTTGACGTTCTCAGTACGTATTCTGCCGCTAAAACCTACACCGTGAATTCTGAAACGGGTATGCCCGAATCAACCGATGAATTCTATGCGGTGGACAAGAGTTTTCCGCACGTCCTCATGTCAAAAGAGGCTTTCGGTGTTGAAATTCTTCCCGATATGAAAACCGAGCTTGTCAAAGCAGGCTCAAAATTCACGCTTCTGCGCACAGACGGAGAAACATACGTTGATGCAAAGCTTGGTGACGGCAGAGAATGCAGAATAAACGTTGAACGCGATGAAGAAAGCTATCAGCTTCTTATCGGCGGCAAATCGGAATACGATATTTTTGAAAACGTTTATTATGCAGGATAATTAAATCGAAAGAGCCGACCTTGTGTTGGCTCTTTTTTGTTGCAAGAGCCGCTCGATTGTGCTAAAATAGCAATACAAACCAAATGCAGGGTGATATTATGAAAGATTTCAGTAAAATAAAATTCAAATGGACCTTCCGCGATTATCAGCAGGCAGTGCTTGATAATTCACAAAAACATCTGAAAGATAAAAGAATTCATATTGTTGCTGCACCCGGCAGCGGTAAAACCATTCTCGGTCTTGAACTTGTCCGCAGACAGAATGCACCTGCGCTTGTTATGTCGCCGTCGGTTACAATCCGTCAGCAGTGGGGCGAAAGATTCGTTGAGGCTTATTTGCCTGAAACCGAA
>JAZQKN010000121.1:0-9911 GCA_045542175.1 Acutalibacteraceae bacterium | reverse complement strand
GAGGATGTTTAACCCTATCTTTTACGGATACAACTACTGTCTTATCCATTTTGTCGCTGGTTACGATACCAACGCGTGTCTTTCTGAGGTTTCTTTCGCTCATTGAATTTTAACCTCCCTTTCCTTATGCCTTAGAGCCGTGGAGCTCGATATCTCTCTGTACTGTCTTAATACGAGCAATATCTTTCTTTACGGCACTGATTCGCATCGGGTTGTCGAGCTGGTTAACGGCTTGCTGGAAGCGCAGTTTGAACAGCTCATCCTTCAGCTCAAGAAGCTTAGCATCGAGCTCTGCGGCGGAAAGTTTTCTGATTTCACTGGCTTTCATTATTGCTCACCACCCAATTCTTCTTTAGTAACAAATTTACATTTGATAGGAAGCTTGTTAGCTGCAAGACGCATAGCTTCTGCAGCAAGCTCTCTGTCAACGCCGGCAATTTCAAACATAACTCTGCCGGGCTTAACAACTGCAACCCAGTATTCGGGAGAACCTTTACCTGAACCCATTCGGGTTTCAGCGGGCTTCTCTGTGATGGGCTTGTCGGGGAAAATCTTAATCCAAACCTTACCGCCTCTCTTGATGTATCTTGTCATCGCGATACGGGCTGCTTCGATCTGGTTTGAGGTAATCCATGCGGGCTCAAGTGCTACAAGACCGAAATCGCCGTATGATACGGTGTTACCTCTGGTAGCCTTACCCTTGAGTCTGCCTCTCTGCACTCTGCGGTGCTTAACGCGCTTAGGTAAAAGCATTATGAGTTACCTCCTTCTCTGCGTCTTCTGGGGCGAGAGTTGTTGTTTCTGCTTTCGTGCAGAACTTCGCCTCTGTAAAGCCAAACCTTAACGCCGATACGACCGTAGGTTGTCTTTGCTTCTGCAAAGCCGTAGTCGATGTCAGCTCTGATGGTCTGGAGGGGAATTGTTCCCTCTTTGTAAGTTTCTGAACGTGCAATTTCTGCACCGCCAACGCGGCCTGAAACCTGAGTCTTGATGCCCTTTGCGCCGAGCTTCATTGCGCGGCCGATAGCCTGCTTAAGAGCACGACGGTAAGAAATTCTTCTTTCGAGCTGTGAAGCAATGCTTTCAGCAACAAGCTGAGCGTTGAGGTCGGGCTGCTTGATTTCGATACTGTTAAGCGAAACCTCTTTGCCGCCAAGCTTCTTCTCACAGATCTTCTTGAGCTTTTCGATTTCTGCGCCCTGTCTGCCGATAACCATACCGGGCTTTGCGCAGTGGATGTTAACGTATACACGCTTTGCATCACGTTCGATTTCTACCTTGGGTACTCCTGCGGGAGCAAGCTTCTCAAGAAGGTACTCACGAAGATTATAGTCCTCAACGAGAGTATCTGCGAACTTTTCGGGAGCCGCATACCAGCGGGATTCCCAGTTCTTAATAACACCGATTCTTAAACCGGTAGGATTAATTTTCTGTCCCATTGTTTAACCTCCTCTTCGCTTATTCCATTTCCTTGAGTACAAGGGTGATGTGAGATGTTTTCTTATTTATACGGAACGCTCTGCCCTGTGCACGGGGTCTAACACGCTTAAGGGTGGGTCCCTGGCTTACGCTGCATTCTGCAACATAAAGACGGCTAACGTCCATGTTGTTGTTGTTTTCAGCGTTTGCCATAGCTGATTTTAAAAGCTTCATCAAGGGTTCACACGCGGCCTTGGGCGTGTACTTGAGAATTGCCATTGCCTTATCTGCGGGCTGATTGCGGATTAAGTCAAGCACAATCTGAACCTTGCGAGGCGCAATACGGATATAAGTTGCTTTTGCTGTTGCAACTGCCATATCTGACATTATTAATACACTCCTTTCGCCGATTATTTACCGTTATTTGATGTTTTTGAACCTGCATGACCCTTAAAGGTTCTTGTAGGTGCAAATTCGCCGAGCTTGTGGCCTACCATATCCTCTGTTACATAAACAGGAACATGCTTGCGTCCGTCGTGAACAGCAAATGTGTGACCAACAAAGTCGGGGAAGATTGTTGAAGCACGGCTCCAGGTCTTGAGAACCTGCTTTTCGCCTGCTTTATTCATCTCCTGAACTCTTTCGAGCAGTTTAGGCTGCACAAAAGGTCCTTTTTTAACGCTTCTGCCCATTATTATCTGCTCCTTTCACTTACTTGTCGTTACGACGCTTTATGATAAGCTTGTCGGACGATTTCTTGTTCTTTCTGGTCTTGTATCCGAGAGCGGGCTTGCCCCAGGGAGTAACAGGACCGGGTCTACCGATGGGAGCCTTACCTTCACCACCGCCGTGGGGGTGATCGCAGGGGTTCATTACTGAACCGCGAACTGTAGGTCTCCAGCCCATGTGACGCTTACGACCGGCCTTACCGATCTTAACGTTTTCATGGTCAAGGTTACCAACCTGGCCAACAGTAGCCATGCAGTTAACGGGAACGTTGCGAAGTTCACCTGAGGGGAGACGAAGAAGAGCATAAGCGCCTTCCTTAGCCATAAGCTGAGCTGAGTTACCAGCTGATCTTGCAAGCTGACCGCCTCTGCCGGGGTAAAGTTCAACGTTGTGAACAACTGTACCAACGGGGATGTTGGTGAGGGGAAGTGCGTTACCTGCCTTGATGTCAGCACCTGTGCCGGCAACAACGGTATCGCCTACCTTCAGGCCTGCGGGCTGAAGGATGTATCTCTTTTCACCGTCTTCATACTGAAGAAGTGCGATGAAAGCTGAGCGGTTGGGATCGTACTCAACGCTCTTAACTGTTGCGGGAATATCGAACTTATCTCTCTTGAAATCGATAACACGATACTTTGTTCTTACACCGCCGCCGCGATGACGAACTGTGATTCTTCCGTAGCTGTTACGTCCGCTGTTCTTCTTGAGTGAAACAAGAAGGCTTCTTTCGGGAGCAACCTTTGAAAGCTCGGAATAATCTGTAACCGACATGCCGCGTCTTGCGTTTGTTGTCGGCTTATAAACCTTAATAGACATTTTCTACACTCTCCTTATAGCGGCTTTGCGGAGCAATGTCAGTCTCCATACTTTACCGCCGGATTTTATAGGGTTTTTTAAGATTACATCATTCCGTCAAAGAACTCGATTGTCTTTGAATCTTCGGTAAGAGTTACGATAGCCTTTTTGCGAGAAGCTGTGTAGCCTTCGTAGCGGCCATATCTTCTGAGCTTACCGTCAACGTTGATTGTGTTAACCTTTGCTACCTTTACATCAAAAAGCTCTTCAACAGCCTTTTTGATTTCAACCTTATTGGCATCCTTGGCAACTTCAAAGGTATACTTACGGTCGGCAATGCCGTCCATGCTGTTTTCTGTGATGATGGGGCGGAGGATAATATCCTGTGCTAATCTGCTCATGCGTAAACCTCCTCGATCTTGCTTACTGCATCCTTAAGAACTACAACTGTGTCGCAGTTAAGGAGATCGTAAACGTTGAGTGTTGAAACAAGAGTGGTCTTTACACCGGCAATGTTACGAGCCGAGCGATAGATGATATCGTTCTTCTCGGGAAGAACGAAGAGAACCTTCTTGCCTGTTTCAAGTGAGTTAACAACCTTAGCCATTTCCTTTGTCTTGATTGCGTCAAGCTTGAGATCGTCGAGAACGATGAGTTCGCTGTCTGCAACCTTAGCTGAAAGAGCTGACTTCATAGCAAGTCTTCTAACTTTCTTGTTAACGTCCTTGTGATACTTTCTGGGCTTGGGTCCGTGTGAGATACCGCCGTGATACCACTGGGGAGCTCTTGTTGAACCCTGACGAGCGCGGCCTGTTCCCTTCTGTCTCCAGGGCTTCTTGCCGCCGCCGCTAACTTCTGCTCTGGTAAGAGTAGACTGTGTGCCCTGACGCTGATTTGCAAGATATGCAACTACGCAAAGGTGCATAGCTGAAATGCTGGGTTCGATACCGAAGATGTCAGCGTTAAGCTCCATATCAGAAAGCTTCTTACCTGTCATGTCGAATACTGATACTGTAGGCATTCTTTTCTACTCCTTTCCTTATGCTTTAACTGAATCGCGGATTACAACGATGCCGCCTTTGGGGCCGGGGATGGCACCCTTGATAGCGATGAGGTTGTTTTCTACGTCGATTTTTGCTACTGCAAGATTCTGAATGGTAACTTTTTCGCAACCAAGGTGACCTGCAAGCTTCTTGCCCTTATAAACTCTTGAGGGGTCGGAGCAAGCACCGAGTGAACCAGCGTGTCTTGCAACAGGACCGGTACCGTGTGATTCCTTAAGTCTTGAGAAGTTCCATCTCTTGATTGAACCGGCAGTTCCTTTACCCTTGCTTGTGCCGGCAACGTCTACCTTGTCACCAACTGCAAAGATGTCTGCCTTGATTGTGTCGCCCACGTTAAGGCTTGCCATATCGTCAAGCTTGAACTCTTTAAGAGTCTTCTTGGGAGCAACGTCAGCCTTCTTGAAGTGGCCCATCATGGGTTTATTCACGCGCTGAACTTTTACATCGCCGAAGCCGAGCTGTACTGCTTCATAACCGTCGTTTTCAAGAGTCTTCTTCATAACAACGTTGCAGGGGCCTGCTTCAACAACTGTTACGGGAATTACGTTTCCCTTTTCGTCGAAAATCTGTGTCATACCGATTTTCTTGCCGATGAGTGCTTTCTGCATATTATGCTTTCCTCCTTTAGGTTATTGGTTGACCTTTTGGCCAACGTGACCTGCATTTGTTGAAATTAAAGCTTGATTTCGATTTCAACGCCTGCGGGAAGCTCAAGACCTGTCAGAGCTTCAACTGTCTTTGCTGAAGGTCTGATAATGTCGATAAGCCTTTTGTGTGTTCTCTGCTCAAACTGTTCTCTGCTGTCTTTGTACTTGTGAACAGCACGAAGAATTGTAACTACTTCCTTTTCTGTGGGAAGGGGAACGGGGCCAGATACCTGAGCGCCTGTTCTTTTTGCTGTTTCAACAATCTTTTCAGCAGCCTTGTCTACAACACTGTGGTCATAGCCTTTAAGTCTGATTCTGATCTTTCCCTTAACTGCCATGTGAACGCCTCCTTAAAATTTGGCGGGCTGTGAACTGCAAATTCGTGAAAACCGACCCGGGTGTTTCAACCCGTCCGATTTAAAAACCGGAAAAACATATTTCCGGGTAAAGCTTTCGCTCATTTGCACATAGGTATCCCGCGACAAGGCTGCCCGGGAACGGCAGACCTGTGTCAGGACACAATTCGCCCGGTTTAAAATCGGACATACTCCGCAGAAATTTCCCGCTTCTGAGAGCGGCCACCTCCTGCATCAACGCATATCATGCAAGCTTTCGATTTGCTTTTGGGCATAATTAGCCCCTACTTCGACAGCATGCTCGGATATAATAACATACTCAAATCAAGTTGTCAATACTTTATTTGATATTTTTTTAACTTTTTTTGCATTCTCAAAAACCCCGTAACCCTTGATATACATAGCCTTTGACGCTTTAGTGCGTTACGTTGCTGATTACCGCCGAAAAGCACATATATAAAAGGTATATAATATAATAAATATTATACAATATCCTGTGGTTATAACCAAAAACAGCATTAGATATTGATATTTATAAAAAAATATGTTAGAATATACGCAATAAATATTATTTAGGGGGCAACAAAATGATAGGTATCGGCTCATGGGCCTGCAGTGTAAACTCAATGTTTTTCTCAGGCGAAGTTAAATTTAAAGTATTTGACGATAACGGTAAATACGGTTTTGAAATCGATATTCCCGGCATTACCGTTCCCGATATTGACGTAATTGAAGTTATCGAAGAAGATGACACAATCAACGCAACCGTTCAGACAAGTCTGCTTGAAGGCAAGAATATCAACCTTTTCGCTGAGTTTGACGGCGACACCTTTGACGGTTATCTCAAGATTCCGTTCATCGGCAAAATCAAATTCAAAGACGGCCACAAAATCGAAGAATAAGCAAAAAATTATCCGTGAGATCGAAAAATTCTCACGGATTTTTTTATTTAAACTCTTATTACAAAACTCTCGATAAGCTTTGCTGCATTGGCGGCCGCCATAGGCAAAAACTCACCGTAATCCATATGCGATGAACCGTCGGCGCAGTCTGAAACCGCTCTTACAACGCAGAAAGGAACGCCGTTCGTATAGCACACCTGAGCGATGCTTGCACCCTCCATTTCGCACACGATTGCACCGAAATTTTTCTTGATGAAATCCTTCTTTTCGCCGCTTGCGATGAACTGATCTCCCGAAGCGATGACACCCCTTACAGCCTTGATATTGTTGAGTTTTCCGACTTCTTCGGTGAGGATTTCAACCGTCTTTTCATCGCAGGGAATATTGATAATATTTATGCCTGAAATAAGGCCAACGGGGTCGCCGAGAGGCGACGTATCCATATCGTGCTGAACAAGGCTTTCGGCAACTGCAATGTCACCGATTGCGAGCTTTTCGCTGAGACTTCCGCCAACGCCTGTGTTGATGATTCTGTCGGGTGAATATTTAAGAATCATCGTCTGAGCGCACATCGCCGCGGCAACCTTACCTATACCGCAAACAGCAATAACGATATCCTTGCCGTGAAGCTTACCGCTGACGTATTCAACGCCGCTTACCGTTTCGGTTTTTTCAATCTCCATAAGAGATTTGATTGTTTCAACCTCTATTCTCATTGCGCCGATAATGCCTGTCATAAAAACACCTCCGTGTTATTCTGAAACCGATTTTAACATAATTATCGGTAAATAGCAACACGGAGGCTTACTTTTTTATTCCGAAAATTTGTAATATTTATTGCTTATTTCCAACTCGTGTGTTATTATACTAATGTATATATTAAAATGGAGTAATGTGTTTATGGAAAGCTATATTATCATTGCATTGCTTGTTGCAGTTATCGTTTTGCTGATTGTTGCAATCGCAAAAATTTCAAAAAGCAAAAATTCTTTGTCTGAGCAGAAAATAGATTCTATCAGCTCGGGAATAAACGAGCTTTCACGCTCTCTCGGTACGGAATTTGAAAGAAGCCGCCGTGAAAATCAGGCTTCTCAGCGCGATATGCGTCTTGAAACTGCACAGACGCTCAAGGAGATGAACGAAAAAATCGAGAATCTCCGTCTTGATAACACAAAGCAGAATTCAGAGCTTGCCAAGGCAATGAGCGATTCGCTCAACGCAATCAGGCTCAACAATCTTGAACAAAATGAAAAGCAGAGCCGCGCACTCGTGCAGGCGGTTGACAAAATGCGCGAAAGCAACGAAACAAAGCTTGAACAGATGCGTCTTACCGTTGATGAAAAGCTGACCTCTACCCTTTCGCAGAGGCTCGACAGCTCGTTCAAAACCGTTTCCGACAGACTTGAAAACGTTTATAAGTCACTCGGTGAAATGAAAGAGCTTTCAAACGGCGTAACTGCTAACGTAGCTTCGCTCAACAGAGTTCTTACAAACGTTAAGGCAAGAGGCACCTGGGCGGAAGTTCAGCTCGGAGCAATCCTTGACCAGACGATTCCCGGTATGTACGAAACCAACTTTGCCGCAAACCCCGCATCAAAGGACAGAGTTGAATTCGCCGTCAGAATCCCCTCGGGTGACGACAGTTCAAAAATCACCTATCTTCCCATCGACTCAAAATTCCCGATGGAAGATTACATAAGGCTCTGCGATGCCGCAGACGCCGCAGACGCTGAAGCTCTTGCCGCCGCAAGAAAAGCACTTGAAGCAAGAGTTATCAACGAAGCCAAAACTGTCAGCAAATATATCAACGTTCCCACAACAACACCCTTTGCAATTCTTTACCTTGCAACCGAAGGCCTTTATGCCGAAATTGCATCGTCAAGAAATGCAGTGTGCGAAAAAATCCGCAGTGAATATAACATTATGGTTGCAGGCCCCTCAACAATCACTGCCCTGCTCAACTCCCTTTCGCTTGGCTTCAGAGCGGTTGCAATCAATGAAAAAGCCAACGAAGTCCGTCTTCTTCTTGCTGCCGCAAAGGTGCAGTACGATAAATTCGGTCTTGTTCTCGGCAAGGCAAAGCAGAAAATCGAAGAAGCGGGCAAGTCTCTTGATGAAGCTGACAAACGCAATGAAATCATTCGCAAAAAGCTCAAAAAGGTTGAAGAAATCGACGGCATGAACGCCGATGATATATTAGGTTTAGAAGAAAATACAGATATATAAGGAGGATTTTCTGATGAAAGATGTAAAAGAAATTCTTGCCCAGATGACGCTTGAAGAAAAGGTTGCCCTTTGTGACGGCGAAAACTTCTGGAATCTCAAGGCGATGGAAAAATACGGTATTCCTTCCATTATGGTTTGCGACGGCCCTCACGGACTCCGCAAAAAGGACTACAGCAAAAAGGGTGACAGCTTAAGCAACAGCGTGCCCGCAATCAGCTATCCCACCGCAGCAACAACAGCCGCTTCATGGGACCCCGAGCTCCTTTATGAAATGGGCATTGCACTCGGCAAAAAATGCCTCAAGGAAGAGGTTGGCGTTCTTCTCGGACCCGGCATCAATATGAAGCGTTCTCCCCTTTGCGGCAGAAACTTCGAATATTTTTCAGAAGATCCCGTGCTTGCAGGCGAACTTGCCGCAGGCTTCATCAACGGCGTTCAGTCAATGGGCGTTGGTACTTCACTCAAGCATTTCTGCGCAAACAGCCAGGAAACACGCAGAATGACCTGCGACTCGGTTGTTGACGAAAGAGCACTCCGTGAAATTTACCTCACCGCTTTTGAAATTGCCGTTAAAAAGGCTAAGCCCTGGACAGTAATGAACTCCTACAATAAAATCAACGGCGTTCACGGTTCGGAAAACAGACACACACAGACCGAAATTCTCCGTAACGAATGGGGCTTTGACGGCGTTGTTGTAAGTGACTGGGGCGCAGTTAACGACAGAGTTCTCGGTTTTGTAAACGGTAACGACCTTGAAATGCCCTCATCATCAGGTGCAGGCGCAAAGAAAATCGTTGAAGCCGTAAAGAACGGTTATATCAGTGAAGAACTCGTTAACGAAAGAGCTCTCAATATGCTCAACCTCATCAAAAAAGCAGTTGACGGAGCAAAGAAGAATTATCAGTATAATGACGCAGACGATCAGCCCTTCGCCAGAAAGGTTGCCGCTCAGTCAATGGTACTTCTCAAGAACGACGGCATTCTTCCTCTCAAGAAGGAAGGCAAAATCGCCGTTATCGGTGAACTTGCAAGAACTCCCAGATATCAGGGCGCAGGCTCATCACACATCAACCCCACAAAACTTGATAACGCTCTTGAAGAAATCACAAAGCTCGGCTTCAACGTTGAGTTTGCACAGGGCTATGAGCTTTCAAACAAGAAAGCAAAGAAAAACGCCGCTCTCATCGCTCAGGCTGCAGAGGTTGCAAAGACTTGCGACACAGCTATTGTATTCATCGGTCTTACCGACGAATACGAAGCAGAAGGCTTTGACAGATCACATATGAATCTCCCCGAAGCTCACGACAAGCTTGTTGAAGAAATCGTTAAGGCAAACAAGAACGTAGTTGTTGTTCTTGCAGGCGGCTCACCCGTTGAAATGCCCTGGGCAGACAAGGTTACAGCCATCCTCAACTCCTACCTCGGCGGTCAGGCAGGCGCAGGTGCCGTTGCCGATATCCTCAGCGGTGCCGTTAACCCCAGCGGTAAGCTTCCCGAAACATATCCTATGTGCTATAACTGCACACCCGCAAAGAATAACTTCCCCGGCAACCCCGCAACCGTTGAATACCGTGAAAGCGTTTATATCGGCTACAGATATTATGACAAAATCGAAAAGAAGGTCCGTTTCCCCTTCGGCTTCGGTCTTTCATACACAACGTTTGAATATTCGGATATCAAGCTTGACAAAACTTCAATGACCGACGAAGACACCCTCACCGTTAAGTTCAACGTAAAGAACACAGGTAAGGTTGCAGGCTATGAAATTGCTCA
>JAZQKN010000120.1:0-2739 GCA_045542175.1 Acutalibacteraceae bacterium | reverse complement strand
CTAATTTTGAAATATTATTCTGTTCCAATGGTTTCGTTAATTGGCAAGCAGTGCAAATGTACGTACATTTTGCAAAAACGGCAATTTTGCTTTCGCAAAACCACCGCTGCTTGTTGGTGAAGTCTTCCCCAAACCCCTGACAAAAATCGGAGAGAAAATTTAAAAATCTTCTCTCCGAGCTGCGCCCGTTGAGCTTAAATAATAAAGAATAAAATAGGATAGTTGTTTCACAACGCAAGGTTTACCCTTGTCTAAAATCTTTGATTTTTCATCAGTGGAGCTACGCACTATACTTTCCGTGATGATATGTATAGAAGTGCGCCATTTGGAATCTGTTGCAAACATTTTTGAATTTAAAACCGACACTTTTGCACCGCAACCGAAAACTGTTGACAAATTATTCTTATATTGTTACAATGTAGAAAAATATTGAAAGGCAGGTGGACAAGATGACAATGATGATTAACACAATGAATCGGAGAGCCGTTTTGTCCGTTTGCGATTGATGTAATTTATATCTTTCTGTGAATTGCAGGCATCTCCGCTTCGGAGGTGCCTTTATTTTTTACAGGAGGGAAATCATGATAAGCACTAAAAGCTATAAACTTGTAATACCTGACAAAACCTATGAACATCAATACACAGAAATGATGGACAGATGGGAGTCCATCGAAGATAACATTCAGCCTGAATTATTGCGAAGATACAGCAAATTACTTGGCAAAAATGCACCATATTCAAAATGGTTAGAGTGGTGTGAAGATGACAGAACCACAGGTTCAATGCTTTCTACAGGAATTCCTTGTGCTCTATATTTTCTTGTTGATAACGACAACGAAATCTTAGGAGCAATTGTGATAAACAGCTCCCGAACTCACAGAGGGCATCTTCACGCAGGTATTGCACCTTGGAAAAGAAACAAAGGGTTAGGAACAATTATGCTTCGGTTGGCTTTAGATATTTGCAAAGAAAACGGGATGACAAGCATTGAAATTGTTCCATACGAAAACAACAAGGGTGCAATTCAAACAATATTAAACAACGGCGGTATTTTACGAGAAAAGTTTTTTGAAGACGACAAATATTCACTACGTTATGTTATTTCTCTTGAATAGGAGTAAGCAAATGAAGCATAAAGCAATATTCTTTGACCGTGACGGAACACTGACATATTTTACTGCTGAAAAAGAGGCTTGGCGTAACGAGCAAATCAGCAGTTGGAGCGGTAAGCCGTTTGAGTTGGATTACGATAAAATGATGGCTTTGTTTCACCTTGCAAGCGAAGGCAGAAAGCCTTGGTACAAAACGCTTGATGACGAGCGTGAATTTTTCAGAAGATATTACTGTCACCTGCTTGTCGGTGAGGGTGTAACAGAAAACGTTGAAGAAAAAGCGGATTGCCTTTTGAATGAGCTTTGGTGCAACGGCGACAGAGCTTTATTTTCAGAAACGGTTGAGGTGCTTGAATATTTTAAAAGCCGTGGCTACAAAATGGGAGTTATCAGCGATACATCGCCGTCGCTTGAATTCACATTGCAACAGCTTGGTATAGCAAAATATTTCACGTCATTTACGGCAAGCTCATTGGTTGGTGCAGGCAAGCCGAGTCCGATTATTTTCAATGAGGCACTCTGGGCACAAGGGGTTACTGCCGAAGAAAGTATATTCGTTGACGATTGCAAAGAAGAAGCCGAAGGTGCAAGAAAGCAAGGTTTTACTGCTTTTTATCTTGACCGAAGCGGAGAAAACAACGAAGAATGGACAATACACAATCTGAAACAGTTGATTGATTTTGTTGAGGAATAATTATGAATAATAATAGTTTGAATTGGACTTTTGATACAGTTGCAGATACCTACGAAAAACTGCGACCGGGATATGTTGATGAGTTATATCAGACTATCTTTGACTATGCACCAATCAATAATACAAGCTGTGTTATTGAAATAGGCATAGGCGGCGGTCAGGCAACTTTACCTTTTCTTAAAACAGGCTGTGAGCTTACCGCAGTTGATTACGGTGAGAACTTCTGCGAAATATGCCGTGAGAAATTTAAAAGTTATCCGAACTTTTCCGCAGTTGCAGGCAAGTTTGAAGATGTTGAATTGAACGGTGAGTACGACTTGATTTATTCCGCTTCGGCTTTTCATTGGATACCTGAAGAAATCGGATATAAAAAGGTTTATGATATGCTGAAAGACGGCGGTATTTTCGCTCGTTTTGCAAACCATCCGTACCGTGACAAGGGGAAACCTGCTTTGTCGGAAGAAATGGACCGAATCTATGCGGAATACTATTATATATACCACAACAAGAAACAAGAATCACTTGTTGAATATTCCGAAGCTCAGGCTCGGAACAGAGCATTGATTGCTGAAAAATATGGTTTTAAGGATATTCAATACAAGCTGTTTTACCGCACACGCACATTCTCAGCAAAAGAATACATAATGCTTCTCGGTACATATTCAGATCATATCGCTATTGAAGAAAAAATCCGAACAGAGTTCTTTTCAAAGATAGAAGATGCAATTAACCGTCACGGCGGAGAAATTACTATTTATGATACAATAGATTTGCAGTTAGCAAGAAAATGAGGTTATTATAATGATATTTGAAGAAAAGAAAATTGTATTGAAAAATGGCGTGGAAGCTATATTAAAAACCCCCGAAATTGAAGATTCCGAAATGTTACTTAACAGTATTAAAACTTCCAGAAGTCGGAGGCCAAGCGGTCTT
>JAZQKN010000119.1:0-24066 GCA_045542175.1 Acutalibacteraceae bacterium | reverse complement strand
TTTTTTATTTATCTTATTTTGTTTTTGAAATCGAAGCCATCAATAAAACTGTTATAAGGCTTGAACGATACACCGAAATTAATCGGCTCAAAATCCCACTTGCGCTCGGGCTCAACGTTTTCAAAATAATCTCTTGAGCCTCTGATATCAAGCTTATAATCAAGATAAACGTAGGTGTTATCCGAAGGCACAAGCTCATCGTGATGCTTTGTTGCTTCAAGCATATAAGGTGTATAATGAGTTGCATTGAAAATAAAGCTGTCGGTTACGGAAGGAGCAAATACCATTCCGAGACCCTTATCATTTTCAACTTTGCCGAAAACTGTTGCAAAATGTGCACCGTTTTCAATAGGTCTTACGTAGGGAACAAAGTTATCGTTGACGTCTGTTTTGAAAAGACCCATTCTGCAAGCCTTGTGGCGGTCGGCATAAGCTTCTCCGGGACCCTTGCCGAAGAATTCCATCTTGTTTCCGTCTGCAAGTGTGAAGCAGAAGCCGAATCTCGGCAGACGCATCTTCATTTCTTTGATAAGCTCTCTGAAATCACCGCTGAAATTAACATCAGCTGAGCCGTCGGCAAAGAATCTGTAGGTGAGGTCGCCGTAAAGCACGGGTACAACTGCTGGGCCGCCGATTGAAATCTTGCATTTGACACTTACGCCGTTTTCATTCGTTTCAAATTCAGTGCCGTAGGTCTTCTGCACTGCCACCTGCATAGCCGCGCTGATTCTGTCATCAGCCTTACCGTACTCATTGTAGCCGTGAGCGGTCCATATTTCAATTTTTGCAGGCTCGGCGAGAAGTTCGTTACCGTCAACGCAAACCGATGAAATGCGGCCGTAGGGCTTATCAAAGGTATATTTCACACCGCCACACTCAATTTCGGCATATCTTGAGCCGTCTTTAATTATGGGAGCGTTGCCGCTGATTTCGGTTTTAACTGCTTCAGCTGAAAGATTGAACTGCTCGAAACCTGTTTCATAGTCAGCCTCAGCCCAATCAGTTTTGTTTTTATAATGAGCGGTTACGGTGAGATAGCAGCAGTCGCTCTGCGGAATATCATCAAGGATAGCATAAATCTTTGTCTGCTGGGGAGCAATATCGGTATCGTCAATTCTTCCGCTCTTAACGGTTTCGCCGTTAACTTCAAGCTTCCAGATAAAATACATATCGTTGATTGACTCAAAGTATCTGCGGTTGAAGATGCTCAGTTCGCCGTTAACGTAATCAGCTTCAAACTCCTGATAAGCTCTCTTTAAATCAAAGTAACCCGGTCTTTCTGTTCTGTCAGCAAAGATAAGACCGTCGATACAGCAGGTGCTGTTATGCGGATAATCGCCGAAATCACCGCCGTAACGGTAGCCGTTTCCGTTATGAATCGAGTGGTCAGTAAGCTCCCAGAAGCATCCGCCCCAGACTGCGGGATACTTTCTGAAAACGTCAACATTTGCGTGAATATCGCTCGTTGTCATTGAGCAACAGTATTCGCACAGATAGAAAGGCTTTTTCGAGCTGACGTTTTCGCAGTATTTTTCCATATATTCAAGAGAAGGATACATTCTGCTTTCAACGTCGGAAATATCGCTGAAATTCTCACCGATGGGCACAGCCTTGAATTCAAGATGCGAGTTCTCGTAGTGTACGATTGCATCGGCACAGCGGCTCTTGATATAATTACGCATTGCTCTGTGGTTTTTACCGCAACCCGATTCGTTACCGAGTGACCACATAATTACGCAGGCATGGTTTTTATCTCTTTCAAAGAGTCTTTCTGCTCTGTCAACGTATGCTGCTTCCCACTCGTCATCGGTTGAAAGCTTTGACCAGCGGAACCAATCCCAGGTGTCGCGGTATTCAAAGCCCATACCGTGAGTTTCAATGTCAGCCTCATCAACAACCATAAGACCGTATTCATCACAGAGTTCGAGGAATCTGGGGTCGTTGGGATAATGAGAAGTGCGGACTGTATTTGAGTTTGAACGTTTGATGATTTCAATATCCTTTTTCATCAAATCCATATCGCAGTAAAAGCCTGTTTCGGGATTTGAATCGTGGCGGTTAACACCGAGAAGTTTAACTGGCTGATTGTTTATATAAGCAACGTTACCTCTGAAATCAATCTTCTTAAAGCCGATTTTAAAAGGAATTACCTCTGCGCCCTTAACGATAAGCAAAGTATAAAGGAGAGGCTTTTCGGTATTCCAGAGAACGGGATTATCAAGCTTTACGCTTGTTAAATCACTGCCCTGTGCGGTAATTTCTCCGCTCGGTGAAAGAAGCTTATACGAATATTTGCCATCGATTTCAGCATTGATTTCAGCAACTGAAAGGTCATCTGAAAGCTTTGTTCTGATATAAATATCTTTAATGCAATCGGCATCTCTTTCAAGAATATAAACCTCTCTGAAAATGCCCGAAAGGCGGAACATATCCTGGTCTTCAAGATAACTGCCGTCGCACCATTTTACAACAAGAACGTCAACCGTGTTTTCACCGCTGACAAGCTTATCCGTAATATCAATCTCGCTTGTGCAGTGACTTACCTGACTGTAAGCGGCAAACTGACCGTTAACGTAAAGATAAAAACAAGAAGAAACACCTTCAAAGTTAATATAATACTTTTTGCCATTCTTTTTATCAACCGTAACCTTGCGGTTATAATGACCTGCGGGGTTATCCTCGGGTACGTAGGGAGGGTCAATGGGATGAGGATAGAAAAGATTACTGTAAAGAGGCACGTCATAGCCTTTTCCGAGGTCTGTCTGCCAGCATTTGGGAACGGCTATTTTATTTTCAAACTGTGTATCAAGAAAATCATCGGCGACATCTTCAAACGTTGAATAGAACTTGAAATTCCATTCACCGCAAAGATTTGTGAAGAATTCCGATGCATTTCTGTCGCCTGTTAAAGCTGATTTTTCTTCTGCATAAGGGATAAAATATGCTCTGGGTTTTTCGCAACCGATATGCAGACTGTTTAAGTCTTTATGATATGACGGTGTTTTCATTTTAGCCTCCAAAAATAATTCAAAACGTTATGCAGATAAATCTGCCTGTCTAATTTATATCACATAGTTACTCCTTTTTCAAGATAAATTATTGTTAAAAAACACAACAATACACATCTTGAAAATAAGCCTGAATTGGATTATACTTTAAAATATAGCAAAAGAGGTCTTTATTATGAATTATAAAAAAACAGCAAAGCTTGTAACTGCCGCGCTTTTTTCGGCAATAATATGCGTGGCTACTTTTATTGTTAAAATCCCCTCACCCGCAACAAACGGGTATTTCAATCTCGGGGATTGCTTCGTAATACTTGCAGGATTTCTGCTTTCACCCGGCTACGGTGTGCTTGCGGCGGGTATCGGCTCTGCACTTGCAGACATTCTTGCGGGCTACGTGCAGTATGCTCCCGCAACTTTCATAATTAAAGCTCTGATGGCTATTTCCGTACACCTTATCACCCGTATTTTCAAAGATAAACACAGGTTTGTTTCAAGAATATGTGCGGGTATTTCGGCAGAAATAATTATGGTGCTCGGCTATTTCGGATATGAGGCTCTTATCCTTGATTACGGTCTTGCCGCGGCGGGCAGTATTCTTTCAAACGTAATGCAGGGCATAGTCGGTATTATTGCCGCAACGGTAATTATATCTGCAATCAGCAAAAACAAAACTCTCTCGGATTTCTTTGGGAAAGGATTATAATATGAATAATATTTTTAAACAGGCACAGAGTGCCGCACTTGAACTTAAAGAAAAAGCAAACCTCAAAAAGGGTGATATTGTTGTAATCGGCTGCTCAACAAGTGAAGTGCTCGGCGAAAGAATCGGCACAAGCGGAAGCGTTGAGCCCGCTCAGGAAATATTCAACGGTTTGAACAGCGTGTTTGAGCCAGACGGAATTTACATTGCCGCACAGTGTTGTGAGCATCTTAACAGAGCAATTATTATTGAAAAAGAAAAGGCACAGATGCTCTCTCTTGAAGAAGTTTGCGTTGTGCCCCACCCCCACGCAGGCGGCTCTTTTGCAACCGCAACCTATCATTCATTGAAAAATCCCGTTGCAGTTGAAGAAATCAAGGCAGACGCAGGCATTGACATCGGAAGTACTCTTATCGGTATGCACCTTAAAAGAGTTGCCGTGCCTTTAAGACTTGAAAACAACACTATCGGCTGCGCAAAGCTCAACGCCGCAAGAACAAGAGCAAAGTATATCGGCGGCGAAAGAGCAAAATATGAGTAATAAAAAGCAAAAAACACCGCTTGGTTTTAAGCCAAGCGGTGTTGATTTTTTATGCTTCTTTAAGTTCTCTCTCAAGCCAGATGCAACCGATATCCATTGCATTATAAAGACCTTTGCGTTCAGCCTTCTTAACAATTTTATCTTTCATTCTGACGTTGGGATCTGTGTTTACGAGCTGAACAACCACTCTGTCTGCAACCTCAAGGCCTTTAACCTCTCTGGTGCTTGTAATCTGCATAATTACAACATAGGGGTCACTCATAAATCCGTAATAAATGGTTTTACCGTTTCTTACAAGCGGTCTACCCTTATACATGAGAAAATTATTCTTCTTTGCCATTCTGAGTTATCCTCCATAAATTGCGTGCTTATTAAGCCCTTGTTTCCAAAGGCAAAATGCCGCAAAGCATTATTTTATTCCGAGATAGCACTTTACCATTGCCTGAAGAAGCTCGTCTCTGTCAAGTCTTCTTACAAGGCTGCGTGCGTTGTTGTGGGTTGTGATGTAAGTCGGGTCCTCGGAGAGAATATAGCCGACAATCTGGCTGATTGAATTATAACCCTTTTCGTTCAAAGCCTCATAAACGGCAAGGAGATTGTTTTTCATCTCTGCCTCGTTTTCGTCCTTAATTGAAAATCTGATGGTCTTATCAGTCATTTCGGTCACCTCCATACCTGAATATTATATAACACCTTTCAAAATAAAACAATGCTTTTTTATAAAAATTAATCAGTTGTTCAAAATTATGCTCTGATTGTTACGCCAATTTTGCCCAGATTCTCAAGAACTGCGGCAATCCAGCCCTGAACTTCTTCCATTTCAAGAGTTCTGTCCATAGCGGCGAACACAAGACGAACAGTGATACTCTTAACGCCGTCCTTTTCGTAGGTATCGATTACTCTTGCACTCTGAAGCTCTGAAAGAGCAAGGCTTTCCCAGCAAGCTGCAATGTCGGAATACTTAACGCCGTCAGCAATAACAAGTGAAAGGTCGTAATAAGTTGACTGCTGTGTGCTGGGCTCGACAAATGAAATTGAATTTGCCTGAAGAGCATTGAATGTATTAAGGTCTATTTCAAAGCAAACTGCCGCTGCTGTTTTGTCAAACATTTTGCGGTTTGCGGGATGCATTGCGCAAAGTGTACCAACCTTTACACCGTCAATTGTGATTTCGGCAGTGTTCTTGGGATGCTGCCAGTTGTGTTCGGGGGCAATCTTATTATAGCCCGCTTTCTTCTGCTTGATTTCACCGATGATGCAGTTAAGAATTTCAACTGCCTTGAAATAAAGTGACTTTTCGTCACCGCTCTTATCGTAAAGAACAACACCGAGATGCTTTCTTTCGTTTGCGGTACCGTCTTCTTTTGTGCCTTCAACTACTCTGCCGATTTCAAAGATACCGTATTTATCAGCAAAATCCTTGTTTTCGGAAGCGGCAACAAGAAGTGTGGGAAGCATTGAGTTACGAAGAACACCGTTGTCGGAGCTTTCGATGTTGAGCACCTTAACGTTATCTTCAACGTCAATACCAAGCTTCTTATACTTTCTGCCGTCGCACCAAATGTATGAATGGATTTCGTGGAAAGCATATCTCTTAACAAGAATATCCTGGATTTCAGCGTCTTCAAGTCTGCTGTAATCGTTGGGAACAGGCTTAAGAGGGCTGCGTGTTGTTGCGATATCAAAGTTATCGTAGCCGTAAATTCTTGTGATTTCTTCGATAATGTCAGCCTTGATTGTAACGTCCTTTGTAGCTCTCCATGAGGGAACTTTTACGGTGTAGTTGCCGTCTGCGTTCTCAACGTCAAAGCCGAGAGCGGTAAGAGTCTTTTCAATCTGCTCGTTGCTGATGTCGATACCTGTGTAGCGGTCAACGTACTTCTTATCGAATGAAAGTGAAATTTCGGGATACTTTCTTACGTATTCATCGCTGAGCTTTGAAGCAACCTTTGCATCGGGGTCAATGCTCTTTACAAGCTCAACGAATCTGCCGACTGCGGCAAGAGTGAGCTCGGGGTCAAGCATTTTTTCATATCTTGCACTTGCGTCTGTTCTGTGACCGAGACGTGATGACGATTTACGGACGCATACGCCGTCAAAGTTAGCCGATTCAAGAACAACAGAGCTTGTATCGTCAATGATTTCAGAATCAAGGCCGCCCATAATACCTGCGATTGCAACGGGTGTTTCGCCGTTATAAATCATAAGGGTGTCTTCGTCAATAAGTCTTTCAACACCGTCAAGAGTTGTGAAATTCATCTTCTGTGCGGGTGTTGTTACAACGATGTTGTCAATCTTATTTGCATCGAAAGCGTGAGTGGGCTGACCGATTTCAAGCATAATATAGTTTGTTACGTCCGCAAGAAGGTTAATGCCTCTCATTCCGCAGTAGTAAAGACGGATACGCATATCGAGGGGGCTTTCGTGCTTTGTGATGTTATCCATCTTGATGCAGGAATATCTGTAAACAAGGTCGCCTCTGCCAACCTTTACGTCGATTTTTTCATCGCCGTCATAAAAAAGGTCGCCAAGCTTAAGGGGTTTGAGCTCTCTGCCTGAAAGAGCGGCAAGCTCACGGGCAATACCGTAGTGACCCCAGAGGTCGGGACGGTTTGTGAGTGACTTGTTGTCAACTTCAAAAATAATATCGTCAATGGGGAAAATATCCTTGATATTTGTGCCGTTGACAAGGCTCTTATCAAGCTCCATAATACCTGCGTGGTTATCGCTCAGACCGAGCTCTTTTTCGGAGCAGCACATACCTTCGGATTCATAGCCTGCAACTGTTGCTACGGTGATTTCACCGCCGCAAACTCTGCCGCCTGCAAGTGCAAGAGCAACCTTTTGACCTACGGCAACGTTGGGTGCGCCGCAAACGATGTTGCAAACCTTGCTGCCTGCGTCAACTTTGAGAAGGTGGAGTTTCTTTGAATTGGGGTGCTCTTCAACCGAAAGAATTTCGCCTACAACTACGTTCTGTACGTCTTCACCCTTAACAATAATATCTTCAACCTCGGCTGTTGCAAGAGTAAAGCTTTCGATAAGCTTTTTAATGTCTATGCCGTCAAGGTCAACATAATCTTTAATCCAGTTAATTGATACAAACATTGCTTATGCCTCCTTGCTTTCGTTTTCGGGTTTTGTGAATGATTTTTCGGTAAACTGTGAGAGTGCTTTAAGGTTGCCGCTGTTGAATACACGGATATCCTTAACGCCGTATCTCATCATTGCAAGTCTTGTCATACCAAGACCGAAAGCAAAGCCTGTGTATTTTTCGGGGTCAATGCCTGCCGCAATAAGAACGTTGGGATGAATCATACCGCAGGGGCAGAGTTCAAGCCAGCCTGAATCCTTACAGGAGGGGCAGCCCTCACCGCCGCAATTAAGGCACTGAATATCAAGCTCGAAGCCGGGTTCAACGAAGGGGAAGAAACCGGGACGGAGTCTTACGGTAATATCTCTCTGGAAAACTTCTGAGAGCATTGTTTTCATAAAGTAAATAAGGTTTGAAATTGAAATATCGGTGTCAACCATAATACCTTCCATCTGGAAGAAGGTGTTTTCGTGGCAAGCATCGATTTTTTCGTTTCTGAAGCATCTGCCGGGGAAGATTGCACGCAGAGGATTGCCCTTTTCAAGAGAATCCTTATACTTTCTGAGAATTGTGTTCTGAGCGGCTGATGTATGGGTTTTGAGAAGCTGACCCGAGCTGAGGTAATAAGTATCCTGCATATCTCTTGCGGGATGGTGCTTGGGAATATTGAGAGCCTCAAAGCAGTTATAGTCATCGGTAATTTCGGAATAATCCTCAATTGTGAAGCCCATGCTCAGGAAGATGTTTTCAACTTCTCGGCGAACAAGGGTGATGGGATGATATGAGCCGAGGTCATTGTAAGTGGGCATTGATTCATCGTAGCTTTCGGTAGCGTCGATGAGCTTCTGCTCCTCAATCTTTTTAAGCTCAACGAGCTTTTCAGCGATAGTGTTCTCAATGAACTGCTTTGCTTCGTTGATTGCCTGACCTGCTTCTTTTTTCTGATCGTTGGGTACGTTGCGAAGCTCCTGCATAAGAGCTGCAACAGAGCCTTTTTTGCCGAGGAATTCAATTCTTAACTGTTCAACTTCTGCAGTTGCCGAAACAGCGGCAATCTTTTCTTCAAACAGCTTTTTTAATTCTGCGGGCTTTTCAAACATTTTATATCAATCCTTTCTTAATTTATAAAATCAAAATCCCCCGTTGCCGTAAGACAACGAGGGACGAATTAATCCGTGGTACCACCCTGCATTCCCGATAAATATCGGGCACTCAAATTCCGTAACGTGGAATAACGTCATAAGCCTACTGCGATTTTCAGCTCAGCCGCTCACGGGTGAACTTCGGCAACCGTACGCATAATCCGCTTCCAGCCGATGACGGATTTTCTCTTGAATGCGCCGTAGGATGCTTACTCTCCCGATCATTGCGTTTAACATATCCTTTGTATTTTAGCACAGAGAATATAAAAATGCAAGATTTTTTTATTTATATTTTTATTTATACACCGAAATCTATAATCGGATTGAAAACAGATTTAAAAATGTTGCTTATCATAAACATCCATTCACCAAGTGAAGGAATGTAGAGGTAAGTAAAATCTCTGTATAATCCTTCATACTGTACGCCGTTTGCAGTTTTAAGAATATAAAAACTTTTCCGATTTATTCCAGGGCTTTTAACTTCCATTGTGTTAAATAAATTTACATTTACATAATAGTCCCCTGCTACATAAGCCAAGGAATCATCTTCTGCTTTTTCTGATGTAATTGTAATATGCTCACTTGTACCGTCAGCATATGTTACTTTCAATACCGTACCATCGAGAAACGGTGCGAAATTTGCAAAAGAAATCATACTTGTTATTGGTCTGTATACTACGGTAACATCGACCTCCTCGCAGGGCGGTAGTGTCACCTCGACAAAATCATCTTCCGGAATTCCTGTGTTTTCTTCGGCCGATGCGAATAAAACTAATGAACTCATACAAAGTATGATTGCCAAGAATAAAGATAAAAGCTTTTTCATATTGTGTCCCCCTTAAATATTTTATTCAATCATACTCTTTTTATCGATAATTGTCAATAGTAAGAGCATAAAATATAATTAGTTCGGTGATAATTATGATTTCTTACGAGCCGTTTTATGAAACAATGAAACGTAAAGGCTTCACAACTTATAAGCTTATTAAAGAATTTAACGTAAGCAGAAGCCTTATTGACAGATTAAAGCATAACAAGCCTATAAGCACGGTAACGCTCAATGACCTGTGCAAAATGCTTGACTGCGACGTTACGGATATAATTAAATACACAAAAGATTAACCGCCAAACTCTGTTTTGAGAATGGCGGTTATTTTTATTTTATCATCTCATTGAATTCTTCTTCGGTGATGATTGTAACACCGAGGGTCTGCGCTTTGACAAGCTTACTGCCCGCCTCTTCGCCTGCAAGCACGTAGCTTGTCTTTTTGGAAACGGACGAAGCGGTTTTGCCGCCGTATTTCTCGATAAGCTCGCTCGCTTCGTTGCGTGAATAGGTCGGCAGAGTGCCCGTTAAAACAAAGGTTTTGCCCTCAAAACGGTTATCGATTTTCTCTTTCTGCGAAGCCATATTCACTCCGAGTGCGGCAAGAGCCTCGATTTCACGCTTTGACTGTTCAAGGCTGAAATAATCAACAACGCTCTGTGCCATAATTCCGCCGAAGCCCTCAATGGCGGTGAGGTCTTCTATGCCTGCATTCATCAGAGCTTCCATACTGCCGAAATGGTCGGCGAGAATTTTACCCGCTTTCTGACCTACGTGGCGGATGCCGAGAGCAAAAACAAGCTTTGAAAGGTCGTTGCCCTTTGACTTTTCGACCGCATTAACAAGATTCTGCGATGATTTATCCTTGAAGCCTTCAAGGGTCATAAAATCTTCTTTTTTAAGGGTGTAAATTTCGCTTGCTTTATTGAGCATACCCGATTCAACAAGCTTTTCGAGTACGGCATCGCCCATACCCTCAATATCCATTGCATCTCTTGAGCAGAAATGGATGAGGTTGCGAAGAAGCTGCGCGGGGCATTCGGGGTTAACGCATCTTACTGCGGCTTCATCCTCTTCACGGATTACCGCCGCACCGCACGAAGGACAGGTTTCGGGAAGAGTAAATCTTTCACTGCCCTCTTTATGCGATAAAACCCTTATAACCTCGGGGATAATATCACCTGCTTTGCGGATAACCACCCTGTCCCCTAATCTTATATCTTTTTCATCGATGAAATCCTGATTATGGAGCGTTGCTCTTGAAACGGTTGAACCTGCAACAAGCACGGGTTCAAAAACTGCGGTGGGAGTTAAAACACCCGTTCTGCCGACGGCAACCTCAACGTCAATAAGCGTTGTTTCTTTTTCTTCGGGCGGATACTTAAAGGCAAGCGCCCATCTCGGGAATTTTGCCGTACTGCCGATTTCGGCTCTCTGCGCAAAGGAATCGGTTTTGATAACCGCACCGTCAATATCAAACGGCAGGGATGAACGGATTTCTCCGATTCTGTTAAGCTCACCGATTACGTCTTCAATATTACTGAACTTGTTATAAAACGGAACGGTTTTGAAGCCGAGGGTTTTAAGAAAATCAATCGACTGCTTGTGACCCGTTATACCGTCACCCGAATAGCTCTGAATATTGAAAACAAAAATATCAAGCTTTCTTGTTGCGGTGATTGACGGATTCTTCTGACGAAGTGAGCCCGCGGCGGCATTTCTGGGGTTTTTGAAGGTCTTTTCGCCGTTGAGCTCCTGTTCTTCAACAAGGGCGGCAAAAACCTTTTTGGGCATATAAACCTCGCCCCTGACCTCAATACGCTCAACGTCGCTTTTGAGTCGGAGGGGTATGGAATTAACCGTTCTTAAGTTTGCGGTAACGTCTTCACCCGTTACGCCGTCGCCTCTTGTTGAGCCTCTTACAAACACGCCGTTTTCGTATTCAAGCGCAACTGAAAGACCGTCAATTTTAGGCTCTACAACGTATTCGGCATCGGGGAACATTTCTTTAACCCTTGCGTCAAAAACACGCACTTCTTCCATACTGAAAGCATCCTGTAAGCTTTCAAGCGGTACGGTATGAACAACAGGCTCAAACATTCCGTCAGCACTGCCGCCGACTCTCTGTGTGGGAGAGTCAGGAGTAATAAGCTCGGGGAAATCCTTTTCGATTTGTGCAAGCTCACGCTGAAGCATATCGTATTCATAATCCCCGATTTCGGGATTATCTTCAACGTAATATTTATGGCTGTGATAATTTAAAAGGTCACGGAGCTCTTTTGCTCTTGCCTGTGCTTTATCTTTCTGCATAACGCTACTTCCTTAAATCAATATGTATTTATTATACCAACCGATGAAGTTAAAATCAAGAGAAATGCCCTATTTCTGCAAAACAACATTAGGTACGGTGCCGACAATTATTGTCTGAGCAACGCAGAAAGACGAGCTGACACTTCTGCTGATTCTTCTGCCCGCAAGGGTGAGCAAAACGGTTGTTTGAATATTCAGCATTATACTGTGCTGAGTCTGATTGACTCCCGCAGCGAGAAAGACGTTTTCAAAATCGGAAACGGTTGATGATGCCATTGCAATTTTAATATCCATAAACGGTCCGCAGCCCGACAAAAGTGAAATATCAGTTGCCGAGCCGAAAGGCACCGTTACCGACGTTTCAGGGCTTCTTTTGAACTCTTTTTCAATTGCCGCGGTAATTTCCGCTTTAAAAAGATTAAGCTTCACAATGTCGGTTGTAATCCCCGTTACGGCATTATCGGAGGAATAATTGACCGAAACAATGTCGGAATAATTAATCCCGTGCTTTGAAAGATATTTTTCAACTGCCGAATTGATTTTGCTTTCCGCAACCGCCTGCGCTTCAAGTGCCGCAAGTTCGATTATCGACGGACGAAGCTTCGCATCAAGCAAGAGCGTAAGCACCGCAATTATAATAACAATGCACACAGCCCTGAAAATTATTGCGTTTTTTCTGTATCGGTAGGAATATCTCATTACGCCGCCTCCCCCTTTTATTATATGACGGCGCAAAAAAATAAAAGCACTCGATGAGTGCTTTTAAACTACTTTTCAAGAAGCTCGTCTGCAAGACTGAGTATTTCAGGTGCAAGCTTTTTCTTTTTACTTTCGGAGATTTTGATATAAAGCGGATAGGATATGACGGTAATTACAATACCCGCAACACCAATTATGCAACCGATAAGCATTTTGCCCCATACCATAACAAGGCTCATACCAAGACCCATAACAAGAATACCGATAATTCCGACTGTGAGTGCCGCAACCGTGCTTGTTGTCGTTACACTCCTGTCAAGTTTTCTGAGCAATTCGATTTTTGAAATATCCCCGCTCTTTTCTTCATATTTACTCTTTATTCTTCTTACCTCTTCCTGCTCGGGTGCGGAATAAGTGTATGTAAAAGAATCTTTTTCCATTTTAAATCTCCTCTTTAATCTCTTTTTTATTTCCTCTTATAATCATATAAACCGCAACTGACATTCCGCATCTTAATTTCTCCCGATTGTTACGGTAAATTTGCTTCCGATTCCGACCTTGCTTTCAAGCGAAATTTCACAGTTGAGAATATCAACAACTCTTTTAACAAGCGCAAGCCCCAGACCGTTGCCTGCGGTGGAGTGCGAAGAATCGCCCTGATAGAACTTTTCAAAAATATGCTTTCCGGTTTCACTGCTGATTCCACAGCCTGTGTCTGCAACGCTAACGGCAATTACACCCTTGTTATCTTTAAGAGATACGGAAACCGTGCCGCCTGCGTTTGTAAACTTAATCGCATTGGAAATAAGATTATTCCATACAAGCATCAGCAATTCTGGATCGGAGTTTAAAAATACGTCTTCCTGAATATCCGTTTCAATATTCAGATTTTTGCTCTCCCAAAGATTTTCAAACCCTACAAGGCATTCGCAAAGCTGCTCGCTGATTGAAAACTTCTGAAAATCGGGATAAATATTCTGATTTTCAAGCTTGTTGAGTTTGAGAATGTTCGTTATAAGCGATGAAAGATTCTGCGTTGTTCTCAAAAGAATTGAAATATATTCGTTTCTCTTTTCTTCCGTCAGGTCGGGCTGCTGAAGAAGAATGCAATAATTCTGCATAACCGCAAGAGGTGTTTTGATTTCGTGAGAAACGTTTGCAACAAAGTCTTTTCTTAACGTTTCAATGCTTGAAAGCTCAAGCGCCATCTTGTTAAGATGCTCGACAATTTCGTTATATCCCGTTACATTATTGAGCCAAAACTTTTTCTCAATTTTGGCATCGAAATCGCCTTTTGTGAATCTTTCCGTCAGCCTGATAATTTCTTTAATCGGTCTGTTAACCGTAATTCTTTCACGCACAAAAACAAACACAGTAACAACCAAAGACAGAAAAACAACGTTGAAAAACGTATAAATAGCAGCCATTCTTATATTTTCGGTTGTAAAGGTAACACCTGCAGCTTTACCGAACACTTCCAGCATAAGCATCATACAGCTCGTGAGAACAAACGAAAAAAGTGCTAAAAACATCAAATATACATAAATAAAATGTAAAACTCTTTTAAAGCGTTTATTTTTCATTCTTTCACCACCGCTTTGTATCCGAGACCGTGAACGGTTACTATTTCAAACTCGTCGCAATTCGAAAACTTATCGCGAAGTTTCGTCATATAAACGTCAACCGTTCTTGTGCTTGAAGTTGTATCAAAATTCCAGAATTCGTCCATAAGCTGTGAGCGTGTGAACGTCTTTTTAGGATATGAAAGAAGCTTGAAAATGATGTTGAATTCTCTTACGGTAAGAGAAATTTCTTCACCTTTATAAAGAACGGTTCTCTCTTCGGAATCAAGTACAAGCGAGCCGATTTCAAGCTTACGGCTGTTAACGATTTTTGCACGGCGGAGCAATGCACCGATGCGAAGATTCAGCTCTTCCAAATCTACGGGTTTAACCATATAGTCATCTGCGCCAACACCGTAACCGATTTTTTTGCTCATAAAATCATCTCTTGCAGTAACAAAAATAATCGGCATTTCGGGTGCAAAATCTCTGACAGCTTTTGCAAATTCAAAGCCGTCGGCACCGGGCATCATTATATCTGTAATAATAAGCTCAACTGTATTTTCATAAAGAATATCGTATGCTTCGTTTGCATTAAGGCAACCGCATACGTCGTGACCGCACGCACTCAGATAAGCACAAAAAGTGCGGTTGATTTCAACATCGTCTTCAACAATAAGAATTTTAGCCATATTAAACACCTCGGATAAAAAATATCACAGAATTGTTTATGAATTATTAATTATAAAATTAAATTTGTTTAAAGTTAAAACGGCAGGGGCTTTATTTTGCCCCTGCCAATCAATTTTAATCTTCTTTCTTTTCAATAAGTCTTAATCTTTCAACAAGCTTTATGTAAAACGATCTGGTTTCTTCCTTGTTTGCAAACAGACCGATTGCCATACCGTGGTCACCGTTGGTTATAGGCATAACGTTCCACTCGCCTTTTTTCACCGAATCAATATCTGTGAAATCCGTCTGAGGTTCATCAAGCGGATAACGCTGTGAACGAACGTTGACAAGTCCGTCATTCTCATAGTCATAGGCAAGAAAACCCTTTTTGTTATAATGCTTTGAGTTTGCAATCATTAACGATGACGTTACGAAAAGAAGAGGAAAACGCCAATCCACGGGAACACGGATATTCTTATCCCCGAAGCTTCTGACGGAATTGAACGGATATGAAAAATAATAAACGTTAGGTGAAATTTCGATATTTTCGTTCATTCTTTTTGCGCCTTCAGGTGACATATCGTACTCAATATTATCCTTGTTATCCTTCATCTTTTTGTAGACAATCTTCAAGGATTCGGAATCACTTCTGCCAGGAACGTGAGTCAAATCAAACTGCTCAAGATGGAAGTCAACAACTCTGCCGTTAATGCTTGAACGTCCAAGCACGCCCGCATAAATATATGCCAGATGACGCAGAGGATGAACAATCTTCATTCTGTCAGCGGTTTCATAGGCTGAAGTGCCGTTGAGCGGTGAGCAAAGAGTTGTAACGCTGAAAACAAGTGCTTCGTTGCCGCCCTTGAAAAGCGGAGAAACGTCGTCACCGCTTCTTTCAACCTCTTTGGGTGCACCGTGAGTGAGAAGATGCGTCAGCATTCTGACGGCGTTTCCGCCGAAGCTGTGACCGACAAGATGAATTTTGTTTTCTGAACTCCAGTTTTCAATCATAGGAAGATTATACCGTCTGCCATAGCGTTTATGACCGTATCTTTCGGAATGCACTTCGCCGTAGTCAACAACGGTGCCCATAAGCTGTGCATAAAGCTCGCAAGCCTGATCCCACGCACCAGACAAAGGTCCTACCGAAGCAGCATAGCAATCACAGTTGATTTCGCGCAGATAATCAACAATACTGCCTGTTGTTCCGCCCCAATAAGGTGCAACACGGTTAACACCTTCGTTTTCGCCCCAGCCGAACATTCCGTGAACAAAAACTATCGGATATTTTTTTACCATTACAGAGTTCATATTCATCCCTCTTTCGTTTTATAATTCCTGAAAATCAAGTCCTATATCATTATAAACGGTCAATGTTAAAGAAAAGTTAATATATAATCAGTCTTCAATTGCCGCTTTTCGGCTGTTGATTGCTTTGAAGATTTCTATATCAAATTTTGGTGTACGGTCATAATAGTAAAGACCGTTCTGTTCCTGCTCAATGTCATAAAGCTGTGTATAGCAGAAGCCGAACATTCTGTAATTATCAAGCAAAGCATCCGTGAGCGCTTTATATCTTGTAATAAGCTCATCAACGGTTTTGGGTGCGTTGCCGTAACCCCAGGCGTCACCTCTGTCACCTCTTGACCACTGAAGTCCGCCGTATTCACTGACCCATGCACAGCCCTTGCCGCTGTACATCTGACGGTCAGGGAATCTTTCGTAAAGCACGTTTTCTGTCATAAGCTTATCGTAGTTTTCTTTGAAAACGTTATAATCCTGTTCATAATCGTGAACGTCATAAATATCGGTTTCAACGTGGAAATTACCGCTTGTATCAATGCAGGGACGGGTTTTATCAAGGCATTTTGTAACTCTGTATATTGACCTTAATAACTCGTCATTCTGCTTTCTGCCTCTTATATCCCAGGTTTCGTTGAAGGGACACCAACCGATGATTGAGGGATGGTTGAAATCTCTTTCAACGCATTCGCACCACTCGGTGAGCATTGCTTCAAGAGCACCGTCAAGCGACCAGTCAAGACCCCAGTTGCCCCATTCACCCCAGACAATGTAGCCCAACTTATCGCAATGATAGAGGAATCTTTCTTCAAAAACCTTCTGATGAAGTCTTGCACCATTAAAGCCTGCGGCAAGTGAAATCTCAATATCTTTCTTTAAATCTGCATCTGTGGGCGCGGTATAAATACCGTCGGGATAAAAGCCCTGGTCAAGAACAAGTCTCTGGAAAACTGACTTGCCGTTGATAAGGAATTTATAATCGTCAAGCTTTACGTTGCGAAGTCCGAAATAGCTCTTGACTTCATCATCGCCGTAAGTAAGCTTCAGGTCATAGAGTCTGCCGCAGCCGACTTCCCAAAGATGAATTTCATCGAGCTTGATTTCGCCCTGAACGGTTGAATCTGTCTTCTTTTCAAACGAGCCCATAGGCTTGCCTTCATAGAAAGCCTCCGCCCTGAAAGTGCCGTTGCCCTCAACCTCTGCGGTTATAACGAGAGTGCCGTTGATATAATCGGGATAAAGCTTGAAATTCTTTATGTATGCCTTGGGAACAAACTCAAGCCAGACCGTCTGCCAGATGCCAGTTGTTCTTGTGTAGTCACAGCCTCTTGATTTAAGGTCTTCGCACTGCTTACCTCTTGCAACAAGAGGATTTCTGCAATCGTCAACGGCGTTAACGCAGATTACGTTTTCGCCCTCGCGCAGGAATTCGGTAACGTCAATTTTAAACGAAGAATACCCGCCCTTGTGAAAACCTGCTTTTTTGCCGTTAACGTAAATATTTGCTTCATAGTCAACAGCACCGAAATGAAGAAACACTCTGCCCTCGAGCTGATTTGCGGTAACGTTAATCTTCTTTCTGTACCATACTGCGGGTATGAAATCAGTATGTTCAATGCCGGAAAGCTTACTTTCGGGACAGAAAGGAACAATAATTTTATCGCTCCATTCTTCTCTGTCAAGAATGCCCGACTGAAATTTGCTGTTACCAAAATCAAACTCAAAATCCCATTCACCGTTGAGATTTATCCAGTTATTTCTTTCAAACTGAGGCTTGGGATGTTCACATCTGGGGATATTCATAATAAGTCTCCTTAATTTTCAAAAAATTTATCTTCAACCATTGCGGCAAGGCAATGGTAAACAGGCAACGTAAGCTCCTGAATTTTAAAAGTTTCCGTTTCGGGAAGTCTTATACATATATCGGAAATCTCACTCAATTTGCTTTCTTTCCGACCTGTTACGGCTACTGTAAAAACGCCTTTGACCTTTGCGGCTTTTACCGCATAAACAACGTTTTCGGAGTTACCAGAGGTGCTGAAAGCGAAAAGCAAATCGTTTTTATTTCCGTAAGCATAAACCTGCTGTGCAAAAACAAGCTGAGAAACCGCATCGTTTGAATAAGCGGTCATCAAAGCCGAGTGTGCGGTAAGAGAAACAGCGGGCAGACCCTTCTGAAGATTATCGGCAATAAAGCTGTCGTCAAAAGCTTCTTTCTCTTCTGCCGAAAGAGGTCTTTGCTTTAAAAAGCCTTTCATAAGCTCGCCTACAAGATGGTCGCAGTCAGCGGCACTGCCGCCGTTACCGCAGCAAAGAATTTTGCCGCCGTTTTCATACGTTTTAACCATAGCTTCATAAGCGGAATATATTTCATTTTTACACACTTCAAGGCAAGGATATCGCTCAAGAAGTTCATCGAAAATCAAATTCATAAATTTTGTTCCTCCGCGAAATCAGCCGCAACACCGATTGCGGCAAAATCACCGATACTCTCACCAAGCTGAGCAGGTACTATTTCGCACACTCTTGCAGAAACAGAAAGAGCTTCCTTTTCTATAGTCTCTCTCATGGTTTTTTCAAGAAGATGACCCGACCTTTCAAAAATACTGCCGATAACAATTCTTTCGGGATTGAGTATATCAATCAGAATCGAAAGCCCGAGACCGAGCTTTTCACCGCAGCGGCGGTAAATTGCTCCCGCGAGTTTGTCGCCGTCATTTGCCGCCTGAGCAACGGATTTTGCCGTTACGTCATCCCTCGGGATACTTGTTATTCCGTTATATATCGAAAGCATCTGCTTTGAAAGGTTGGCTATTCCTCCGCCTGAGCAGTAGCCCTCAAAAGAGCCCGCTTTGCCGTAGCCAACAGGACCGTCGGCATCAATGCGGATATGTCCTACCTCGCCCGCCATACCGCAGGCACCCGAATAGAGCTTACCGTTAAGAATAAAGCCAGCTCCCATTCCCGTGCCGAAAGTGAGGAATATCATATTGTTACTGCCTCTGCCCGCACCGTATTTCCATTCGGCAAGCGCACAGGCATCGGCATCGTTTCTGATTTTGCAGGGTACTCCGAGTGACTCTGTTATGATGTCTGCAAGCGGTACGTTATCCCAATCGGGCAGATTCGGAGGCGACATAATTATGCCTTTGTTACTGTCAAGAGGGCCTCCGCAGCTTACACCGCAAGAGATTATATCCTCTTTTGAGATTCCGTTTCTTTCAATCAGAGTGACCGCTGAAGAAATAAGCTCCTCAACTATTCTTTTCCAGCCTCTTGCACTGTTTGTATCAAATCTGATTTTATCAAGAATATCGGTTGAATCCTTCTTTGCAAGAACAACCGCACATTTTGTTCCGCCGATATCCATTCCGAGCAAATATTTCATAACAACACCTACTTATATTAATTTAATTATACTTTGATATGATTAAATAGTCAATTGTTTGAATTAAATAACCTGTAAAAGTTAAAATAGTGTTGAAAGGATGATACTATGCCAATCATACTTATCAGAGCCGCTATTCTTTACTTTACGGTTGTTTTTATGATAAGACTTATGGGTAAAAGACAAATTGGTGAACTTCAGCCCTCTGAACTTGTTGTTACAATACTGATTTCGGAAATTGCTTCACTGCCTATGCAGGATACGTCAATTTCTGTTATAAGCTCGGTTGCGTCGCTGGTTTTACTTGTTTCGTTTGAAATAATCACTTCTGCTATAAACCTGAAAAGCAGTAAACTGCGTACAATTATGCAAGGGCATCCGATTATTGTTATCAGAGACGGAAAAATAGACGTAAAAGCACTAAAAAAACTCAGGCTGACTGTCAATGACCTTCTCTCCGCATTAAGACAAAAAGACGTTTTTGAAATCACACAGGTTTCCTACGCTATTTTTGAAACAAACGGAAAAATGAGCGTACTTTTAAAACCTGAATTCAGAAATTCAACCGCAGAAGACCTTAATCTGAAACCGCAAGACGAAGGTATGCCCCTCGCGGTGGTTTGTGACGGCAAAATTCACAAAAAAGCTCTTTCGGAATCAAATATGTCGCAGGAACTTATTAATGATATTTTAAAAAAGCAAAAGATTGATTTGGAAAAAGTGTTACTGATGACAGTTAACTCAAAAAACAAAACGCATATAATTAAAAAGGAGAATAAATGAAACGGGTAATTATCGCCGCAGTTATGGTACTGCTTCTTATTGTTCTTTCAGCCGCTTCAGATATAATTATCAGCAGGCAGATGAAGGAAATTTACAATGACGCAAAGAGTTTTAACGAAAATTCCGAAAAATTATCCGAAATAGAAATAAGAAGCAAAAGCAAAACGATAATCAGCAAATGGAAGAGCGCCGAAAAACTGCTTGAATATTTCGATTCTCACGATAAATATGAAGAAATACGCAAGCATTTCGGTCTGCTTGAGCTGAACGCAACCAACAGCAACGGCAATGAGATTACAAAACTTATGAAAGAAATTCAGAACCTGATTAATAATTATATCGAAAGCCGAAAAATCAGCCTGCACAACGTTTTGTTTATTACAAAACAGTTACAATAATGTATAAAATGTAAATTCAGCAAAAAAAATATTGTTTTTTGCAAACAGAGGTGATATATTTTAGTTAAAGGAGGCGATATTACGGAACACTTTATGATGTTTTTCTGGATTGCATTGCTTGTAATCTTCGTAATCATTGAAGCGGCTACGGCACAGCTTGTTACAATCTGGTTTGCGGTTGGCTCTGTGGCGGCACTTGTTGCCAACGTTCTGAACGCTGCCGATTGGTTGCAATGGGTTATTTTCATTGTTGTTTCTGTGATTGTAATTATCGGTACAAGACCGTTTGTTAAAAAGATTACCAAACAAAAATCGCAGCCTACAAATGCTGACCGCTGTATAGGTCAGACTGCCGTTGTTACAGAAGAAATTGATAACATATCAGGCAAAGGCTCTGTAAAAGTTAACGGCGTTGAATGGACTGCCCGATCCGAAGACGGCTCTGTCATCAAAAAAGACGAGCATGCCACCGTAATCAGAATCGACGGCGTAAAACTCATTGTCAAAACAAACAAATAATTGAGGAGGTAACATTTTATGGATTTTCTTTGGATTATTTTTGTATTATTAGCTTTATTCATCATTGCCATCATTGTGGCAAACATCAAAATCGTTCCCCAGTCAAAGGCTTACGTTATTGAAAGACTCGGAACTTACAGCGCAACCTGGCAGACAGGTTTTCACGTTAAAATTCCTTTCATTGAGAAGATTTCAAAGCAGGTTTCTCTCAAAGAACAGATTGTTGACTTCCCCCCTCAGCCCGTTATTACAAAAGATAACGTTACTATGCAGATAGACACGGTTGTTTTCTTCCAGATAACCGACCCCAAGCTTTTCGCTTACGGTGTTGAAAGACCTCTTGCAGCAATCGAAAACCTCACCGCAACAACGCTTCGTAACATCATCGGTGAAATGGAGCTTGACCATACCCTCACCTCAAGAGACGTTATCAACGCAAAAATCAGAGGTATTCTTGACGAAGCAACCGACCCCTGGGGCATCAAAGTTAACAGAGTTGAGCTTAAAAACATTCTTCCTCCCAAAGAAATTCAGGATGCAATGGAAAAGCAGATGAAGGCTGAACGCCAGCGCCGTGAAGCAATTCTTAACGCTGAAGGCGAAAAAGCAAGCCAGGTGCTTGTTGCCGAAGGTAAAAAAGCAAGCCTTATTCTTGCCGCTGAAGCAGATAAAGAAAGAGCAATTCTTGAAGCTGAAGCTATCAAAGAATCAAAAATCCGCCAGGCTGAAGGTGAAGCTGAAGCAATCCTTAAAGTTCAGGAAGCTAAAGCAAAAGCAATTGAGCTTATCAATCAGGCAAATCCCGGCACAGGCTATCTCACAATCAAAAGCCTTGAAGCATTCGAAACTGCCGCAAACGGCAACGCTACCAAGTTGATTATCCCCAGCGATATTCAGAGCATTGCAGGTCTTGCAGCAAGCGCAAAAGAAATTCTTTCAGACAAATAATAATCGGCCGCTGAATCTTATCGGTTCAGCGGCTATTTACTTTTTATATAACATATATTTAATAAAAACATAATTTATCATATAAATATTATTGAATTCTCTGTAAATAAGTGCTAAAATGTATTTAATTAGGAAAAAAAGTCAGGTTTTTGCCTGAACTTTCACTATAATCGAAAGGATAATGCTATTATGGATTACCAAATGATTCTTACTCAGGAAGAGCAGGACATACTTAACGGTTCCAAAGGCGAAGCTATGGCAAAGGTTATGAAGACCCTTGTTCTTTACGGTGAAGCTTTCGGTGCTACAAAGTTTGTTCCCGTTGAAAGCAAAATGGGTCACCTCGTTACAAGCTTCGGTCTTAAAGTTATGAAGCCCGTTTACGGACTTATGGACCAGCTTATCGAAGGCGGCGCACTTTCAGGTCAGAAATTCTCTGTTGACCCCAAGCCCCTCGACCCCAACGTTCCCGCAAATTTCCTTCAGAAGCTTATTTTCAATAAATTTATGTACAGCATGCAGGACAGCTATGATGCACAGCTTTCAAAGCTCGGACTTATCGACGATAAGTCATACACCTGCACTTGCTATATGGACGAAGTAGGCAACGTTCCCAAGAAGGGTGAAGTTCTTTCATGGGCTGAATCATCAGCTGTTGTTTACGCTAACTCAGTTCTCGGCGCACGTTGTAACAGAAACTCCGGCATCATCGAGCTCTTTGGCTCAATCGTTGGCAGAGTTCCCTATTTCGGACTTGTTACAGACGAAGGCAGAAAAGCAACTTGGATTGTTGAAGTTAAAACTTCCAAAAAGCCCGAAGCTCAGATTCTTGGCTCAGCAATCGGTATGAAGGTTATGGAAGACGTTCCCTACATCAAGGGTCTTGACAAGTGGATCGGCACAGAACTTGACGGCGATACAAAAGCTTATCTTAAGGACTTCGGTGCTGCAACAGCTTCAAACGGTGCTGTTGGTCTTTATCACGTTGCTAACCTCACTCCCGAAGCAGTTGAACTCGGCGAAGACCTCATCGCTGAAGGCGCACAGGTTTACGTTGTTGACGATGCTGAACTTGAAAGAGTTAAGAACAGCTATCTCGTAATGTGGAAAGATAAGAACGCAACTCCCAAGCTTTGCTTCGTTGGTTGCCCTCACCTTTCACACGCACAGCTTATCGAATGGACAGATAACGTTGCAGAAGGCCTTAAAAAGAACGGTCTCAAGAAGGTTTCAATCCCCACCGTTTTCACCGCTGCTCCCGCAGTTATCGAAGAATTTAACAAAACTCCCTATGCTGCAAAGCTTAAGGCAACAGGCGTTGTTCTCAGCTATATCTGCCCGCTTATGTATATGAACAATCCTCTTTGCAAGAAGATGCCTGTTATCACTAACTCAAACAAGCTTCGTACATACACAACTTCACGCTACTACACAAGCGCCGAAATTCTTGATATAATCACAAAGGAGGCAAAGTAAGATGAAACAATTTAAAGGACGCCCTGTTGTTGCAGGCACATGCACAGCCAACGCTCTTGTTTCTCACGGCGGTTTTAATACACTTGCCTCTTTCCAGAACGCTCTTCAGTTCGGCGATAAGGAAGCAAAGTGCGGCGACCAGAACAACGCTGACCTTTACAACAAGCCCATGGTTGGCACAGCTCTCTGCCTTCCCCAGACAATCGGTTCAACAACCGGCGGTATGGTTCTCTACTGCGCAAACGTTATGAAGAGAAACCCCAAATGTATGCTCTTCTCAGAACACATCGACTCTCTCGCCTGCGCAGGTGCAGTTCTCGGTGCTGTATGGACAGACGAGCCCATGGTTGTTGTTGACTGCCTCGGTGATGAATTCCTTAATTACGTTAAGGACGGTATGAAAATCACTGTTGCAGAAGACGGAACAATCACAGTTGAATAATCAATAAAAAGCTAACCGCCTCGTACAAAACGTACGGGGCGGTTTTTTATTACAATTAAATTAAAGACAAAATAAAAAACCGCTTCACAAGAAGCGGTTTATAAGGCAAGATGTTATACACCCTGAAAACTGAACAAAGGAGATAAGAAAAGTAATGAATAAAGGAATCATATGGTCAAGCCCTCGACCTATTAGTATTGCCAAGCTGAACGTGTCACCACGCTTACACATGCAACCTATCAACCTCATAGTCCAT
>JAZQKN010000118.1:0-3183 GCA_045542175.1 Acutalibacteraceae bacterium | reverse complement strand
TCCCGTAATCATAATCATCCGACCGAGCCACCCTGAACTTTTCGGTCAAACCGCTTCAACCGATTGCTTTAGCTTTTACCGAAACAAAAACAAAGAAAATCTCAGCTTTTGTGCGAATCACAAAAATCAGGTTGATTTTTTTCTGTTATTGTATTATTATTTTAATAAAGTATGCGGCATGGTTGCACGGCTTTTGTGCACGCATATACAGATTTCGGAGATTACAACAAAAACTCAATTGCAGAAACTCGGTGCTATGAATGTTGCATAACATTTAATTAATTATTAAAAGGAGATTGTTACCATGAAAAAAATTGTTTGCGCAGTAGTTGCTCTCTGTCTCGTTCTCGGTTGCCTTTGCAGCTGCCAGGGTGTCCTTTCCGAAAAGATGATCGTCGGTGAATGGACGTCAAAGACAAACGTTATGGGCGTTGTTACAGAAACAAGCTACACCTTCAACGAAGACAAAACCGGTTCAATCGGAGGTCTTTTAGGAGTTGAGCTTGCAATGACCTACACCATTGACGACTCACAGCTTGTTATTGTTTCAGACACCCCCCTTCTTCAGAAAACCTTCAACTACACCTATGAGTTTGACGGCGACAAGCTTATTCTTGTTGACAGCAACGGCACACAGACCACTCTCACAAAAGTCAAGTAACCAAAAAAGCACCCCACTCGGGGTGCTTTTTCATTTTGTAATGTTTTTTATCATTCTTTGCCGATGAAAACAAAAAGGTCGTTTTCCTCACAAACATATTCTGAGGTCTTTTCCGGATTGATAAAAACAAACTCTCCGTTTTCATCAGCCTTATCCTTTTTATAACCGATAAAAACGATATCCGATTCTCTCTCGGAAGCGACTGAATAAATATCATAAATTTTTATTTTTGAGCCAACCTTCATAAATTCTGAAGCTGACCTGAAAACAATATCCGAGCCACCCGCGGTGATGATATCCTGAAAAATATTGAGTCTGTTTTTCTGTCTTGCCACCTGAGCAAGAATCTGATTTGTTACAACACTGCCTACAACAAAATCGTTAATACCCGTTTGACTGACAAGATTCTGATTCTCGCTGTACTGAATTTCGCTTGTTATGCTGAAATCCAAGTCTGTTTTTTCAATCAGGCTCTTAAGCTGAAGAAGCAGAAGTATGATTTCAGAGTCCTCTCTGTACATAAGCCTTTTTCGCTTGATATCGCTCATCTCAAAGTCGTTTCTGTTATCGGTTGTGCTTGCAAGAACAATAACGGATTCGGGACGGACTCTTTCGATAAGCCTCTTTAATCTCTTTGTGGAGAAATCAAAATTCTCTATGATTTCAAGATTCTCATACCCGTAGGTATCCTTGAGCAGCCTGACGTTTTCAACATCCTCGGGACTAACGGCAACGGTGACTTTTGATTTTTTATCGGATAACTTGGCATGCTCAGCAAGAATTGTTTCAATCTTTTTGCTGTATCTGAGGATAAGCGTGCTTGTTACTGCTCTCTCAACGTCTTCTTTGTACTCAATCTCAATGTTGTTTTCGCAGCAGTAGGGTTCATCTGAATAATTTACGTGACTGTCAGATGAAATAAAAATCAGGTTGTCGTCCTCGTTGATAATCTGCTCTTCTTCAGGAATTGAAGGATAAAGATATGTTCTGGAGTTTTTACCTTTTTTAACCTCTTTGCCCACAAAAACCGCATTGTCGCAATAAAGATTAACCTCGGATATTTTCTTGCCCACAAGCTTTTCATCGGCAGGTATTGTATAGAATTCCGAGCCCTTGAAGCCAAAAAGCTCCGAGAAAACATGCGACGCACCTGTGTGGCTGCCTGACTGGGCAATAATCTTTGCGATAATTTCCTCGAAATTAAGAAGCAGAACTCTGTTGTTGCTGGCAATCATAGCCGCCTGGTGGTAGTCCGAATCCTTAATAACTGCCGTAATGTGAACGTTATCGTTTTCCTTCAGTACGCTCGCAACCGCCAGAATACATTTTATAGTTACAAAATCGCTTTCAACGTTAACAATGACACTTCTGCAGGTGTTGACCGAGCACATATCTATTGCGTCAACATCATAAATATTGCCTTTTCGGCAGATGATTCTTGTGTTGTATCTGTTGGGGATGCGCTTGCTGATAGCGTCATCCATCTCCTCGGGTGACTTTTCAGCATCAAGAATAACAATCGATTTCTTTTTTCTTGTTTCGTCACGGTTGGAGATAATCAATTCTTCAATTATCTTATATATTTCCTCGTCAAATCCAAGAATAACGATGTGGTCGTTTTCGATTATTTTCGACTTTCCTTTTCTGATTTTTTCAAGCTTAAGCGTGATGCTGGTATTGATAATACCGATAAGTGTGCTTATAATTACGAGACCGCAAACGGTTGCAATTGACATAACAACCATATACATCAGGCTTTTATCGGTATCTCCGGTAATTGTTCCGGGGTCGATAATATGCATAATGCTGTCCCATATGCCTGACAGTACCGTTGCTTCACCTGTTGTCAATCCGACGAAGGTTCCGAACAAAACGGAAAGAATAGCAGCGGCAACAAAGAGAATCAGCATCATTGACTTCATACCCTTGGTCATTGCGCTATCAATCAGATATTGTATTTTAGAAAAAAATCCTGTTTTTGATTTTTTGTTCCTCATAATTCTCACCCGTTCAATATTCTACCACACAAAAATACAAAGTTCAACAACAAAAGCTTTGATTTGTCATATTTCCGTATATTCAAGGCATTTTTACGTCTCTCTTGATTTAATTTGCAGAAACATTTATAATACTGTATCGGAGGCTGATAATATGGTGAACACTTATTTCAACGAGATAACGTCCGCACCCGTCAACACCGTTGACGGTAAAATTCTCTATAAAATCCCTGCAGGTGCGTTTTGCAGCAACGGCGACCTCGGCGTTGTTTTCGATAATGACGAAAACGGACTTCTGCTTCATATTTCAAAGTGCGATTTCTGGAAATTCACATCAGGCGCACGCAATGACGGCGGCATCAAATCCGTCGGTCATCTCAGAATCGGAAGCATTGATTTATCCGAATATAACATAAAGCAATATTTCGACAAAGGGCTTCTCGAATGCCGCTTTGCCAATGCGGAAATCGAATTTTTTATTGCTCCCGAAAATCTGATTTGTTTCGAAATCAAAACTCCCGAATC
>JAZQKN010000117.1:0-4253 GCA_045542175.1 Acutalibacteraceae bacterium | reverse complement strand
TCCCGCTGAGTACGGCAAATTCAGCATATTGAGCCTCGATGACCTTGAGCAGAACAAAGGTATATTTGATGTTGAATATCGGAACGGCAAAGCAACCGTTACGCAAAGGTCTGACGGCAATGCCGATATCTCACTCACACCGCCTGCGGCAGCGAGACTGCTCCTTGCCGGCGAAGGTCATACGGCACAGACGGCTGCTTATGTTGACGGCGTTGAAATCAAAGGCAATGCCGATGATTTCTTCAGGGCATTTCCACGCCGTGCAACACGTTTCACAGACAGCTTCTGGTCGTTGTAGTGGTAAAACTATAAGGCAGTAATGTGAATTGGCTTAACGGAATCTGTAAATCATCAATCCGATATACGGCGAAATAATTCACATATACCGTATTGATTTTTTTTGAAAAAATGATATACTTTTAATTACAATTTAACATATTAAAAGGTGTTACCTTTGATAAATTAAGGAGGATTTGCATATGAAAACATTGTTCAGCAAAACAACGTCATTATTATTGGTTGTAATGATGATTTTCGGTATGTCTGCCGTGGGTTTTGCGGAAGTAACTGACGACGGTGCGACTAATGACCTGTGCCGTTGCACAACTGACATATATATCCCCGAGAGACCGCCTGTCGGAGACGGGGAGAGTCAACTTGAAGGAAGCTTTGTTGAAGGTAATTACGGTTACAACGTTGTTGATAACAAGGCTGTAATTGTTGATGCGGCAGTGAGCGGCGACGTAACCGTTCCTTCTTCATTAGGCGGATATGAGGTAACTGAAATCGGCGAACTTGCATTCCATTATTACGGCTCCGGAGTTACAAGCTTAACTCTTCCCGAGGGTCTGACCGTCATAGGCTCTTTGGCTTTCCTGGATTGCGATAAACTCGAAAGCGTTACAATTCCCGATAGTGTTACTTCTATAGGCGATCATGCTTTCTGGGGCTGCAGCAGCCTTAAGAGTGTGGCGATACCCAAAAACGTTGAGAAAATTGATTCAGGTGCATTTGAAGACTGTTTATCCTTGTCGGAAATAACAGTCGATTCTGCAAACAAATATTTTTCAGCCGACGGAAACGGAGTTTTGTTCAACAAGGACAAAACGGAATTGATTCTGTATCCCGCAGGCAATGCAAGAACAAGCTATACTATTCCCGATAGCGTAAAAACCATCGGTTATCTTGCTTTTTCACAGGCAGACAGCCTTACAGCCGTAACAATACCCGACAGCGTAACGTCAACGGATATGTGTGCATTCAGCGAATGCGAAAACATAAATGATGTTTATTTCAGTGGCTCAAAAAATCAATGGAGCGTAATCGAAGCCGAAGCTCTCAAATGCCTCCGTGAAAGCTTGTCCGCCGCAACGCTTCATTTGGGATTCTATAACGTAACCTGGGTCGTTGAAGATAATCAGACAACTCAGGAGGTCAGGGTTGGTACAGAAATTTCAGCTCCCGAAGAGCCTGAAAAGAGCGGCTATACCTTCAAGGGCTGGAGCCCTGAAATTCCTGCGGTGATGCCCGAAAAAGATTTGACCTTCATTGCTGTTTTTGAAAAAATCCCTGAAATTGATATTTACAATCTCGGAGAAGAAACCTACAGCTTTTCAAACTTTTTTGACACAGACTCTCCGGGTCACTGCTTTGCAATGTCAGCAACAAGCGCCGGTTACTATCTCGGTGAGCTTGATATCAATTCCGTAATAACTCAACCCGGTCAGGATTTGTATGATTTAACTCTGACTCCTGAAGTTAAGGCTGCGCTTTGCTATTATCAGCCGAAACAGGGCGATGTAAGAGACGCTTCCAACGTTGCCGGCGGTTCCGTATATTTAAAGGGAAGAAAAGATATCAATTCAGACTGGAATGAAGTTGTCAACTATGTAAAAAATCACGAATACGATAACAAGGGCACCTTGCAGATAGGCTTCAGAAGAGGCACGGGAGGTCATGCCATAAACTTCCTCCGTTATGAAGAAGTGGACGGACAGGCAAGAATTTATGCGTATGACAATAACTACCCTGACGTTGAAACGTATTTCTATAAAGACTCAAACGGAGACGTAAGACAGGCTCCGAAATCAACGTTCGGTGGCCCGATTGATTGCATAGCTCTCCGAAGCGTTCCCACGTATTTCAGCCTTGTAGGCGGCTTTAAGGTTTCCGATTATATTTACGCTCCCGTAGACACAATTATTGTAAGCGGAGCAACCGAGTATCTGATGGAAGGTACCGTTAACGGGGAAGACTATGCGATGTATAAGGTTCCTGAAAATGCAGAGCAGGTTGTCATCGTTCCGCTTGTTGACAATGCCGAATTTACATATTTTGATGAAACCTACAGCTTTGGCAAGGTCGATGACGATACGGTTGGCGTTTTCAATCTTGCATCGGATGATGAAAATGATGCGCAGGACGTCGGATTGCAGATTATAAACATAGAAGCTGCAATAATCCGCACACCTTCGACAACAAATATCGCTTACGGCGATAAAATCGTTCTTCATGCGGACGTTAAAACACTTCCCGATGGCGCAACAATCAAGTGGACTGCGGATAACGATAATTTCACTTATTCCGCAAACGGCGAGACCTGCACAATCGAACCCAACAAAAGTGGCAGCACAACCTTTACCGTAACGGTTTACGATGCTCAAGGTAATGCCGTTTTAAAGGATGAACAAACAATGACGTCAAAGGCAGGCTTCTTTAACAGACTTATTGCGTTCTTCAAGAAGATTTTTGGTCTTACCAAAACAATACCGCAGTTTTACAATAACATATTCTGATTTGAAAATAGTCCCTCGGCTCAGCCGGGGGATTATTTATTGAAAGCGGTATTCTGTCAGAAACCGATAACGTAATATAATCATTGCAAAAGCCGACAGGGTTTAATCTGAAGAAGCTGAATGAGAAACATTTGATGGGCGTGTTGATAATTTCGGTGTCGCTATTACTTGAAATTTATACTGAACTGTTGTATTATATAAGTATTATTTTTGATTTAACGAAAATAATTATTTTCAATAATCAGCGAAGGAGACGGTTAAGGTATGAAAAAAATCGTTTGTGAGTTATGCGATTGCATGGAGTTTACAAAAGATGGAGGGATGTTCATTTGCCAGGGCTGCGGTACAAGATACACGCTTGAAGAGGCAAAAGCAATGATGAAAGAGGTCGGCGATGATGCGTCGGCTCCTGCAGCAAGTGTTCCCGAAACAAGCGCTCCTGCGGCAAATAATCAGCAGCAAATTGATAACCTTTTGATTCTTGCAACAAATGCGTTTGAGGCTTGCAACAATCAGGAGGCAGAGGGTTATTGTAACAAGATTATCGAGATGGATGTTTCCTGCCATAAGGCATGGTTCATTAAGGGCAGTGCAATTTGCTGGATGTCTACATACGGTAATCCGAGAGTTATGGAAGGCGCTAACGCATTGCGTAAGGCTGTCGATTTCGCTCCCGAGGAAGAAAAAGAAAAGGTTGCCAGGGATGCTCTTGTTGTTATCAGAGACGTATGTGTTGCTCTTCATTCTCTGGCCAAGAAGAATTTCAGCGGAAATCCGAGTGAAGACAATAAGAAAAAATTCTATGAGTTTTCAAAGATTTGTGCAGATGCTACCGATCTGTTCAACAGTGTTTCAGAGGAGATTCGCGAGGTAAGTTTTGATGAATGGAATCTTCAAAAGCGCAGAATGGCAGAGCTTATGAATCTTGCAGGTGTTGCGGCGCTTGAATTTGTCCGCGAGAAATGGGACGGCCTTGACCATCCCAATGACGAATCTTTTTCAACATATCTGGATTGGATCGTCGCAATTGAAGATTTGTTTGACGATTCTGTTGTATTCGGCAGAGAATCAGGTGAAGAAGAGGATGCTCTCATCACAAGATACAGAAACAGAATTATTGCGCTTGAAGAGCCTATTGATGCTTGCAGCTACAAACGTGAGTGGCACAGCTGGTCCAGCTCTTATGAGTGGGTTAAGAGCAGAAACCTGACTGACGAGGCAATACAGTTAAGAAGAAAGATGATGTCTGAGTGTGAGGAAGGCATACAGGAACTCACAAAGCAGAAGGCGGAAAAAGAAAAAGAAGCACAAAGGCTTTTAGAGGAAGCCAGACAACTGCTTATTGATGGCTATTGGTTACAGCATCCCGAAGAAAAAGCGGCGCTTGACAGCGAACAGGCACAGTTGATGGAAACAAGAACTAATCTTATTGCCCAGCGTGTACAGAAGTCGGATCGT
>JAZQKN010000116.1:0-4791 GCA_045542175.1 Acutalibacteraceae bacterium | reverse complement strand
ATTATTCATAATAAACAAATGAGCAAACTGTATAACACTAAATAACAGTAATAAATACCAAAAATCAAACCTCCAGATGAACTCCAAAACCGCGTGCCGAGGGTTCAAGTCCTTCTGCCCCTGCCAGAGAAGATAAATCCGAACTCAATTGCCTTGATAGGCGATGCGTTCGGATTTGTTGTTTTATTACCGTCCAATCAGCGGTAATATGGAAGAATATCTGCGAAATAATACGGATTACACGCCATAATCAGATATGAGATGATAAAACAAAAGTAAAGCCATTCGAGTTGTTCTTGAAATCAACTGTATGGCTTTATTTTGCTTTTATCAAGTGTGTTGTATACTTAAGAAGCTGTAACACGGCAATTTGAAAGGAGAATTATTATGGGAAAAGAATTAGGTGAGAAAATTTCTGAATTGTTACAAAAAAACAGCATTCAGCAAAAAGAGTTGGCTGAACGTGTCGGTATCGCTGATGCAACTATGTCACGTTATATTTCTGGTGAGAGAGATCCTAAACCTGAAATGATTGCAAACATTGCAACAGCATTAAACACGACATCTGACTATCTTCTCGGTATTGAACCTGACTCTTTTGATTATCCTCGTGTTTATCGTATGCTTGCTCGTAATGCTTCAACATTGACAAATGAAGAAAAAAGGGCATTAATAAATGCTTTGTTTGGGGAGGATTGATATTTTGGGAATTAAGCTGTCAGATAATCGATATGAAGAAATAAAACTTGAAGTTGTCAATATGTTTCAAAGATATGATATTTCCTGCGTTCCAATAAGTGGATTTGAGATCGCTAAGAAAATGGGTGTGAAAGTTATTCCGTATTCTGCTTATGCGGATCTAATAAAAAATCTTCTTTTGAAAGAAAGTGAAGATGGTTTTTTCGTTGAGCGCTCAAAAGGAGATTTGATCATTTTTTATAATGACGAGAAAGACTATGGGCGCATAAATAATACAATTATGCATGAAATCGGTCATATTGTATTAAATCACTCAGAAGACAGTGAATTGGCTGAGAAAGAAGTAAGATTTTTCGCTAAATATGCACTGGTTCCTCCTGTGTTAGTTCACAAGTTTAAAATTGATAATCCTACCGATATTGTTGATATATTTCAGGTTAGTTTTGAAGCTGCTTGCTATGCTTATAGTTATTATCAAAAATGGCTTGAATATGGCGATGATAATTATACGGATTATGAAGAGAAAACACTGCAGTTGTTTAAAGACGCAGTATGAAAGGTAGGCGATGAACCTTGAGGGTATCAAAAAAGAAAACGCCGCAATGATTGTTCGTCCAATCGTTGCAGCGTATTTCTCCGAATGTTGCCATTCGCATCTGGTAAATGTATAATAGCACCTTCCGGAGAAAAATTCAACAGTAGTGACGAAAAAATATATAATTTTTCTTATGAGGTGATTTGATTATGAGAATCAAGTACAAATACTATATTTGCAAGTGCGGTAAAAAAATAATTCCATTTACCAATCCATCAAAATGTCCTTGTTGTGGACGTATTACACATTTAAGATGAGGTAGAACTATGAAAAAGAATCAGCATGTTACTCCTCATCCTAATGGTGGTTGGCAAGTTAAAGGCGCAGGAAATACCAAAGCGACTGTGCGCACTAAGACACAAAAAGAATCCATAAATATTGCTCGTTCAATTTCTGTAAATCAAAAATCAGAACTAATTGTTCACCGAGCCAATGGAAGGATACGGGAAAAGAATTCTTACGGAAATGACACTTTCCCGCCGAGAGGTTAGTTACAAAGGGAGTATGATGCGTAGATCATACTCCCTTTAATATTTATTATAAATCAATCAAAAAATGTGCAAATACTTTGTTGTTTTTTAGAAAGGAGGAAGCTCTTTGAAAAAATTTTTGATTTCAATTTTGTTGATAGTGATAATATTAGGTGTTCCTTGCATTTTTATTCCGCCATTAAAAGAAGTAATATGCTTTATTTGGGATTGTTTTATGAGTTTGTTTAAACAAGTTTTTTTGTTTTTTAATTATTAAATTCTGCAGTACCACTATGTAAAAGTGCGTAATTATACACCGTTGTGCTGTTGTTGCGTTTTTTTTGAATTTCTCTGAACTCTGTTTCGCTGATTACATCAGACAAGGCAACCCTTGCGCTGCGTTGTAGCTATCCAAATTGAAATTTATAAACCGCATTGGGGTCATGTTCATAACTCCAATGCGGTTTTTATTTTGTTTTAGTTTATTTGTTTGCTTTAATTGTAAATGTTGCTTCCCAGTTATTCAGCACCTCAACATAAGAAAAACCTGCTTCAAGGAGAGCTTCGGTTTCGTGGGCAACGGTTAACGGGGTATCGTAATGATAAAACCCATTATCATCAATGCCTTGTTCCTTTTTGAGGCAGAGCAACTCATTTTGGAATGTTTTCTCATCTTCATCAGACGAGGCAAAATAATCGGTAAGAATGAAATATCCGCCGTCTTTTAATGCTTTGCAGAGTTTCGCATAAAGCGGGATTTTTTCTTCTTTTGTGAAATGGTGCAGGGATTCAACTGAAACTGCGGCATCAAAAGTGTTTTCGCCAAACGGAATATCAAAATATGAGCCGCAAACCAAAGCCAAATCCTTTTCGGGGAATTTGTTTTTCAATGCGTTCAGCATTGATTCGGTTAAGTCGATACCGGTTATTTTTGCCGAAGGGTTGATTTTGAAATAATGTTCCAATTCCAAACCCGTACCGCAACCCAAGTCAAGGATTTTTGCACCGTTGGTCTTGGGTAAACAGTCGGCAGTATAAGGATAAAACACATCAGACGATTCGATATTCGTCATCATGTGTTCATCGTAACCATCTAACCGTTTATCGAAAAATTCATTCATTTTTTCAAGCATTTCAATTTACCTCTGTTTATAACTCTTTCCTGAAACATATAACACGGTTTGCTTCTTCAAAACCCATTGCCATATGGAAATTAAAGCTGTTGGTGTTATCAAGTTCGCAGTCGCTTGCAAATTCCGTACAGCCTTTTTCTTTCGCCCACAGTTCACATTCGTGCAACAGTTCTTTGGCATAGCCTTTATGCTGATATTCGGGAACAACGAATATTCCCTCGAGAAAACCGACAGGAGATGAGTGTGTACCCTCAACATAATCGTGGCGAAGCTGACATTGTGCAAAACCTATGGGAATGTCATCAACATGTTTAATAAAGCAAACCGCATCATTGTTGCTAACAATCTCAGCAAAATCTGCTTCAAGTTCCGACACGGTGTGATTACTCCACATTTGTATTGCCAATTCCGATAATACTCTTGTGTCGTTTGGGGTTGCTTTTCTTATCATAGTTGCACCTCTTTTGTGTACCAACTCGGCACGGGATTCTGCATATTGTCATACCATTCAAGCACTTCATTTGCAAGGTTTTTCATAGTCTGAACTTCGCCTTCACCATACGGAATTGCCCATGGCAGAGAAGTGATTGTACCAAGGCTGATATATAACGCAAGAAGTTTCCAGAACTCCATAGGCACATTATTGTCAAAATATCCGTTGACCATACCCGAAGCGAAAAGAGGAGAAGCCTGTGCGCACCAAGTGATGCTTTTGAATTCTTACCACGGGTCGCCGAAATCGTAGCGGTCAAAGTCAATAATAACAACATTGCCGTTTTCAATCATCATATTGCCGATGTGATAATCACCGTGCTGAAACACCTGAGGTCTGCCTTTAAGCAGATAACGGTTTGCGTTGATGAAGTCAATAAAAGCCTGACCTTTATCATATTTCAGCGGACATTCGTTGTATTTCCTGATTCTCAAATCTGCTTTGTCGTTGATACGGGTTTCCCAATCAGGCTGGTCTGAGGGCGCAAGGATTGAATGAATTTTCTTCAGAATTCTGCCTGCTTCAAGACCAAGAGCATACTGTTCAGAGTCTGCAAGATACGGTATAACCTCATTTGCATCCTTACCGTCAACCCAAGTCTGCAATATGTAAATACCCTCATCACATTCGCCGATTTCAAGTGACTTGCACATAGGAATACCGAGTTCCGCAACCTTTTGCTGCATACGAAACATATTCTCACGGTTAGCACTCTTTTCAGTAGGTGTAACACGAAGGAGATATTTAGTTCCGTCAGCAGTAGTGACGCAGTATTTCCTGTCACAGGACCAGCCTTTGTTTATGGGTTCTTTTGATATGAATTCAATCATTGGCTCAATCCCATTTCTTTCATTTTCTTTATCAATCTTTTTGCTCGGAACATCAGGTAATCATGTCCCATTTCGCCCAAGAGAATATACCAGTTCAGCTCGTTGCAAAGAGCATAAAGTTCGACCTTTAAATCGCAGTATTTTGAGGTCGGATTTCTCTTTTTATACTCATCATAAAGCTTCAGCTTTTCACCGAAACCGAGTGTCAGACAGAATATCTCATATTCGGGTTCTGCCCACAGCATATCAAACGGGTCAACCGCACCTGCAAGCTCGGATTTCCAAAAATCAATTATCAGATTTGGCATCCAGAAATCGCCGTGACAAAGGCAAGCGGTGTTGTTGGTAACGCTGAATATTTCATCAAAATTCTTGCTGATAAGCTCAACCGCTTCCATAATCTCGGCTTCAATCTCGTTTTTCTCAATCTTTGCTTTTGTAAAGGCGTAAATATCTGCGAAATAATCTTTGTAATACTCCGCCCAAGTATCATACACGGGTTTGTCGTATTTTCCGAATTTGTCATTATGCACGCTTTGTGCGTTCATAAGAGCATCAATAATACTGTTTC
>JAZQKN010000115.1:0-21224 GCA_045542175.1 Acutalibacteraceae bacterium | reverse complement strand
TTTTGCGGCTGTTACGTCGTCAATTTCACTTATGGAAACCGTAGTTTCCATTATCGTTGACAAGACGGGCTGGAACAGAAAAAAGACTTGCTTCGGTGTTCTTGCGGGCAGCGTTGTACTCGGTCTGCCTTCGTCGCTCGGGTTCGGTTTGCTCAGCAATATTTCGGTTAAGGGCCTTTCAATTCTCGATATGTTTGACTTTGTAAGCAACAGCGTTCTTATGCCCATTGTTGCTTTCTTCACCTGCATTTTCGTAGGCTACGTTATCAAACCCAAAGCACTTATTGAAGAAATTGAAATCGGTGCTCCGTTCAAATCAAAAACACTTTTCACGGTTGTAATCAAATATATTGCTCCCGTATGTATTCTTCTTATTCTTGTTTCGTCTGTTCTTGACGGACTCGGAATTGCAAAAATCTAAAATTATTCTTCCCCGAATGTGTTTTGCATTCGGGGATTTTTTTGTGCAAACTAAAGTTTACATAGTTGTTTTTTTAAAAAATCGGAAAATGTAATGTTCGATTGATTGAAATTATTGGTTTGAGGGTATATAATCAATGATATAAACAGGAGGTATGATACATGACCCTTTCTGAAAAAATATTACATTTAAGAAAGCAGAACGGACTTTCACAGGAAGCTTTTGCGGAAAAGCTCGGTGTTTCGAGACAGTCTGTTTCAAAGTGGGAATCAGGTGTGGCTGTTCCCGAAATTGATAAAATAATTGCAATGAGTGAAATCTTCGGAGTTACTACCGATGAAATTCTGAAGAACGATTCTGCACCCGAACAGGAACAGCCTGTTTCGGATATGGATGACACACAGGAGATTATTCTTCCCGAAGAACCCTTTACTGTAGCTCCGCCCGAGGCAGAGCAAGGCATACCGCAGTATGCTCCTGTTCAGCCGACATCACCGCCCGAGCAGCCGAAGAAGAACGGCAAAAAGATTATCATAGCGGCTATTGCCGTTATTCTCGCAATTTGCATTGCCGCAACCGCGATAGCTGTTCCGCTTTATATCCGACATAAAAATGATAAAGAGACGGAAGAAAATCTGCCCCCGATAGATTATCCGTATGTACTTGTTCACGGTCTGGGTGGCTACGGTGATGACGGTGACCTGAGTGAGATTGCGTATTATTGGGGTGGAGAAACAGGAAGCCTTGTTGAGTATCTGACAGGCGAAGGCTATGAGGTTTATGCTCCGAGCATCGGACCGATTTCAAGCGCCTGGGACAGAGCATGCGAGCTTTACGCACAGCTTACGGGAACAACCGTTGATTACGGTGAAGCTCACTCGGCAGATCATAACCACGAACGTTACGGCAGAACATACGAAGAACCCTTGTTTGAAAACTGGGGCGGCAAAAAAGACGGTCAGACGCTCAAGGTTAATCTTGTGGGTCACAGCTTCGGCGGTCCGACAATCCGACTTCTTACCGCACTTCTTGAATATGGCAGTGAAGCTGAAATCAAAGCTTCGGGCAAAGATGTTTCTCCGCTTTTCAGGGGCGGAAAAGGCAGGTGGGTAAACAGTGTAACAACTCTTTGCGCTCCTCATAACGGTTCATCGCTTGCTACCGTTGCCGATTCGGTTATAGGTAAGATAGGCATAGAAAATGCTGCACAGTATATATCAACTATGGCGTTTGACATTATCGGAGCGGGCAGTTCGGAAAACGGTCTTTATGACCTTATGCTTGACCACTTCAAGATAGGCGAGGTTACCGACGAAAACAAGGAAGAGGTTGTTCTTTCATTTATCAGTATGGGTACCGACCACGCAATTTACGACCTTGCACCCGACGGCGCGGCAGAGCTTAATCAGGTTGCGGTGACGGTAAAAGGAGTTTATTATTTCTCCTATGCTTACAGCACAACCGAAAAGGGTGCTTTCGGAACTCATTTACCAATCAGTTCAACGATGGCCGTACTCAGTCCTCTGGCAATGCTTATGGGAAGCTTTACCGGTACAACGGCAGGCGGAATTGAGATTGATGCAACCTGGCAGGAGAATGACGGACTTGTCAACGTTGTTTCTGCAAAATATCCATTCGGTCAGGCATATACCGATTTACCGGAGGATACCGATGAAATCAAAAAAGGCATCTGGAACGTTGCGCCTGTTTCTGTTGGTGACCACGGCAGAGTAATAGGTCTCGGAGCAACTGCTCAGGAGGTTCACACGTTCTTTACCGGTCTGTTTGAAATGATAGATTCGCTCAAAAGATAAATAATTAAATCCCTTCGCGGTTATAGTAACTGCGGAGGGATTTTTTTGAAAAAAGTTGTGATAAGCGTAGACAGTGCCGCCGATTTGCCGAAAGATATTGCCCTGAAATACGGAATAAAAGTTATGCCGATGCACGTTAATACGGGCGGCAAAACCCTGCGTGACGGGGTCGATATTACAGGTACGGATATTTTTGAGTGCGTTGAAGAAACAGGGATTATTCCGAAAACGTCGGCAGTTGCACCCGGCGAGTATATGGATTTTTTCGCCGAAACAGTTAAAAAAGGCTGTGCCGTTTTACATCTTTCTTTTTGCTCTGCTCTTTCTTCAACCTGCCGTAATGCCGTTATCGCATCGGCAAGAATGGGTGACGTTTTTGTGCTGGACACAAAAAACCTCGGCGGAGGGATAGGATTGCTTGCCCTCAAGGCCTGTCAGATGCGTGACAGCGGTCTTTTTGCAGAAGAAATACTGGTGAAACTCAGAGAGATGGTTGACAAGGTAAAGGTCAGCTATTTGCTTGACAGTATTGAGTATCTGAAAATCAGCGGCAGATGCTCTGCGGCGGCAGTTTTCGGAGCAAATTTGCTTTCAATCAAGCCTTGCGCGGGAATGGTTGACGGCAAGATTGAAATACTGAAAAAGTATAAGGGCAGAATAAAAGCTGTCCGCTTACAATACGTAAGCGAACAGCTTGAAAAATATTCTGATATTGATTACGGCACTGCTTTTGTTTATCACTCGGGGGTTGATTCCGAAGAGCTCGCCGTTATTGTTCAGATGCTGAAATCAGCGGGATTCAGCGAAATTATCGTTGGTGAAACAGGCTGTATGATAAGCCTTCACAGTGCGAGAGGAGCACTGGGCGTACATTTTATTTTGCAAGAAAATCAAGAGTAACCTTGCAAAGCTCATCGGCTCTGTTTTCAATGCACTGATGTCCGCCGCCCTCAACTTCATACGTTGTTGCATCGGGGAATGCTGAATTCATCTGGTCTTTCATTGTATCGTTGAGAATGATGTCACCGCTTGCCTGACAAAGCAAAACAGGGCAATCGATTTTGTCGGCTTCGGCAAGGTTGGTTGCCTTAACGTTATACATCATTTCGCACATTCCCGCACCGAAACCATCATACTGCACTGCATCGGTTACGCCTGCGGTATCGTAATTCATCGCAAAATTCCAGTCGAGCGTTGCGGCATAAATAACAAGCTTAATCAGCGGAGAAATGCGCGTACCGTAGTTGAAAAAGAAATTCATAAACGCTTTCATCGGTGCTGAGGTTACAATACCCTCTGCAAAAGCGGGGAATTCGCTCTGGGGTGCGGGGCAATAGAGAAGCAGAGCTTCAACGTCGGTTTCAATCGCAACGTTAACAGCAACGCCGCCGCCCATTGAGTGACCTGCGATTATCCATTCTTCATCGGGAGCAAGCTCATTCATAAGATTGATAACGAGAGTTTCGCGCTCAATGATTTCCATATCGGGATTTTCTCTTGTGCTGTAGCCGAAATTGGGAAGGTCAACAAGCACACACTCATAACCTTCAGCCGCAAGTGCGGGAGCCATATTGCGCCATGCGTATGTTGAGCAAAGAAAACCGTGGAGCATCATAATTCTGCCCTTCTGCTCACCCTGAGCAGGGAAAACACGGTAGTGGATTGAGTAATCACCGCAGTGGTAATATTCGCTGTTATCATAGGGCTTTACGTTTTCAGCATAAGCCGAAAAAGAGAAAACCGAAAACACCATTGCGATAACGCAGATAATACTTATTGCTTTTTTCATTGTAATATCTCCTTAATTTTGAGTACAAGTTCATCGAACATAGAAGAAAACGCTCCGAAAAACGCAGAGCCGAGTACGAATACCAAGCCGAAAACCAGCCACAGACATCCGATAAGACTGATTATGGGAATAAGCTTTTTCTTGCGTATTACAATATCGAGAATTGCAAATACAATACCTATCGGAATCACGAATACGATGCACAGAATAACGGGAATAACGAGCATCCCGATTGTTCCTGCGACAAAATATGTAAATCCGAGGCACATAAGGCTGAGGACACCGAACGGTATTTTTTGAATGAAGGATTTCTTGCTTTCCATAATTATGCCTTACCTGTAGAGCCGAAACCTCCCGAACCTCTTTCGGTTTCGTCAAGGCTTTCAGCTTCAACGGGAGTGATAAGCGAAACGGGCATAATAACAAGGTGAGCAATACGCTCATCGGGGTTGATTGTGTAAGGCTCTTTGAGCTGATTGATAAGACCTACACAGATTTCGCCTCTGTAATCGCTGTCAATAACACCTACGGAGTTGAGCAGACCGATTCCGTGCTTGATTGCAAGACCGCTTCTTGCAAAAACAAAGGCGGCAAGCTCAGCACTCGGAAGCTCAATGGCGATACCCGTAGGGATAACCGCTTTTTCGCCGCCGCCGAGAGTTACGGGCTCATCAATGCAGGCATAAAGATCCATTCCCGCACTGCCTGTTGTTGCGCGGAAAGGAATTTTTGCGTTTTCACGCAGCTTTTTTATCTTGAATGTATCCATAATTCACCTTAAATTTTTCTTGTGAGGCTCTCTCTGTATTTTTCTTCGGGAGTATCCTTTACGTTGGGGCAGGCAAGAACTTCATCAATTGCATTGAGGGGAGCTGCCCAGCGGACTGCGTTGATGATAATTCTCTGAACGTGCTTGATATGGTACGTGGGATAAGATTCGTGGCCGGGCTGGAAATAGAAAATCTTACCAAGACCTCTCTGCCAACAGCAGCCTGAACGGAAAACTTCGCCGCCTGCAAACCAGCCGAGGAAAACAAGCTCGTCGGGTTCGGGAATATCGAAACGTTCGCCATACATTTCTTCATTGGGAATATTGAAACTTTCGGGAATACCCTTTGCGATGGGGTGAGAGGGATTAACCGTCCAGATTCTTTCACGGTCGTCGTCACGCCAGCTCAGGTTACAGGTTGTTCCCATAAGAGCTCTGAAAATCTTTGAATGATGACCCGAATGGAGAACAATAAGACCCATACCGCCGAGAACTCTTTTGTGAATTTTCTCAACAAGTCTGTCGGGAACTTTATCATGAGCCATGTGACCCCACCAGATAAGAACGTCTGTATTTTCAAGAACTTCGTCTGAAAGTCCGCAACGGCGCTGTGCAAGGGTTGCGGTGCGGATTACCATATCATCCTGAGATGAAAGGAAGTTTTTGATGCAGCCGTGGATACCTGCGGGATAAACGCCGGCAACTTCATTGTCTGTTTTTTCGTGAACGCCTTCGTTCCAAACTGTAACTCTTATCATCGTAATTCTCCTTTATCGTAAAATTTTCATTATTTTCTGTGCTGTTTTAACTATCTTTGCGGCTGACGGATTTGTGATTAAATCCATTTCACCCATAAATTCAACGTAGCTGCCGTCAAAACGGTGCTTGAAGCGGTAGAGACCGAAAAGCGGATTGCTTTCGTCGATAACACCCGCAACGCCTCTGAAATCGTAGATGCTGCAGCCTGCTTCGATTGACCATTTTATCATTTCCCACTGGAGCAGATAATTCGGCATAACCTTTCTGTCTTCATTTGACGAAGCACCGTAAAAATACCAGAGCTTATCGCCCCATAAAACGGAAATTGTGCCCGCAATGGGTCTGCCTTCGTAATAAGCCATATAAAGCCTTGCTTTATCACCGAAGCAGTCGAGAATTCTTGCGAAATACTCTGCGGAGCGAAGCTCAAAGCCGTCTCTTTCGCAGGTTTCTTTCATAAGCTGATAGAAGGTTTCCGCCATTTCACTGCCGTGAATCTTTATCTCAACGTTGTTTTTGAGAGCGATACGGATTTTGCGCCTGTGGTCTGAATGGAAGGCGGCAAAAACCTCGTCTTCCGTTCTGCCGTTAAGATTAATTCTGATTACGCATCGGCACTGATAATCCTCAAAGTTTACGGTACGACCCTTGAGTTTGAAACCCTCGGCAACCGCCATTGATTTGTATTCTTCGTTATCAATGGGAACGTCTTTATCGATTTTTAACTGATATGCGTTATATTTTTTACCCTCTTCCTTTGCGGCGGAAATAAGAGCCGAAAAGGTTTCCTTATCGTCAAAATTGCAGACGGGACCTCGGGGAGCATACATCATATGGTAAGGAAGCTTTGAGATTTTGCGAAGAAGAACCGCCATTGAGCCTGTAATTTCTCCGCTTTCGTTTCTGCAAATAACTCCGAACCATTTCCAGTCATTTTTAACCTTTCCCCAGAGCGACGTCTGAAGAAAATGACCGTTGGGATGCGAAGCAACAAAAGAGTCAAGCTCTGCGGCATTATTTATATCAACAATCTGTGTATTCATCTGAATCCTCGCTATCGGTTATAATTATATTTATTATAACCTAAATATACATTAATTGCAATAGTGACAGAAAAGATTAAAGCCCCGAAAATGCTTCGGGGCTTTGAGTTATACTTCTATACTCTGATTTAATCTGAACGAATAGATAAGAGTTTGTTTTACGGGTAACCCGAGCACTTCCGAAAGACAGCGGCGGTAGATTGCAAGCTGATCGGAATAATGTTCAACAAGCTCTTCAGCGGCGGAAACTCTGTCGGTTTTGTAGTCAACGATAACAAGCTCACCGTTTTCAACAAAAGCACAGTCTGCAACGCCTTCGATAATGATTTTTTCGTTCTGTGCAACGCTTTCGGGAATTTCAGGGTACATTTCTCTTATCGGAATACCGAAAGTGAATTCATATTCTTTATAAAGCTTGTCGGCGGCAAGAATACGCTTTGCAAGCTCGCTTTTAAAGAAAGCGGTGATTGATTTAATATCAACCGCACCCGCTTCGGCTTCGGTGAGCATACCGTCTGCAACAAGCCGTTTCAGCTCGGATTCGGCACTTGCGCTTGCGGATTCATAGTTTGCAAACTGCATAAACCTGTGGGTTGCCGTACCTCTTTGTGCGGGTGTGAGGTTATCCTTGCTGATGAATGCGGGTTTTCGTGAAGCGAAAAATTCGCTTTTTATTTCGTCGCTGTCGGGGTTTGATGCAATTCTTTTTGCAACAATTCCGTCAAGCGCCGAATAAGGATAACTGTAGCCGAGACGCTTCTTGATTTCGGTGAGAATTCTTTTATCGGGTAAAGCTGCAGCGACTTCAGCCTGAACGATTTCCGCAGATTCATAGTTTTTGATTATCTCAGCTTTGAGCGGCATTGAGCAGGGGAGCACCATTCGGTTATCGAGCCCCGCAGCCATACGCAGTGCGTGTGCATCGGGATGTCTGATGAGCGATGCGAGAATGCAACTTGCATAGCTTGTGAATTCTGAAACCGTAAACGGGTCAGCTTTTTCGCCCTCACGCAGCTTTGAAGCAATTGAGGTGAGAGTTTTTGCGCTGTCCGTACAGGAAGAGAGCATAACGAGTCTCTCTTTAGGTCTTGTAAGTGCAACGTAGAGCACTCTCAATTCTTCGGAATGCTCGGCACACTTTGTTTCTGTTTTTGCGGCAAGTCTTGTAAGCGTATCGAATTTAGCACTGCCGTTGTTTACTTTTATGCCTATTCCGCTTTCGGAGGCGATGATGAGGTCTTCGCGGTTAAAGAAATCGCCGTAGGTTTTTTCACAGGCGCCGACAAAGCAGACAGGGAATTCAAGACCTTTGCTCTTGTGGATTGTCATAATTGAAACGGCATCGGCAGCCTCCGATTTTGAAGCGCCGCCGTCTATATCGCCGCCGCTTTTGATTATACTGTCAAGGTAGCCGATGAATCCCGAAACACCTTTACCGCCCGAGCTTTCATAACGGTTAGCCTGGTCGATAAAGAGGTTGAGGTTGGCACGGCGCTGTGCACTGTTTTTCATTGCACAAACAATCGCGCCGTAGCCCGTATCATCAATAAGTCTGCGTATCAGCTCTCCTGTTTTGACGGTGGCGGCAAGTCTTCTCATTGAGCGGAGCCTTGCAAGGAAATTCTCTGATTTTTCATTGCCGTTTTCAGCTGATTTGACCACGCAGGAATAAAAGCTTCCTTTTTTGCAGTCTGCTCTTATAAGCGCAAGGTCGTCGGGTGTGAAGCCGAAAACGGGTGAGAGCATTGCGGCGGTGAGCGGAATATCGTTTGCGGGGTTATCAATAATCTTAAGCAGCGAAATCATAAACATAATTTCGGGTGAAGAAATGAAGCCTCCTCCTGCCTCACAGTTAACGGGAATTCCTCTTGAAGCAAGCTCGTCAACAAAGGGTCTTGAGCTGTTTTTGATGCTTCGCAGAAGAATACTGAAATCTTTATATCTTATGGGTCTTTGCTTATCGCCGTCGGTTATAAGCATACCGTCGGCAATTGATTTTTCGATGTAATCGGCAACGAAACGTGCCTGTACTGTAAGAAAATCGTCTTTTTCGGTTTCAAACAGATAAAACTCGGTGTCGGCACCCTGCTTTTCGGGATAATAATCCGCACCTGCCTCAAGACGCTCCTTTTCGTCATAGTCAAGACCGCCCGAATCTCTGCTCATAACGGCATTGAAAATGAAGTTTACCGTTTCCGTAACACCTTTACGGCTTCGGAAGTTTTTGCCGAGAGTAACTTTTGCGGGATAGTTTTCTTCCTCGGTTTCGTATTCGGAAAGGTTATCTCTTCTTGCGAGGAATATTTCGGGCATCGCCTGTCTGAAACGGTAGATGCTCTGCTTTACGTCGCCAACCATAAACAGGTTGTTCTCATCTTTTGAAAGAGCTGAAAATATCATATCCTGCGCAAGGTTTACGTCCTGATATTCGTCAACAAGAATCTCGGCATAGTTTTCGCAAAGCATTTTTGCAAGAGGAGTTTTGACGTATCCGTTTTCAGAAGGAGTGATGAGAAGCTCAAGCGCAAGGTGAAGAGTATCCGAAAAATCGGCACCGTTTTCTTCTGCCTTGAGCTGTGAAAACTTTTCAGAAAAAGTGAAAACGGCATTAATCAGCTCGCGCACAACGGGAGCAAGAAATTCAACGTCTGCTTTGTGGTCATCGGAGCTGATAAGAAACTGTTTTTCAAGTTCGCTGACCAGCTTTTTATAGCTGCTTCTTGTGCTTTGGCATATATCTTTAACACTTGAAGCGTATCCTCTGGGAGCGGATTTCATCTTGCCGAAAGCAATACCGGAATAGCTTTCGGCGGTTTTGTCCCACGAAGAATTTTTGATTTTTTCGAGGAAATGCGAAAACATTTCTTTATCTGCAAAGAAAGTGTCCGAATAGCAAGCGTAAAGCTCGGGCTCGGTTTCGAGAAGAGAAATGCAGTGGTCAATGCTGCCGATACAGCTTTCCGTAAGCTGAGCGGCGCGGCTGAGCAGAATTCTTCCCCAGGGACTTTCTTCAACGGATTTGGGATTCTCAAACTCATTGATTAACGAGCGGAGCCAGATTTTCGGGAAAGGATAAGCCTGTGAAAGCGCATCAAGCTTAAGAATTGCATCGATAAGCTTCTGGTCATCCCTTGTGTCGCTGATAAGCTCGGTGAGTTTCAGAAACTCGTCGCTCGGATTCTCGTAAAGCGAAGAAACCGTTTCGGTTACCGCCTGCGTGCGAAGGATTTTAAGCTTTCCCTCGTCAAGCAGACAGAAATCGGGAGCAATTCCGAGCGCGTGGAAATTTTCACGCACAAGGTTTATGCAGAATGAGTCGATTGTGCAGATGTTTGCACAGGGGAGCATAAGCTGCTGACGGCGAAGACGCTTGTCAGAGGGGTTGAGAGCGATTTGCTTGCTGATAGCGGCGGAAATTTTTTCTTTCATCTGCGCCGCGGCGGCTTTGGTGAAGGTAACAATCAGCAGATTTTCAATGCCGCAAGGATTTTCGCTGTCGCAAATTCTCTGGATAACACGCTCAACAAGCACGGCGGTTTTGCCCGAGCCCGCGGCGGCGCTTACAAGCAGAGTGCCTTTACGCGCGTCAATTGCTTTCTGCTGGTCCGTTGTCCACTTCATTCGTCTCATCTCCTTTCTCAAGAGCCTCGAGGGCAGCTTTCAAATCTGTATCGAAAAGTGTTTTTACGGGAATATCGCTTTCATAAGAGCAGACGGATTTATAATCACAGTAATCGCAAACGTGCTTATAGCTTGCTCCGTAAACGGGGGTGGCGGGGATTTCGCCGCTGTGGAGAGAATCCGCCATTTCGCAAAGGATTTCATCTGCCTTTTCCTTGAGCTTTTCGAGCTGTGAAAGCTTGATAAGGGAGCCTTTCATCGCTCCGTTTTTATCGAATTCGGCGGGAATATAAAGTCCGCCCGCAGATTTATCCATAGCAAGCACAACGTCGCAATCGTTGAGAACAATGCCTTGCATACGGCATTTTTTGAGTTTTTCTTTTTCAATATCCTCTTTTTCTGTGCCTCTTTCGGCAGAAATAAGGGGAGAGTTGGCGGGGTAATAGAGCACGCCCGCGGGGGTGATTTCACCGTATTTTTTATCGCCGTTCTGCCACAGGGCAAAGAGATAAACAAACATCTGCATATTGAGTCCCTGAAGAACGTCGCTGAGTTTGAAATCCTTGCCCGATGATTTATAATCGACGATGCGGATATAGTTTTTGCCGTTGATAACCGCCTTGTCAACACGGTCAATCGCACCTGAAATGCTGATTTTTCCGTTTGCGGTTTTTAATTCATAGGGCGGAATTTCTCCGTCAAAGCCTATTGAAAGTTCAAAATCAACTGGCTTGAATTCACTGAGTTTAAGCTCACTGATAAGTCTTTGCGCAACGTCGCAGATGCTCACGGCAAGTTTGCGGTAAAGATACATAAATCTTTCGTCACGCTGGGAGCCGTCAAGCTTTGCCATAAGATATTCGTTCATAACCGAAAGAATAATATCAAAAAGCTCGTCGCGTTTTGCGTCGCAGAGGAAGTCGGAATCGTAATCCGTGAGCAGTTTTTCAAGAACGTGGTGAATAACGTTACCTCTCTGCATCGGGTCAAGTTCTGCAATTTTTCTCGGCATTGCTTTTATACCGTAGCGGCAGAAATAGGCAAACGGGCATTTATGGTAAGCTTCGATTCTTGAAGCCGAAATGAACATATCCTTGCCGAAGAGCTTTTCTGCGGCGGAGCTGTCGCTGATTCTGAAATCCCTTATGCCGCCCGCTCTTTCAAGAGCCGAAAGCTTGCCCGAGTATTCGGGAATTTCAGAAAAATATCGGTTAAGAGTTGCACCGAGCACGCTGTCGGGTGCATTGTTTTTTGCAAGCTGTTCAAAGGCGGGGTCACTGCCTTCAACGTAGTAAATTCCGTCAAGCTCCGAAGCATCAACTTCTTTGCAGAGCGGGAAAAGTGATTTGATTTTTGTGTAAAGCTCAGACGGAGCGAGCTGCTCGCCTTTTGCATCCCTTTCGGGGCAGCAGACGAAGAGCTTTTCGTAAGCACAGCAGAATGCGTTATACGCAATCAGTTTTTCTTCGGCAAGTTTGAATTCGCCGAAATCCGAAAGCTCGATGCCGATTTCGCTCATTCTGCGGCGGTCTTTATCGGTGAGGGTTGTGCCGCCCGTGGGCACGGCGGGGAAGATTCCGCTGTTTGCTCCAGCAATGAAAACCGCTTTGGGAGAAACGGTGCGGATTCTGTCGGCAGAGCCGATGGTGATTTCGTCAAGACCCTGAGGCAAGTTGCCTGTGGTCTGGAAGCTGAGCATAAGCTCAAGCATATCTGAAAATTCCGATGCGGTCATATTTCTTTCACCCGCAACGTTTGAAATGCTGTCAAGAAGCTCGCAAACAACGTTCCAGAGTCTGTCAAGCTCAAGGGCAATTCCCGTTTCGCCCGAAGCGATAAGCTCGTTGGCGAGAGTTTTGAGATTCTCGGCAACCCTGATTCTTTCAAGGAAAGCAAAAACGGATTTTGCACTTTCTTCGCCCGTTGAATCGGCAAGCGAATCGCGTAAAGCGCAAAGAGGTGCAACGATTCTGCGGCGGATTTCGTTAAGAATTTTGAGTAACTCAAGGTCTTCATCTGTTATTTCAACGCCGAATCCTCTCGGATTCTGTTCCCAATCTTTGAGCCAGCCGCCTTTGTTTATCTGCCAGAGGAAGCAATAGTTTTCAACCTCGGATATTTCTTCCATAGTGAAGCCCGCAAGCTCTGTTTTGAGGTAGCGCATAACGGTTTCGGTCGAAAAGCCTTTGCTTGCAATCTGCACCGCACAGCTTACAAGATTGATTACGGGTGAAGCGTCAACAGGCTGACGGCTATCCTCAAAAACACTTATGCCGCATTTTTTAAGAGCCGTACGCAACGGTGCCTCATAATCGCCGCTGTTACGCGCAATAACGGCGATATCTCTGCATCTGTAGCCGTTTTCCCTGATGAGCTTTTTGGCAGTGCAAGCGATGAATTCGCACTCGGAATATATATCCGATGCCTTGCATAGGGTTATGTTGCCGCATTCTTCCTCATAGACGTTGGGTGAGGGTGAGAAGAGCTCCTGTTCAAGAGCCGCAAGCTCGGGTGATGCGTATTTTTCAAACTGCGGCGGAAAATTGTTGAATTTGCTTCTCATCGAAAGATATTGCGGTTTTGCTACGGGAGTTCCGTTCTTTTTTGCATAAGAAATAAGCTTCTGTGCAGTTCTTTTTGTGTGAGCAAAAAGGTCGGTTTCGTCGCCGATGTTCTGAAGATTATCGGTGCAAAGGGTAACGTAAACCGCGGTTGCTTTCTGAAGCATACGTTCAATTATCTTATATTCCTGAACGGTAAAACCTCTGAATGAATCTATAAAAACAAGTCTGTCTTTGAAATAACTGTTTTCGGCAAGAACATCAAAAAGCTCGTCAAGTAAAGTGTCGGGATTGAAATAACTGTTTTCAATCATTGCGTCATAAGCGTCAAGAACGGTGACAATATCGCCGAGCTTTGTTTTGAGCAGATTTTCCTGTTCGTCTGCAAGGGCAAGACGCACCGAGTCTGTTGAAACGGAGCTGAGCTTGAATTCTGATGAAAGAGCGATAAAATCGGAGATGACGGAGGGCTTTGCAACGTGCTTTGAATAGAGCTTAAGCTTATCCTTTACGCTTTCAAGGGCAAGGCTCATAAGAACTGCTCTGGCAGAATCGTCAAGCCTTCTGCGTTCGTGTAATGCAGGCTTGCCCGCAAGCTTTTCCGCAAGGCTTGTGAAGCTTAACACGTCGATATCAGCCATAGCTTTTGCTCCCACTCTGTCCAGCATAAGCTTTTCGCTCATAAACGAAAACTGCTCGGGCACAATGAGAGTTATCTTTTTATTTCCCGCAGCGGAAAACTGCTCGATAAGGTTGTTTATGTGGGTGGTTTTGCCGCCGCCGTTTCTTGAAAGAATCAAATAAAGCATAATTTCTCTCCGAAAACAAATTAATAAAAATATTATATCATATTTAATTGCGTTTGTCAGCTTTTTTATAATAACAAATTTGATGTACTTAAAGAAGAACACGGAAAGAGTGAAAAGGCTGATTTTAACCGATTTTGCCCGTTTTGGAGCAAAAAAAGCATAAAATCTTTTGTTTTCGCCTTGGGTTGCTTCAACAGTTGACGTGAGCAGGCGGCTCTTGTTCTTTGAATTGTTGACATTGTTATTATGTTATGCTAAAATAATATGCAATATTTTTAATTCTGAAAGGAGAAAATCCGAAATGGATGATCCCGGACCTGCGATTCTTATGGCAGTTTCAAACGCATCACCCGATGTGCTTTCCGTAACTCTTAAGCTTTTGCTTTTGTTTGCACTTATTCTTGTCAATGCTTTCTTTGCAATGAGCGAAATAGCAATCATTTCCCTTAACGATACAAAGATGCAGAAACTTGCTGAAGAAGGCAACAAAAAGGCTAAGCAGATAGTAAAGCTTACGGAAAATTCAAGCAGATTTTTATCAACAATTCAGATCGGTGTAACCCTTGCGGGCTTCCTGACCTCGGCTTCTGCATCGCAGAACTTTGCCGATATGCTTACACAGGCAGTTGCGAAAACACCGATAATCAATTACGTGAGCGAATCTGTTATCAACGGTGTATCCGTTGTTCTTATTACACTTATCACGTCTTATTTTTCACTTGTTCTCGGCGAGCTTGCTCCCAAGAGAATTGCAATGCAGAAACCCGAAAAAATCTCGTTCAGAGTTGTCGGAGTTCTTACATTTATTGCGAAAATTGCAAAGCCTTTTGTGAAAGTTCTTTCACTTTCAACCAATGCGGTTGTACGTCTTTTCGGTGTGGATCCCAATTCCGATGAGGAGCACGTTACCGAAGAGGAAATCCGTATGATGGTTGACGTTGGCGAAGAAAAGGGCGTAATCGAGGAAACACAGGCAGAGATGATTGATAACATCTTTGAATTTGATGACCTCGACGTCGGCGACGTTATGACTCACCGTACAGAAATGACCGCAATTGAAGTTAACCGCTCTCTTGAAGAGGTTGCCGAAATTGCCGTTGAAAACGGTTATTCCAGAATTCCTGTTTTCGAAGAAGACCCTGATAATATTGTGGGTATTCTTTATGCAAAGGACCTTCTGAAATTTGTGGGCAGGGGAATTCCCAAGGACCTCACGATTGCAAAGGTTATGCGTAAGGCTCTTTATGTGCCCGAAACACAGTCCTGCGGAGATTTGTTCAAGGCTATGAACGAAAGCCGTACACAGTTTGCCATTGTTATTGATGAATACGGCGGCACTGCGGGTATCGTTACTCTTGAGGACGTTATCGAATCGATTGTGGGCAATATTCAGGATGAATATGACGATGAAGAAGAAGAGATTATTCAGATAAACGAAACAACCTTTACCATCGACGGTACAACCGACCTTGATGAGGTTGATGAATTGGTAGGCGTTGAGCTTCCGGAGGGAGATTACGATACTCTCGGAGGATTTGTTATAAGCCTTCTCGGCTATCTGCCGGGCGAGATTGGCGAAGAACCCATCGTTGCCGAATACAAAAATCTTAAATTCACCGTTCTTTCAATTGATGAGCGAAGAATCGACGAAATCAAAGTTGAAATTCTGCCCGAGCCCGAAAAAAACGATGAAGACGAAGATGAAGATTGATTAATCAGACGGGCTGCAACCGAAAGTTGCGGCCTGTTTTTTTTTGAGGGGTAAAAAATGAAAAAGATTGATATTATTCCGATGCCCAATAAATATGAGTTCCTTAAAGGTCACGTTGAAATAAACAGTGATGAGCTTGTGTGCTCGGTTGATAATTCTCTCGGTGAAGAGGAGTACGTTCTTACGGTTTCAAAAGATGAGCTGAGCATCGTCGGCGGCTCGGCAAAGGCGGTATTTTACGGAAAGCAGAGCCTTAAACAGCTTGGCAAGGAAACACACTGTGTAAGAATTGAGGATAAACCCGCATTTCCTTACAGAGGCTTTATGCTTGACTGTGTGCGCCATATGTTCAGCCTTGACGATATCAAGAAGATGATTGATGCGGCGGCAAGCGTTAAAATGAACGTTATGCACTGGCATCTTGCCGATGACCAGGGCTTCAGAATGTGGAGTGAGCGCAGACCCTCTGCGGCAATCGACGGCTCGGTGAGAAGATGCTCGCAGTTCGGCAGTCTTATAGAAGAAGGTGCTTACGGCGGTTATTATACCGCAGAGCAGATGAAAGAAATCGTTGCATACTGTGCGGAGAGATATATTACCGTTATTCCCGAGTTTGACGTTCCCGGTCATAGCTCGGCACTTCTTCACGTTTATCCCGATATTTCCTGTAAGAAAGAGCCTGTTGAGGTTAAGACCTGTCAGGGAATATTCGACGACGTTATCTGTCCGGGAAAGGATAAATCTTTTGAGGTTATTTTCGATATAATCGAAGATATGCTTGAGATTTTTTCGAGCAAATATATCCATATCGGCGGCGATGAGGTTCCAAAAACAAACTGGGAAAAATGCCCCGACTGCCAGAGAAGAATAAAGGATAATTTCCTTAAAGACGAAGAAATGCTTCAGGGCTGGTTTACCAATAAAATTGCAGATTTCTTAAGGTCAAAGGGCAGAAAACCGATTGTCTGGAACGAGAGTCTGAGAAGCGGAATCCTCAGGAACAATACTGTGGTTCAGATGTGGATGGACAGAAAAAAAGATTCCGTTGCTTTTGCAAACAACGGCGGAAAAATAATCGTTTCAGACTTTTTCCATTACTACTGCGACTATCCTTATGCGATGACTCCGCTTATCAAAACCTATAAGTATAAACCGCTCCTGAGAGGGATTAAAAATCCCGAATCTGTGGTTGGCGTTGAGTCAACCGTCTGGACGGAATACATCAACAATTTCGAAAGACTTTCATATAATTGCTTCCCCAGATTTACGGCGGTTGCCGAAAGCGGATGGACACAGGAGAAGAATAAAAACCCCGCAGATTTTCAGCGAAGATTCAGAATTTATACGCCGTTTCTTGAAGGACTCGGAATTATACCCGCACCCGCAGAAGATTGGAATCCTTCGGCGGCATCAAGACTCAAGGGAACACTTGAATTCTTTAATAAAATGGTAAAAGTCAGACCGCCTAAAAACGAAAGATAAAACAAAAACGGAGAGTCCGAAAGACTCTCCGTTTATTTTATTTCTTTTTGTTGATACTGATTGCGTAGTGGATTGCTTCAAGAAGAGCAACTGCCGAAACAAAGAAGCAAGCTGTAATCAGAGACCATCTTATGTTGACCTGACCCGTGAGGAAATTGTCAACCGTTGCTTCAATTGCAACAAGATAAACTGCAATTTCGACCGATAATATTGAAAGAACATGCAGCGGTTTGATTTTGCCTGAACCGAACAGCGCCGCATCCACAGACAGGAACAACGCTGCAAGAAGTACCAACGGCATACAGTATTTATAGAACCACTGGAAATGCCCTGTTTTGTCTGCTATGTAGAAGAAATAGCACATTACAGCAACAAAGCTGAGTGCAACGTTTACTGCTGACGGAGTGAGCTTCAGGCTGGGGAAAATGGCTACAATCCAGGCAACAATAAGGAAACCAACTACGTAAGAACTCCATTCAAATCTGGGGATTATGTAGTCAATCGCTACGCATAAAGTGGCGGGTAAAACCATAAGAGCGGTTGCAATTGCCGCATAGCTTTTGCCTGCTTTGGTGGGGGTGCCGAATAATTTATTCTTCTTTTTGGGTTCTTCTGTTACGGGTGTATGATTTACAGGGGGAACAGGGGCGCTCTGGGGTGCGGGATTAAAAGCGTTACCGCATTTATTGCAGAATGCAGAGCCGTCTGCAACCTGATTGCCGCATTTGGAACAAAACATATAATTAACCTCCTTTAGTTTTCGATTAACAAAAATATTATATAATCATATCAATTAAATTGTCAAGTTATTTGACAAACTAAAAATAGTGGTGTAGAATATATTGAATTTATTTTGTACTTTTAAATTATATATATGAAAGGATGATGCCGTGTGGCAGTATTCAGACCTTTTAAAGCAGTAAGACCCGTTCCCGAATTCGCTTCAAGAGTTGCAGCACTTCCCTATGACGTTATGAACAGTGCGGAAGCTGCAGAAATGGTAAAGGGCAATCCTTATTCATTTCTTCACGTTGACAAGGCGGAAATTGATATTCCCGATTGCACAAATATTTATACCGAACAGGTTTATCTTAAAGCAAAATCCAATCTTGATAAGCTGGTTGACGACGGAATCTGCGAGCAGGATGCAGAAAGCAGATTCTATATCTACCGCCAGATTATGAACGGCAGAAGCCAGACAGGTCTTGTCGGCTGTGTTTCAATTGATGATTATATCAACAATATCATTAAAAAGCACGAGCTTACAAGAGCAGATAAAGAAGCAGACAGAATTAATCACGTTGACTACTGCGATGCAAACACAGGCCCCATCTTCCTCACTTACAGACCTCAGGATAAGATTGCATCAATCGTAAACGATTGGAAAGAAAGCAAAGAGCCTGTTTACGATTTCGTTACCGACGACGGTATTACCAACACCGTATGGGTGATTGACTGCGACGAAACAAACGCTGAAATTTCAAAGCTTTTCAAAGAGGTTGATTATCTCTATATTGCCGACGGTCACCACAGAGCGGCGTCTGCAGTCAAGGTCGGTCTTAAACGCAGAGAGCAGAATCCCGAATTCACAGGCGAAGAAGAATTCAACTTCTTCCTTGCTGTTCTTTTCTCATGCGACGAGCTTGAAATTATGGATTACAACAGAGTTATGAAAGACCTTGCAGGTAACACACCCGAAGAATTCATTGAAAAAATCAGCGGAAAGTTTACCGTTGAAGCAGTCGGCAAAGATGCTTACAGACCCGCACAGGCTCATACTTTCGGAATGCTTCTCGGCGGAGAATGGTATAAGCTTACCGCAAAGAGCGGAACTTTCAACGAAAACGATCCCGTTGAATCGCTCGACGTTTCAATTCTTCAGAATAATCTTATCTCTCCCATTCTCGGCATTGATGACCCCAGAACAGACAAGAGAATAGATTTTGTCGGCGGTATCAGAGGTCTTGGCGAGCTTGAACGCAGAGCAAATGAGGATATGTGCCTTGCGTTTTCAATGTATCCCACAACTCTCCGCGAGCTTATGGATATTGCGGATGCGGGACAGATTATGCCTCCCAAATCAACGTGGTTTGAACCCAAGCTTTTAAGCGGCTTATTTATTCATAATCTTAAATAATAATTCTTTCATCCGAGGGTAAACTATCCTCGGGTGATTTTATGATAAAAGCAGCTTTCTTTGATACCAAGCCGTATGACAAAATATATTTTGAAGAGCTTAAAGAAGCTTACGGCGTGGAAATTGAATATTTCGAATCCAAACTAAGTCCCAGAACGGCGGTTATGGCAAGAGGGTCAAGAGCGGTTATTGCGTTCGTTAACGATGACGTGAGTGCGAAAACAATAGAAGTTCTTAAAGAAAACGGCATTGAGCTTGTTGCCCTGAGGTGCGCAGGCTATAACAACGTTGACCTCTCTGCAGCAAACGGCGTTATGCCCGTTGTCAGAGTACCCGAATATTCGCCCTATGCAATTGCGGAGCACACGCTCGCGATTCTTCTGACGCTTGTGAGAAAAACGCACAGAGCCTATATCCGCACAAGGGATTATAATTTCAGTCTCAACGGTTTTGTGGGTTTTGATTTGCACGGAAAAACCGTAGGTATTATAGGTACGGGCAAAATCGGTAAGGCTTTTGTTGAAATATGCAAGGGTCTCGGTATGAAAATAATTGCCTATGACCCGAAGCCTGATTGCGGATTTCTCGAATACGTTTCCCTCAATGAGCTTTTTGAACGCTCCGACGTTATTTCGCTTCACTGCCCGCTCAACAGCGAAACGCACCATATAATCAACAAAAAAGCTCTTGCAAAAATGAAAGACAGAGTGTATATTCTTAATACCTCACGAGGTGCGCTGATTGACAGTGAAGCATTGATTGAGGCAATCAAGAAGGGAAAAATCGGCGGTGCGGGTCTTGACGTTTATGAGGAAGAAAGCGAATTCTTCTATGAGGATTTCTCGGAATCTATTCTGAAAGACGACGTGCTTGCAAGACTTATTGCAATGCCGAACGTACTCGTAACCTCCCATCAGGCATTCCTGACCCACGAGGCACTCAGACGAATTGCCGAAACAACACTCGGCAATATCAGAAGCTATTTCGGCGGCGAGCCGCTTGTGAATGAAATAATTACAAAAAAGAAGCTTATCAGAAAAGAATAAAGCTCTGCGTTTGTGCAGGTCTGCGTCACATTGCACAAACGACAGGTTTTACATAAAGAATATTGCATAAAAATTGCCGATTATTTTTGAATATGCAAATATTCCTTGACTTTATACAGTGATATTTGTATAATTATACGCATAACGATACTCGAGGTATACATAATGAACAAGACTAAAATTTTCATCGACGGCAAAGAGGGTACAACAGGTTTAAGAATCTTTGACCGTTTAAGAATAAGAGAAGATATTGAGCTTATCACTCTGCCCGAGGAGCTCCGCAAGGATACCGAGGCAAGAAAACAGGCTCTGAATTCCTGCGATATAGCTTTTCTTTGCTTGCCCGATGCGGCTGCCAAAGAATCCGTATCGCTTATAGATAATCCGAACGTAAAGGTAATAGATACCTCAACCGCTCACCGAACAAACCCTGACTGGGCTTACGGCTTTGCAGAGCTTTCGGATGCTCACCTTGAAAAAATCAAAAATTCAAAAAGAGTTGCCGTTCCCGGCTGTCACGCAAGCGGATTCATCGCTCTTGTTGCACCGCTTGTTGCAAACGGAATTCTGCCCGCAGATGCACTGCTTACCTGCCATTCAATAACAGGCTACAGCGGCGGCGGCAAAAAGATGATTGCCGAATACGAAGACGACTCGAGAAGCGGAATCTATGATTCTCCCAGACAGTATGCTCTCACACAGGAACATAAACATCTTAAAGAGATGAAAGCAGTAGCAGGCATAGAAAACGAACCTGTTTTCTGCCCCATAGTCAGCGATTACTACAGCGGTATGGCAGTTACCGTTCCGCTTTTCAAACAGAATCTCTGCGAGGGCAAGAGCGTTGAGGATATTATCGGTGTTTATAAAGCACAGTATAATAACTCATTCGTAAAATACACCGAAGATACAGGCGCTGATGCAATGTTCGGCGCAAAGGCTCTTTCGGGCAAGGATAATATGGAAATCCTTGTTAAGGGTAATGAAAACAGAATTCTTCTGCTTGCAAGATACGATAACCTCGGCAAGGGTGCTTCCGGCGCTGCCGTGGAAAATCTCAATATCGTTCTCGGCTGCGACAAAACGCTCGGACTCGAGCTTTAATTTTGATACTTTATACGTTGCCGGTGTATACCGGCAATCGTACTTCTCAGGCATATTGAATTGAAATGCCACATTCTGACATTTATTGTATTCGAAAGGTTCAAAAACAGAGTTATGAAAACAGTAGCAGGCGGCGTTTGCGCCGCAAAAGGCTTTAC
>JAZQKN010000114.1:0-13582 GCA_045542175.1 Acutalibacteraceae bacterium | reverse complement strand
ACGGTTGGCTCGTTTGTTATGGTTTACAATGCCGTGCTTTATATTATCTGCGGCATTGTGCTTAGAAGCTGGATTCTTCCGCTTTACTCGGTTGTTGCCTATGCCGCCGCTCTTAAAACAGTTGACTTTATTGTTGAGGGCTTTGACCGCTCAAAATCCGCAATGATTGTTACCGTCAGACCCCACGAGGTTTGCTCCGCTTTATCGGAAGAATTCGGTTGCGGCATTACGATTATGGACGCAAAAGGCTTTTACTCTGATTCCGAAAGAAAAGTGGTTTACATTGTTGTTAACCGCTTCCAGATTACAAAAATGAAAACAATCGTTCATGAACAGGATCACAGTGCGTATATAACCATTTCGGAAGTTGCGGACGTTTTTAAAAATAACATTGATAAATAAATCAAGGAGGATTTAAAAATTATGTCCACTCTGAAAGCCATTGCGGCTCTTTTTGAATCAATACTTTTCATTCTCGGCTTTATTCCGCTTAACGAAAACATAGACTACGGCGGAAAGCAGTATAATATGCCCGAAATTTCAGCTCCCGTTTATCTTGTGCAAAACGGTAAAACAGACTACGTTATCGTAACCGACGACGGTGCGGATGAATGCATCCTTACCGCAGTTGACGAAATGCAGACCTATATTGAAAAAATCAGCGGTGCAAAGCTTGAGCACGCTGAAAAATCTGCTTTCAGCGGTCAGAAAGCTGTTTATATCGGCAAAACCGAACGCACCGATATTGTTGCAGACGGTTTTCATCTGCACTCTGACGGAACAAGCCTTTTTATTGAGGGTGCCGACAGCAGAGGTGCTCTTTACGGTGTTTACACCTTTCTTGAGGAATATCTCGGAGTGAGATGGTTTACGCCGACCCTTGAGGTTGTTCCCGAAAGCAAGAATATTATTTTTGATGCAGAGCTTGACCGCACGGTTGAGCCCTCATTCGCAATCCGCAGAAACGACTGTCAGGGCACGAACGATACATACCGTGCAAGAACAAAAATGAACGTTTCGTTCCATTATGAAATGCCCGAATACGGCGGCGCGCTGACCTACGTTCTCTGGGACGTTACACTTGACACACTTGTGCCCGACACTCTTTTTGCAGAGCATCCCGAATATTTCGCTATGAATCCCGACGGCACACGCACAACAGACCACGTTTGCTTGAGCCATCCCGACGTACTTCCGATTGCAGTTGAAAATGCAAGAAAAGCAATTCTCGAATGCGAGAAAGATTCAAAATATATTCACATCGGTCAGAAAGATAATATGAACTACTGCCACTGTGAAACCTGTACGTTGCTTTATGAAAAATACGGTGCCGTTTCAGCTCCGACGATTTTATTCACCAATGCTTTCGCAGATGAGCTCGATGATGAATTCCCCGATTTCACCTTCACTTTCTATGCTTATAACGAAACGGACCGTCCTCCGACTGATTTGACACTGCGTTGCAACGATAACGTTATTCCCGTTCTTTGCGGACTTCACAAGGCTTGCCGAAGCCATCCGCTGACCGAATGCGGTGCAATGGACGGCATTGAAAACGAAACCTTTGATATGCTCTACGGTGATCCCGAGCCTCAGATTGCAAAGGATTTCGTAAACTGGGTCAAAATTGCGGACAGAACTTACATCTATGATTACACAATAAATTTCCTTAACACTGCACAGTTTTTCTCAAACTTTGAAACCATGCAGCCGACAATGAAATATATGCACGAAATTGGCATAACAGGTTACGTATATAACTGTGGTGACGGTCATTATGCAGCATTCAACGAGCTGAGAAACTACCTTTTATGCAAGCTTCAGTGGGACGTTGACTGCGACGTTGAATACCATATGAACGACTTTATCAAAGCCTATTACGGTGAAGAAGCCGCTCCGTATATCAAGCAGTATATCGACTTGCAGACGGCTATGACAAAATCAACCGCACACGCTTTTGACTTTGACTGGCATTATCAGGCGGGCTTCTGCTCACCGCTTGCAGTTTTCAGAAGCGATTTACTTTTCAAAAAAGCTCTTAATGCTGACGTGACGGATGAGCAGAAATTCAACATTGAGGTTGCCGAGCTCAGCTGGAGATATTACAAAGCCAACCTCTTTATGGGCGAATTCATTTTCCTCAATCCCTTAAGAATGCAGGAAACTGAAAAGCTCTATGACGATTTCAAATCACACGGAATCAACAGAGTTTCTTCCTTTGCTATCATTCCCGAAAACAAGGAAGACGTTAACTTTATGAACAGACCCTATCTCTGGGGTAAATAAAAAAACAGCAAAAATCCCGTAATACCGAACGTATTACGGGATTCTTTATGTTTAAGCTTAATAGGTTGAAAGTGCTTTTATGTAGACTTTATACGAATCAAAACTGTACATTGAAGTAAATGTTCTTGTTTCTGTTGCTCCGGGTTCAAGTTCCCAGTCGCTGTTATAGAAACCTATGGAGTCATGATAAACAATTTGACCGTTATTATAGAAAACCATAATTATTTCTGCATATTCAACCGTTTCTTCACTGTTGTTTTTCATAGAAACAATCGCTTTGTCGCCTGCTTTTGTAACGTCAAACGAAATTTCTTTGGCAATGCTGTATCTGAAATCAGCTTCTCCAACGGTAAAATCGTACTTTAATTTTTTGTATGCGGTATCCGTATCCATCGTAAGCAGAATTGAATCTCCGGGTGCAAGAGCATCATAAGAGCCATAGTCTGAATCCAAGGGATTTCCCGATTCATCACAAAAAATCACGTTGATTGTTTTTATCTCAACGTTATATTCTGAATTGTTTGTGAATTCAACAAGGGCATAGTTAGCTCTTTCGGTAGAGTATTCGTGTATTTTAACCGCTACCTGTTTTTTCACTTTCTCTGCATCAAATGCAGGCGGAAGTTCAGTTACCGCTTCGGTTACGGCGGAAGAAGTTTCTTCTTCGGGCGTTACTTCGGTTTTCTGAGCAGATAAATCCTCATATTCCTTTTTCAATTTATTATAATCATTTTCAAGTTCTGAATATTTTTTTGCAGAAACGCATCCCGTTATTGAAAAAAGAAGTGCAAAAACCATTAAAACAGCAACAATTTTTCTCATAAGCTTTCCGCCTTTCATTATTCTTTAATTAAAGAATATCACAAAAAAAATTAAAGTCAACAAAAAGCGGATTCAAAAAACGGCACGGATATCCGTGCCGTTTCTGACTGATTTATCAGCCGCCGAGGATTGTTTCAGCGATTTCAATCACCTTTGCGAAACCGTCGCTGAAAATGTTAAGAAATTCAGATGTATCAGCACCTGTAAGCTGCGAAATTGCAGCAGCTATGTAAGCAGGAATGTCGCTGAGAAGAGCGATAATTGCAAACATTGTTTTCACCTCCGTTTTATTTGGTTTTATTATACCATATCTTTCGTATTTTTCAAGCAGACTAATTTTGGATATTGACTAATACTTATATTGACATTTTACCGATATATGCTAAAATTTAATTATCACAAACACATAACGGCTCCCCTGTTTTCGGCGGAGCCTTTGCTTTTTAAGGAGGTTTCGGTAACGATGCAAACCGTAAGTAAAGCAGAATTAAAACGTGAAAAAGAAATTGCAAAATGGGAAAAGGAAAAAGCAAGACCGAAAAGAAATCTCTATTTCGTCTACCTTGTTTTCATCATCGCCCTCATTTATGCAACCGATGAAATCGCTTCGCAGATAGGCACGCTGATGAAAACCGAAATTGCAAACGACCTTTTTGCAAAATTCGGCGAAAGCTCTGTCGGATTGCTTGATATTCTTTCAATTCTTGTTGTTCCGTTTCAGGCGATAGGCTTGCTCTACAGACCCCTTGCCGACCGCTGGGGCAGAAAGAGATTTCTGATTATCAACACTTTCGGTATGAGCATTGCAATGCTCGTTATTTTCCTTTCAGGCAACCTTCTCCTCTATTTCGTGGGTGCCTGCCTTGTTCAGTTTTTCATTCCTCACGATATGCACGTTGTTTATATTATGGAATCCTCTCCGTCAAAGCACAGAGCAAGAATTTACTCAACAATCAAATTCTTTGCCAATATGAGCGTTCTGCTTGTTCCTTTCCTCAGAAGCGAGCTGATGGAAAGTGCATCCGAGTGGAGAAACGTTTACTTCATCCCCGCAATCGTTGGCGTTATCACCTGCTTCATCGCTCTTATTACCGCAAGAGAAACGGATTCATTCATCGACTCGCGTCTTAAATATCTGCGTATGACGGATGAAGAACGTGAAGCTGAAAAAGCCGCAAAGAACACCGAAAACGCACAGGGCGGACTTATTCCCGCTCTGAAATTTGCAATGAAACATAAGCAACTGCGCTGGCTTTACATAACCTCGGCTCTTGCAAACCTCGGATTTATCGGCACAATCAACTATCAGGTTATTCTCACTTACGGCTACGCGCAGTCATTCTTCGGCAAGGGACTTTTCAACAGCATTGAAGCCGCAACCGAAGCCGTTTCGGTCGGTGAGGTTACAGCTGCTCTGTTTATGTTCCCCGTAGGCTGTGCAATATCGCAGGTTATTATGGGCTTTGTTTCCGATTCAAAGGGCAGAAAAACCGCCGCAATTACCACGGCTCTTAACTGCCTTATCTCGTTCGTTGTTTTCTCGCTCGGTGCAAAAGCCGCTCTTAATCCCTATCTTGTAGGATTTTTCTGCGGTGCTTTCATCGGCAGTTTCTATTCAACCAACGACGTTCTTATTATGATGATCGGCGAATCCTCGCCCACCAATCTCCGCTCTTCAACAATGTCCGCCCAGTTCATCGTTACAGGTATCGGCGTTGCGCTTTCGTATATCATCTCACTGCCGATAATGACAATTCTCGGCAACGGTGTTACGGGCACGGTATCATTCGCACTGCTTGTTCCCGGCTTTATCGCGGCTTTCTTTGCTCTTATGAGAAAGACCAACGAAACAAAAGGAATCGATATGGATACCGTTACAGGTTGCGAATGGGATTAATTCAAAAACTTATTGAAAAACAAAAATCAATATGTTAAACTATTGTTAACACAAAATTTTCCAAGGAGAGTGTTGTTAAAATGAAAAAAAGACTTCTCGGTGCCGTTTCACTCATTATAAGCATTGCAATGCTTGTATCCGTTTGCTCGGTAGGCTCTTTTGCCGCTGATACAAGAACGGATTGCGGCGGCAACTGCGAATACTATCCCACAGTTATCATTCCCGGTCTGGGTCAGTCAAGCGTTTGCGTAACAGACGATGACGGAAACTTTATTCTTGATGATGAAGGCAAGAAAATCTCGGCTTTCCCCGCTTATATCCAGATTGGCAATATCATTAAAAGAGCAGCACTTCCTCTTATTCTTTCTCTTGTAACACAGAGAAATATCGGCCTCACCGCAGCTCTTCAGGACGTTATCAGAGATTGCTTCTGTATCAACCAGGCCGACCTCGAAGCACAGATTACAACAAACGTTAAGGTTGAAAAATTCCCCTATTCGTTTGCAGAATGCAGCGAATATGAAATGAGCATTATCAATTCTCACATTCCCTTTAACAAATACCACACAGACCTCCCCTATGACCACCTTTACTACTTCTCATATAACTCATTCGGTAACCATATCGATGCCGCTTACGAGCTTTATGATTACATTCAGATGGTTAAGGAGCAGACAGGTCACGATAAGGTAAACATCGTTCCCATCAGCCAGGGTGCTTCCATTGCAAGCGCAATGTTTGATTACAAACCCGAAATTTACAATGATCTTCACAAGGTTCTTTTCATCGTTCCCGCTCTTGACGGTTCAACCATCATCGGCGACGTTTTCAATGACAGAATCACTTTCCTTGAGGCAGATTACCTCTACAACGGTTTCCTTGAAGAAAGCCGTCTTGTGGATAAAAACACCGCTAACCTTATCGAAGTTGTTGCAAGAATTCTTCCCGATGACATTCTTGTTGACGCTCTCAGCGGAGCGGTTGACGTTCTTGTGCGCGAAATTATGACAAGAAGCACAAGTATGTGGGCACTCTGCCCCTCAGGCGATTATCCCACCGCCGCAGAAAAATATCTTTCTGACCCAGAAATGGCTGACATCAAGAGACAGACCGACAGATACTACCATGCACAGCTCAACTCAAGAGCGAACGTTCAGAAAATGCTCGATATGGGCATTCAGGTATTCTGCGTTGCACAGTATGACTATCCCGTTATCAACGTTGGCGAAAGCTGGAACACCGAAAACGGCGACTATATTATTCAGCTTGATTCAACATCTCTCGGTGCTTATGCGGCAAACTGCGGCGAAACTCTTCCCGAAGATTACGTTCAGAAAAACACTCACTGCGATAACCCCGACCACAACCACATCTCTCCCGACAGAGTTGTTGACGCTTCGGCAGGTCTTCTCGCAGACACAACGTTCTATTTTGATAATCAGCGTCACGACCTTACACAGCATAACGACGTTATTCTTAAGATAGCATTCGAGCTGATTGCTCACGATGATATCACAGACGTTTATTCAGACCCCAGATTCCCGCAGTTCAATTACGGCAGAGACGTCAGAGTTATCGAGAGTCTTATCAAACAGGCTAAAGAAGTTGACGCTTCTTCGCTCTCTTCCGACGATGCGGCAGAATTGAACGCGGCTCTTGCACAGGCAGAGGCTGACCTTGCCAATACCACATCGGGCGACCTGAGCAACGCAGAAAACAGACTCACTGCAATTCTTGTTAAAATCGGTGTTATGGAAGCTGAAGACACAAGCGACAATATCTTCACAAAGATAAGTCCCTGGCTCAATGAGAATTACGGTTCAAACGGATTCTCTGAAATGCCCGCACTTACCTTTATTAATCTTTTAAGCATCTTATTCGGCAAATAATTATAATAAAAGGCTGTACCGAAAAGGTACAGCCTTATTTTTTATCCGAGATGTCTGATTGTTTCTTCAACTGCCTGCTCGATATTAACCGTGCCCACTCCGAATATTGACGTATGGATTTTGCCGTTGACGGGCTTCTTCCAGTATTCGTCAATTCCGTCAACTGTATTTCTCATACCGATTATTGAGCCGACGGTTGCGCCGTTGCAATCCGTATCAAATCCCATACCGACCGCACAGCAGATTGATTTGCCGAAATCACCTTCGCCGTAGAGAAGAGCGGCAGTAACTATCATTGCGTTTGAAATCGTATGGCACCAGCCGTGGTCTGTATGCTCATCATAAGCGGCGTGTACGGTTTCAAAACATTCTTCGACGGTCATTCCGTTTTTATAGCCGTCAAAGATTTTCATAACCGCTTCGAAAAGTCTTGAAGTTTCGGGAATCTGAGCAAGACCGCCGAGTATAATGTCCTCAATATTATCGGTAACGGCGGCACAGGCAATCATTGCTGAAACCCACATTTCACCGTAAATTCCGTTTTTAACGTGGGATATTCTCGCATCTTTATAAGCCATTTCTGCGGCTTCTTCGGGATTACCGGGATTGATGTAACCGAAGTAATCGCCTCTTATCTGTGCGCCAATCCATTCTCTGCAAACGTTTTTATACATTGCGGAAGCAGGCGGTACAATGCAGTTGATAAAATTGACGTAAGCAATTCTTTCAGCGGTAAAATATGAATAAACCGACTGATATTTCATCCAGGCGGTTGCAACGTTATCAGAAGAAAAATCTCTGCCGTAATCGTTAATTATCTTCTGCGCAAGTGCAACGTAGTTTGTGTCATCGTCAACGGGCATACCGTCAACAGTATCTGCATAAGCCTTGTCCCGAAGCCAGAATTTATACGTGCTGTGCATTTCTTCGGTAATATCGGTGCTCAATACGTAACGGTGCATCGGGTAGTTACCCGATGCTTTGAGCAAAGGAATAAGCTCGTCTGTGCGGATACCTTCCAGCGGTTTCCCGAGAAGACAGCCGCAGGCCCTGCCCATCCACGCACCGTGAATTTTCTTTTTGAGCGTTTCAGCATCGGGAGTTTTTATTTTAAAACTATGCTCTTTTCTGAGCTTTCTGATTTCCGCAAGCTTATTCGGCTCGTTATATTTATAATCCGACTTCATTTCGGCATTGATAACCATTTCGTAGATTACGTCGCTCATACGGGTTTTCTCTTCACCGTTTGGCATTGCCGCAACAGCTTCAAAAAGTCCCTTGTATTTTTCAATATCAAGACCTTCTTCAACCGACTGAACGTATTCAGCCATAACGTCTGAAGGGTATCTGTTGAAGCCGTCAACCTGGTTATAATCAATTTTAATGTCGGTATCATAAGCTTTTACAAACATAAAATCACCTCTTTTTTCATCATAACATAACCGATTTGTTTTTTAAAGATAAAAAGCAAAATTATATTGCCATAAGCTGAAATTAATGATATAATATTTCCATAAAATTCGAAAGGAGTTTTCCTAATGAAAAAAATTCTCGCACTTCTTCTTGCAGCCGCTCTCCTTTTCGGTTTTGCAGCTTGCGGCAAGGATGAAGTAGTACCCGAAGAAACCGCTCCCGCAACAACAGACGAATTCGACCTTTTCGGTGCCGAAGGTGATGACGTGACAGACGCAACTCCCGAAGTATCAGCTGACGCAGGTGCAACAGAGGTTGACCCCTCTGCTGAATCAACAGAAGCTGTAAAAGCAGTTCCCGCAACAAAAGCTGAAATCCTCGCAGCATATAACAATGCAGTTAACTCAGCATACGATGCAAAAGCAGGCTTTGAAAAAGAACGCTCAACCGATAACGAAAAAATCGAAGGCGGCGGCGTAGTTTTCAGCGCTGCAAAAGACCTTATCTATAAGTTTATGGGCGTTGGTGCCGAAAACAAATATACAGAAAAAGTCACCAAGGGTAACTGGGACAGCGACAGCAATTGTCACTATCTTCGCAAGAGCACCCTTACAGAAGCTGACATCACAAACGCTACCTGTAAAGAAAGCAACGGCAAATACCTCATCATTCTCAACGTTAAGGGCGGTTCAAGCCGTGGCTCAGAAGGTGAAAAGTTCACAAAGGCTCCCATCGATAAGAGCGGTATCTGCGTAGGTAACGAAGATAAGGGTTACTATGACCACAAGACAGGCGAAGTTATTTACGACGCTCTTGCAGGTACATACGCAGGCGCAGACATCAAAGAAAGCTACAAGAACGCAAAGGTTTCTGCTATCGTTGATGCAGAAACAGGCAAAATTGTCAGCCTCAAGGTTGAATTTGACATCGACGTTGAAATCGATATCAAGGTTACATCAGGTACAGCTACAGCTACAACTCACGTAATATACAAAAACTTTGATTATTAATCTTATCAAAGCCAATAAAAGCCGAGGCAGTGTTTTACTGCCCCGGCTTTTTTATGTATGTAACTTTTATATCCGTTCCTGTTTTGCTTTCGGATTCAAACTTAATAAATTCTTAAGAATTATGCTGCAACAAGGTTTTTTGAAAAATACACTAATATAGTGAAGAGCAAAATTTGCCAATGGTTTTGCCTTCTGTATATAAAAGGGACTATAACGTTATTATGAAAAGAGGAAAAAATTAATGACACTTGGCAGCAAAATCGAAAACCTTAAAATCATGAAAAATGTAGGTTTACCCGTGCCCGAATTTGAGGCATTTTCTTTTGATGAGCTTGTTCCTTCAAAAGAAAAAATTGATGCGGCACTCATCGCGACACAAGGTAAATCTGCGGCAGAAAAGAGCAGACTTCTTAAGGCGGCAGTGAGAGAATGTGTTACCGTACCCCGAGAAATCAGTCTTGACGGAAATCTTTTTTCCGTTCGTTCGTCATCCTGTGTGGAAGATTCAGCAGACAGCAGTTTTGCAGGACAGTTCGACACATTTCTCAACGTAGACAAGGCGGATATCGCATCTAAAATAACCGAATGCGTATGCTCGCTTTATAACGAAAACGTGCTTACGTATATGGAGCAGATGGGACTTGATACAGATCTGCTCAGAATGAACGTTATTGTTCAGCGAATGGTGAATTCCGACGTTTCAGGCATAGTTTTTACCGCTAATCCGCAAGGTATTCTTAATGAAACCGTAATTGTTGCAGGCAAAGGTCTCGGCGATAACGTTGTTTCTGACAGAATTGACACAACCTCATACTACTACTCGCTTACCGATAACGTTTATTACTATGTCGGCAAGGAAAACTTGCTTGATGACGTAACGGTTCATAAGATTATTGACACTTCAAAAACTATCTGCAACTACATCGGCAAATATACAGACATTGAGTTTGCCATAGAAAACGGAGAGCTGTTTATTCTTCAGGCAAGACCCATTACCACCGTTTCAGACAAAAAACCGTTGCTTTTTGATAACAGTAATATCGTGGAAAGCTATCCCGGACTTAGTCTTCCCCTCACCCTTTCTTTCGTCGACGTGGTTTATGCGGGCGTTTTCAAGGATGCGGCACGCAGACTTCTCAAAAACGAAAAAGAGCTGAAAAAGCGTTATAACATTCTCGAAAACACTGTCGGAGTTTCAAACGGCAGACTTTATTACAACCTTAACAGCTGGTATTCAGCAATTAAATTTCTGCCCTTCAGCCAAAAAATAATCGGCATCTGGCAAGAACTTGTCGGTGTTAAATATAAAGAATATGATAAAAGCGAAGCGGAAGTTAAGCCGCTTGTAAAAGCATCTATATATATTAACACGTTAACCGAGCTTATCAACACTCCCGCCAATATGAAAAAGCTGAACGAGCGTTTTATTGAAATCAAAAATTACGTTTACGGCAGATTCAAAGAAGAAATGACCGCTGATGAAATTCTTGAGCTGTTTGATAAAATTCAGGATAAACTCCTTTCCTGCTGGGGCATCACACTCCTTAACGATACATACGCTTTTATCTTTACCGGTCTGCTTAAAGCAAGACTGAAAAAGAAATATAAAAACCATGAAGAACTTGCCAACAAGTATATTTCCGGCATTTCCAATATCGAGAGTATGAAACCCGTCAGAGAAATGATACGTATTGCTATGGATAAAGACAAAATCTCTGATGAGGAATACAGAAGACGCAGGGAAGAATATATCGCTGTTTACGGTGACAGATGCCTTGAGGAACTCAAGCTTGAAACCGAAACTTTCCGCACCGATCCCGAAATGTTTGATGCAAAGATTGAGGAGTTTGCACAGGATATTGAAAAGCTTATGCCTCTGCTTGAGGATAAGGAAAGCGAAAGTAACATTGACCTCAAAGGTGATCCCATAACAGGATTTCTCAGCAGAAAATGTATGCTTGGCATCGGAAACCGTGAAATACAGCGTCTTAACAGAAGCAGAATATTCGGTATGGTGCGTGAAGCTGTACTGCGTCTGGGTGATATTTATTCAAAAAGCGGCTGCATAGAAGAGAAAAGAGACATATTTTATCTTTCTCTTGATGAAGTACGTTCGCTTGCAAAAAAACCTTGCGATATGAAAGAAACCGTAGCTGCCCGCAAACAGAAATACGAAATGTTTGCGTTGCTTCCCGCCTATTCACGCATTGTTTTCAGCGATAAAGCATTTGATAAAAACCACAGCAACATCAATATGAATTCCGTAAGCCGCGGTAAAGATGAAATGGTTGGCGTTCCCTGTTCAAACGGTGTTGTTGAGGGTGTAGCCTGTGTTGTAACGGACGTAAAAGCCGTAAGCAGCGTAAAAGATAAAATACTTATAACTAAAATGACCGACCCCGGTTGGGTATTTCTGCTGGCGGAAGCAAAAGGTGTTGTAAGTGAAAAAGGATCTCTGCTTTCCCATACGGCAATTATTTCCCGTGAACTGGGCATACCCGCAGTTGTCGGCATCGACGGTCTTATGACAACCGTAAACAACGGCGATACCATACGCCTTGACGGCGCAACGGGAGTTGTGAAAATCATCCGCAGAGCATCATAAAAACAACAAATCCGAGCCCTGTGCCGATTGGCATAAGGTTCGGATTTTTACTGTATAGTGCTGTTACTTATAAAAGAATTCTCGTATTATATTGACCAGCAGCTTTCCGTAAATCGGGTTGCACGGTAAGGAAAAGCTCTGAAGAAATCATCGGCATTGCCTTTGATTTCAACGCCATCCAGATAAACGGCAGTCTGTGCCGTATGACCTTCGCCCGCAAGGAGCAATCTTGCCGCTGCAGATGCTGTGAGCGAAATATCGGCATCGCCTTCAGACCTTTGAGTAACGGTTGCTTTGCCGTTCTGATATTCAACGTCAAATATGCCTTTGTTCTGTTCAAGGTTATCAAGGCTCAATATGCTGAATTTACCGTGCTCAGTGGGATAAACGTTATTTTCAAGAAGCTTTTTAAGATTATATATTCTCCCCGCATAGCCATGATCGAGTTCGTAAGTGACATCGTCGATTCTGTCGGTAAGGCAAGCAAAAGGTGAACCCTGATACTGTTTCTTTACAATCAGATTTTTTACGATTCCGTCGTAATTCCGTAAGAAACCGACTATTCCTTTAAGTGCATCGGGCGTCAGTACAAACAGCTCCTCTGCAACAAGCTTATCGGGACGGTTTACTTTAAAACGTACGTAACCGTCAGCTTTACCGTCAGCATCCCGATGAATATAAGTATAATCCGCTTCTTCGATTGGTTTGTCGCAAAAATGCTTTTTATCCTCTCTGAGAGTCATAAGATTCTCTTTGAAAACGCATTTGTTATGAAGTTCGCACAGTTCCTCAAGCTGTTCTCCCGTAAAGAGTTCAACGTCGTTATTGTGCGGTATGTGCGCAAGATTATGAAAAGGCACTTTGATTGTAAAGGCACGGTTGAGATTTGCAAAGCCGAATTTTTCATAATAAGCTATTGAGAACGGAGCAAGAAAACCTACCGTAATGTCATTTTCAACGGCAGTTCTGCCCACTTCGTCAAAAATTTCTCTCACAGCACCCATTCCGCGGTATTCGGGCTGACTGCATACTCCGCTGAGAACAAGTGTGTTAATTAAATTTCCGCAGTAGTTACATTTGAAACCGAACAACTCAACGCCTGCAACAAGCTTACCGTTATGAAAAGCACCCATAACGGGCATTTCAACTTCTTTATCTTCATCCTTATTGAATTTCCAGATAAAAGACGCGGCCGATATTTTGAGATATGCTGCGGCTTCTTCGGGCTTTATCAATCTGACTTCCATAACCGTTCTCCTGAATATTTGATATTGATTTAATTATAGCATTCATTGCAAAAAATTCAATATATCAGAGTTTAATAAATTCAGATTTGCAGATTAACTTTCCGTCAATCCAAAAAGCAGCAATAAAAAACAGGACAAGGGAGCAGTCCTTTGTCCTGTTTGCAAGATTGCAATATTTAAATTTATTAAGCCGCAATTGTTTTCTTTGTTTCGATCGGTTGCTGTGTGCTTTTGTAGCGGACAATTCCGATTATAACCGAAACAAGTGACATTGATTCACTTAAAATGCCGCTGTACGAAGAAGCAAAAATATTGTAAATAAGAATCAGTGACGATGAAATAAGTATTGTTTTGCGGAATTTTTTTGCATCGAATATACCCATACACACAGTGTTAACAACAAGTCCTGACGT
>JAZQKN010000113.1:0-88448 GCA_045542175.1 Acutalibacteraceae bacterium | reverse complement strand
GAGTGCATCAAGAGGAAGTTTGAGTTATCCTCCTCAAGGCCGAGCTTATGTACAACTCTTGCAGACATCGGGAATGCAGAGATACCTGCAGCACCGATCATGGGGTTGATCTTCTTCTTCGAGAAAAGGTTCATAAACTTTGCAAGCATTACACCTGCGAAGGTATCGAAGATGAAAGCAAAAAGGCCGAGACCGATTATAAGTAAGGTGTCAACTGTGAGGAATTCCTCTGCGCGCATACGTGCAGCGATTGTAACACCGAGGAAAATTGTAACAAGGTTTGCAAGCACCTTCTGAGCTGTTTCTGAAAGTGAGTTAAGAACACCGCACTCACGGATAAGGTTACCGAACATAAGGAAACCGATAAGTGCAACAGCGTCGGGGGCAACAAGACCTACAATAGCGGTGATGATAATGGGGAAGAGAATCTTTGTTCTCTTTGATACGCTCTTGCCTGTATAGTTCATACGGATTTTTCTTTCAGCCTTTGTTGTGCAAAGCTTGATGATGGGGGGCTGAACGATGGGAACAAGAGCCATATACGAATATGCTGCAACCATAATTGCTGCGGTGTAATTGGAGTTGAGCATATTTGCAACGAAAATTGAAGTGGGACCGTCAGCGGCACCGATAATAGCGATTGAAGCGGCATCGTTGAGCTCGAAGCCGAAGAATGATGCCATACAAAGAGTGAAGAAAATACCGAACTGTGCGGCGGCACCGAAGAACATAAGCTTCGGGTTGGTCAGCAAGGGCTCAAAGTCGATCATCGCACCGATACCGATGAAGAGGATCAGAGGGAAAAGCTCGTGCTGGTTGATACCGATTTCAAAAAGATGCTCAATAACCGCTGCAGCACCTGAATGGGGAAGGTTAACAAGAATTGCACCAAAACCCATAGGAAGAAGAAGGGTGGGTTCCATCTCTTTGGAAATTGCCAGGTAAATAAGCAAACCGCCGATTACCCACATTGCAACCTGCTGCCAAGAGAGGTCCATCAGGTTTTCATATAATACTTCCATTTATGAACCTCCGATCAGATAACAGCAAGAACTTCGTCAGTGTTAACTGTTGAGCCTTTTGTTACGGGAATCTGCTTAACAACGCCGTCACAGGGAGCAACGATGTCGTTTTCCATTTTCATAGCTTCAAGAACCATAAGAACGTCGCCTGCTTTAACAGCAGCGCCAACGCTTACGTTAACGTTGAGAATTGCGCCGGGCATAGGTGCAAGAACCTGTGTGCCTTCAGCTGAAACGGGAGCTGCTGCAACAGGTGCAGCGGCGGGAGCGGGAGCAGCAACGGGTGCAGGAGCGGCAACAGGTGCAGCAACTGCGTCTGTAACGTTTGTTACAACTGCTTCGCATTCGTTAACTTCTACTTCGTAATTTTTACCGTTAAGGGTTACTACATATTTCATTTTATTTATCCTCCATCAAGCGAATTGATTTAAAGCTGAGTCTGTTAAGCGGAATACCGCTTTTGTTACTGACAATAGCCATAATAACTGCTGCAGTTTTTTCGTCTGTGCCGACAAGGTTAAGCTCGCCGTTGCTTACGTTAGGTGCAGATGCGGGAGCGGGAGCAGCCTTTGTCTGTTTTTCGGGAGCGGGAGTCTCTTTGGGAGCCTTGCCGCTTTTGATTTTTGCATAAAGAGAATAGAGCACCGACAAAACAAAGATTACCGCAAGAAGAAAAGCGGGAGATTTGATAAAATCAAGCATTTTTCTTCCTCCTTAAGCTTCTCTGATTGAATATTTGAAGGTGTTTCTTTCTTTTTCGTCACGTTTTTCAAAGAAAGCTTCTGCCTGCATGGGGAATGCGATATATGAAAGAACGTCTTCATCGCTCTTTGCCTTGCTGCCGAGTTCAGCCTTTGCTTCTTCGAATGCGGGAGCAAGATTATCGGCGTATCTGCCTGTGAAGGGCTTTTCATCGCCGAGAACAAGCTTCTGGAGTTCTTCGCTTACCTTGCCGGGAGCCTGTCCGTATTCACCCTTGATATAGCTCTTGACTTCCTTTGAAATGTTCTTGTATCTTTCGCCTGCAAGAACGTTTGCGGTTGCCTGAACGCCAACCATCTGGCTCATGGGAGTTACAAGGGGAGGATAGCCGAGGTCTTCACGTACTCTGGGAGTTTCGAGAAGAACTTCGTCAAGCTTATCGAGTTTGTTCTGAGCGGTGAGCTGTGCAACAAGGTTTGAAAGCATACCGCCGGGAATCTGATAAATAAGAGCGTCTGTCTGTGTGCCCATAACAACGGGGTTGAGAAGACCGCTTTCAAGAGCCTTTGCTCTGATGGGCTTGAAGAAATCGTTGATTTCCTTGCATACTGTTTCGTCAACGTCAACTTCGTAGCCATACTGTTTGAGAGTATAAACAAGAGTTTCGGTTGCGGGCTGTGAAGTACCGCCCGAGAAACATGAGATAGATGAGTCAATAACGTCTGCACCGGCTTCAACGCACTTGAGAAGTGTCATAAAGCCGAGACCTGTTGTTGAGTGTGTGTGAACAACGATGGGAACTTTTACGTTCTCTTTGAGAGCCTTAACAAGGTCGTAGCCTTCCTTGGGACTCATAATGCCTGCCATATCCTTGATGCAGATTGACTGAACGCCGAGAGCTTCAATCTGCTTTGCAAGCTTAACGTAGCTTTCAAGGTTGTGAATGGGGCTGAGTGTGTAACAGATTGTGCCTGAAGCGTGAGCTCCGCACTTGAGAGTTTCGTCAACTGCAACTTCAATGTTTCTTACGTCATTGAGTGCATCGAAAATTCTGATGATGTCGATGCCGTTTTCAACGCTCTTTCTGATGAACATACGGACAACGTCATCGGGATAGTGCTTGTAGCCGAGGAGGTTCTGACCTCTGAGGAGCATCTGGAGCTTTGTGTTGGGGCAGGCTGCCTTGATTTTACGCAGTCTTTCCCACGGATCTTCGTTGAGGTAGCGAAGGCAGGAGTCGAACGTTGCTCCGCCCCAGCACTCAAGTGAATAATAACCTGCCTGGTCGAGTTTTTTGAGAATGGGTTCAAAATCTTCGAAAGGCATTCTTGTTGCAATAAGTGACTGGTTAGCATCACGGAGAACTGTTTCTGTGAAATTAACTTTCATATCTTATATCCTTTCTGAACTGGGCATTGCCCGATAAATTATAAACAAATCAGAATTCGATGCGTGCTGCGATGTAATCTTCAAGAGCATCGATTGAAATACGTTCCTGCTGCATGGTGTCTCTGTCTCTTACGGTTACGCAGTTATCTTCAAGTGAATCAAAGTCGAATGTGATACAGATGGGAGTACCGATTTCGTCTTCACGGCGGTAACGCTTACCGATTGAGCCTGTTTCGTCAAAGTCAACCATAAACTTCTTCTGGAGCTTTTCGTAAACTTTGAGAGCGTCTGCCGAAAGCTTCTTTGAAAGGGGAAGAACTGCTGCCTTGAAAGGAGCAATTGCAGGGTTGAGGTGAAGAACAACTCTTGTGTCGTTCTTTTCTGCGTCGATAACTTCTTCGTCATAAGCTTCGCAGAGAAGAGCAAGAACTGTTCTGTCAAGACCGTAGGTTGATTCTATGATAAAGGGAATGAATTTTTCGTTTGTTTCGGGATCAAGATAATCCATCTTCTGACCGCTGTATTCCTGGTGTCTTGTAAGGTCAAAGTTTGTTCTGTTGTGTGTGCCGTTAACTTCGCCCCAGCCGAAGGGGAAGAGGAATTCGATGTCACAGGCAGCCTTTGCGTAGTGAGCAAGCTTTTCGTGATCGTGGAAACGGAGGTTTTCAGCGGCAATGCCGAGATCCTGATAATACTTCATACCGTATTCCTTGAAGTAATCGTAAAGCTCGTTGTCTGAGCCTTCCTTGCAGAATGTCTGGAATTCCATCTGCTCGAATTCAATTGTACGGAAAGTGAAGTTACCGGGTGTGATTTCGTTTCTGAATGCTTTACCGATCTGACCGATGCTGAAAGGAAGCTTTGCTCTCATTGTTCTCTGAACGTTGAGATAGTTAACGTATTCACCCTGTGCGTTTTCGGGGCGGAGATAAATAACGTTTTTGCTGTCATTTGTAACGCCTCTGAAGGTCTGGAACATAAGGTTGAATTCTCTGATGTCTGTGAAATCGTGCTTGCCGCAGTGGGGACAGGGGATTGAGTTAGCCTTGATGTATTCAAACATCTCTTCCTTTGTCATACCGTCTGCGTGTGCATCGGGGTTAAAGTCGTCTATAAGGTTATCTGCTCTGTGACGCTTTTTGCATTCTTTACAGTCGAGAAGAGGGTCTGAGAAGCTTGCAACGTGGCCGCTTGCTTCCCATACTCTGGGGTGCATAAGAATATCTGCGTCAACTTCGTAGCTGTTCTTTCTTTCCTGAATAAATCTTTTGCGCCAGGTATCTTTAACGTTGTTTTTGTGTCTTGCACCGAGGGGGCCGTAGTCCCATGTGTTTGCAAGACCGCCGTAGATTTCGCTGCCTGCAAAAATGAAGCCTCTGCCCTTGCAGAGAGCAACAATTTTTTCCATTGTTTTATCCTGATTCTTCATCATATCCAAAACTCCCGCCATTATAATAATTGTGAGTATATAATACCTTAAATATGCATCAAAGTCAATGTATTACAGGCTAAAAAAAAGACCGCTTCAAGCGGTCTTTTTGGTTATTTGTGCCATTTAGTTTTTATTCAGATCAAAAATGCCTTTGCAAGTCCGAAATAAATTACGAGAGTTACGATGTCAACAAGGGTTGCAATCATAGGACCTGCCATAAGGGCGGGGTCGAGCTTTACGATTTTTGCGAATATCGGAAGCGAGCAACCGATAAGCTTTGCAACAATGATTGCGCAGAACATTGCAAGCGAAACAACAAGGAAAACTTCAAGAGTGCCTTCGCTGAAAAGATACATTCGCAGAATGTTTGCCGCACCGAGAACAAGTCCGCACACTGCGGCAACACGCAGCTCTTTGAGAACAATTTTGAAATAATCCTTGATTTCGATTTCGCCGACGGCAAGACCGCGGATGATAAGCGTTGAAACCTGACTGCCTGCGTTACCGCCCGTACCCATAAGCATAGGCATTGAAGCGGTCAGGGCAACAAAGCCCGAAAGCAGAGTTTCATAGCCTTCGATAATCATTCCCGTGAACGTGCCCGAAATCATAAGAATAAGCAGCCAGAGAATTCTGTTTTTGGCAAGCTTGAAGATGCCTGTTTTAAGGTATTCGTCATCCGACGGCGTCATAGCAGCCATCTTTTCAAAGTCTTCGGTAACCTCTTCTTCGATAACGTCAACAACGTCGTCGACGGTGATGATACCTACAAGACGGTTTTCTTTATCAACAACGGGTACGCTCAGAAGGTCGTATTTACTAACGATATCGGCAACGTGTTCCTGGTCATCGTGAGTGTTGACCGAGATAAGCTGTGCGTCGTCCTCCATAATGTCGCCGACAAGGGTGTCTTCTTCGCAAAGCAAAAGCGAAAGAAGAGGAATACTGCCCAGCAGATGACGCTGTTTATCGATACAGTAACAGGTGTAAACGGTTTCTTTATCAAGACCTGTTTTTCTGATTTTTTCAATAGCCTGTGCGGCAGTGAAATGAGTATGAAGCTGCACCATTTCGATTGTCATCATACTGCCCGCACTGTCTTCGGGGTATTTGAGGAAACGGTTGATGAGCTTGCGGGTTTCGGGGTCTGAATGTGCAAGCACACGGGTTACAACGTTTGCAGGTACTTCTTCAAGGAAGTCTATGGTATCGTCGAGGAACATTTCGTCAAGAAGACGTTCAAGCTCGGAGTCGTTAATCATTCTCACGAGCTCTTCCTGTGTATCGGATTCAAGATATGCAAACATTTCCGCCGAAACGTCCTTGGGAAGAACGCGGAAAACAAAAAGTCTCTGCTTCGGTTCAAGCTCTTCGCAAAGGAAAGCGGTGTCAACAACGTTTATTTCTTCAAATGCTTCACGCAGGGCGGAAATCTCACCCTTGGCAATCAATTCTGAAATTTTTTCGAGTATGATTTCAAAATTTTCCATAAAAAAAGCATCTCCTTTCTTCTGTCCTTAATCGGATTCCGTAAAGGCGATGCGATAAAGCTGAAACGAAGCGAAGCCCACAGGGGCATCACTTTGGTGGCTGAACAGCTCCGCCGATACGGCAAGATTCGGTTGAATATCTACTTCGGGGGTTGGGAATATCGGAACTGCCCAAAACTTTCACCACACATTTCTTTTAAAAATTTTTTCTACCCCTTAATGTTACACCCGAAAAAGCTTCAAGTCAAGTAAAAATGTAAAAAAACCCGAAAGAACAAAATATTTTATAAAAACGGAGAAAAACAGAGATATACGGGTCAAAACGGGCGAAAACGGGAGAAATCAAACGGTATATGAGAGCGAAACTCAAAAAAGTTTTAACCTTTTTCGGTTAAAAAAACGGCGAGTTTAAGCTAAGGGTGAGAGGAGCATTAAGCAAAGCTCCCGGAAAGGATGGTTATTTGAAAAAAGCACTTACCGAAAAAGAACGCCTTTTTTGCAGCTATTTTGCACTCGGCGGCGATGCAAGAGGCTGTGCGGCGAGGGCGGGTTACACCGTTTCGCCTGCCAGAAACGCAGCAAAACTGCTTTCAAGAAGCGATATTAAAGCCGAAATATCGCGGCTTGAAAAAGAGCGCAATCCGTCGGCAATGACGGTTGAAAAGGGACTTTTACGCCTTGCTTTCGGCTCGGTTGCCGACGCGATGAAGCTGATGCTTTGCGAGGATACGATGACTGCTGAAGAGATTGAAAAGCTCGATCTCTTTAACGTATCCGAAATAAAGCGTCCCAAGGGCGGAGGGCTCGAGATAAAGTTTTTTGACCGCCTCAAAGCACTTGAAAAGCTTTCTCAGTGCTCTGCGGGGGCTGAAAATTCGGAAAGCAGCTTTATCAAGGCACTTTCAGAGGGCGCAAAGCTTCTCTCGGAGGAGGAAGATTTTTGAGTCAGACGGCAAAAAAGCCTGCCTTTACTCCGTTTTCCAGAAAGCAGATGAAGGCTCTTTGCTGGTGGATGCCCGAAAGTCCGTTTTGTAACTGCGACGCAATTATATGCGACGGTGCGGTACGCTCGGGCAAAACCCTTTGCCTTTCGGTTTCCTTTGTAACGTGGGCATTTTCGGCTTTCTCCGATAACTCTTTTGCTCTTTGCGGCAAAACAATTGCATCGCTGCGCCGAAACGTTGTTACGGTTATTCTGCCTATTCTGCGTGAGCTCGGCTTTGAATGCAACGAAAAGTATTCAAGAAATATGATTGAGATTTCACGCTCGGGCAGAGTGAACAGATTTTATCTTTTCGGTGGCAAGGATGAGGGCTCTGCCGCTCTGATTCAGGGTATGACCCTTGCAGGTGTTTTGCTCGATGAGGTTACGCTGATGCCGAGGTCTTTTGTGGAGCAGGCACTTGCCCGCTGCTCTGTTGAAGGGTCAAAGCTTTGGTTCAACTGCAATCCCGAACACCCGATGCACTGGTTTCACGAGGAGTGGATTAAAAAGAGGGAAGAGAAAAACTGCCTTTATCTGCACTTTGAAATGAAAGATAATCCTTCGCTTACACAGTCTATCATTCGCCGCTACGAGAAGCTCTATTCGGGTGCCTTTTACGAAAGATTCGTTCTCGGAAAATGGGTTGCCGCTCAGGGCTGTGTTTATCCTATGTTTTCGCAGGAAAAACACGTTTCGCCGCCGCCCGAAAGCTTTTCGGAATACTATATTTCCTGTGATTACGGCACCGTAAACCCTTCGTCATTCGGCTTGTGGGGTAAAAACGGCGGGAAGTGGTACAGGATAAAGGAATACTATTTCAATTCCCGTACCGAGGGCAGACAGAAAACCGACAGTGAGCACTACGACGCTCTTTGCTCTCTTGCGCAGGGCAGAGCGGTGCAGGCGGTTATCGTTGACCCGTCTGCGGCAAGCTTTATCGAATGTATCAGGCGTGACGGCAGATTCAGGGTTATACCTGCCAGAAACGATGTGATTGACGGCATCAGAAGAGTTTCTGACTGTCTGAAAAACGGAACTCTTGTTTTTTCTCCCGAATGTAAGGCAAGCATAAAGGAATTCGGGCTTTACAGGTGGGAGGAAAACAGCGCGAAGGATGCCGTCAGAAAAGAAAACGACCACGCAATGGACGATATCCGATATTTTGTTTCAACCGTTATATGCGGTGAAGCAGACGAAGGATTTTTTGCTGTTGCGGCGAAAAGAAGATGAAAGGAGGAAGCAAATGGGATTATTTAAAAACCGAAGCGTATCAAGGGTTTCTGCTCCCGTAACACAAACGGCGAACAGCCATCCCTTCAGCGCAATCAGCGGCTATGTGCCGCTCGGTGCACCCCAGCTCAGGCTTTACCGCTCGTTAAGGGAAGCGGTGCCGATTATCGATGCGGCGGTGTTTAAAATTGTTCGCCTCACAGGCGGATTCAGAGCCGAATGCGGCGATGCTTCGGCGCAGAGAGTTCTGAATGATTTTATTGAATCCGTGCCTGTCGGAGGCAACAGACAGGGTATGTCCGCCTTTATTTCAACCTATCTGGAGCAGCTTTTGACCTACGGTACGGCTCTGGGCGAAATCGTAACCGATACAAGCTCAACTCCTTGCGCACTTTTTAACGTTCCGCTTGACGATATTGAGCTTAAACGCAACAAGAACGGTTTTGACGTTGACGTTTATATCCATAACGGCGGCGAGCTCAGAAAGGCTCCGCGACAGGATTTGTGTCTGCTCAGCGTTCTTAACCCCGAGCCCGGCGCTCTTACGGGCAATTCAATGCTCAAGGGTCTGCCGTTTGTGAGCGGAATTCTGCTCAAAATTTTTGAAAGCATCGGTGCCAACTGGGAAAGGGTGGGCAACCTGCGTTTTGCGGTTACCTACAATCCCCGAAACGACGCTATGGACAGGGCGTATGCAAAGGACAGAGCTCTTCAGGTGGCAAAGGAATGGGGAGAAGCTATGCAGAGCGGCTCCGAAATCAAGGATTTCGTTGCCGTTGGCGACGTTCAGATTAAGGTTATCGGTGCGGATAATCAGATTCTTGACAGTGAGGTGCCTGTCAGACAGATGATGGAGCAGATTGTTGCAAAAACAGGTCTGCCTCCCTTTATGCTCGGTCTTTCCTGGTCGAGCACGGAGAGAATGTCGTCTCAGCAGGCGGACGTGCTCACAAGCGAGCTTGAGGCATACAGACGAATTCTTACGCCCGTTATCAAAAAAATCTGCACCGCTTTTTTAAGAAATCTCGGCTACGGCAGTGCGGTGAATATCGTATGGGATGACATTACGCTTCAGGATGAGATTGAAACCGCACACGCAATGCTCTACAGAGCTCAGGCAAATAAACTTGAGAAAGAAAACGGAAAAGGCGACAAATAAAGAGGTGAGAATTACGGAAAAGGAAAAACACAACGCAATTCCCGAAGAGGAACTTGAACTCATCGGGAAATATGCCCGCAAAGAAATGAAGGAGGAAGAAATCTATACTTTCCCCGTCATTCTTTGCGATAACGAAATTGACAGGGATAACGAAAAATTCACCGTTCCGGCACTGCATACGCTTGCAAAGCTTTTTGTGGGCAAAACGGGAATTTTTGATCATAACATGAGAAGCAAAGATCAGAATGCGAGAATTTATGCCGCTCAGGTTATGACGGACCCTGAACGCAAAACGAGTGACGGCGAGGTCTATACGTACATTCAGGCGAAGGCTTATATGGTCAGAACCGAAAAAAATAAAGACCTTATTGCCGAAATAGATGCAGGTATCAAAAAGGAAACCAGCGTCGGCTGCAGCGTGAGAAACATAAGCTGCTCGGTTTGCGGCAAAAACATTAAAACCGAAGGCTGCGAGCATCAGAAGGGAAAGGTTTACGGCGGAAAGCTCTGCTGTTACCATCTTTCAGACCCTGCCGATGCTTACGAATGGTCTTTTGTAGCAGTGCCCGCACAGAAGAATGCGGGCGTTATAAAATCATTCGACCCTTCGGCTGATAACGAGGCTCTTGCAGTATGGGCACAGGAATATAAAAACGAGCTTAAATCTGCGGTTATCCGCGATGCGGCAAGCGTTTTGCCCGAAATGAACAGCACCGTGCTTGATGAAATCTGCAACGGTCTTAACGTTCATAAGCTCAAGGAAATGCGCGATGCATTCAGAGCAAGAGCAGAAAAAAATCTGCCTCTTGTGCGTCAGCTTGAAAGCGACGGCGCAAAGGGCAGCGAAAATTCCGAATACAAAATTTAAGGAGGATAAATTATGTCAGTATCATTCGGCGGCTTCCACAATGAAACCGCAACATTCAAAACAACGGCTGAAATCGAGAAGGGAACACCCGTAACAATCAGCGCAAACGGCACCGTTGCCGCTGCGGACAGCGAAGCTTTCTGCGGAATCGTTGACAATTGCGACGGTCAGTATGCGGCAGTGCAGATTTACGGTGAGGTAACTGCCTCTTACTCGGGTACTGCACCTTCTCTCGGCTACACAAAGCTTGCCGCTTCGGGCATTGGCGTTAAGTACAGCGAAGCAGGCAGAGAATATCTTGTGCTTTCGGTTGACGAAACCGCAGGTACGGTTACATTTCTGATGTAAGAAAGGAGAAATAAATAATGGCTGATTTTGACAACATTAAACTTGAAAAGGGGCTTTATGCTTCGGGTAACTTCACAAAGGCTCTCGAAAGCATCGACCCCAGCGAAAACTATAAGGGCACTTCACTTGAAGGCCTTGACGCATATCAGCGTCAGCTCAAGAGATTCGGCATCAGGGTAGGCGGTGCGGGAAGCGACGTTGTTGATAAGTTTTTCAAAACTTCCGACAGTGCGGTGCTTTTCCCCGAATACATTTCAAGAGCAGTAAGACAGGGTCTTGAACAGGCGGATATTCTTCCCGGAATCATCGCTTCAACAACCGTTTTCGACGGTCTTGATTACCGCTCAATCACCTCTCTTCCTACAGACGAAGAAAAGGAACTCAAGATTGTTAAGGAGGGTGCGTTCATCCCCGAAACAAACATCAGAACAAAGGAAAATCTTGTTAAGCTCCGCAAGAGAGGCAGAACGCTTGTTGCTTCATACGAGGCAATCAGATTCCAGCGTCTTGACCTTTTCACGGTAACTCTCCGTCAGATCGGTGCTTATATTGCAAGAACTCTTCTTAAGGATGCCATTGAAGTTATTGAAAACGGCGACGGCAACAACAACCCCGCAGAGGTTCTTAACGCAGGACAGAGCGGATCTCTTACTTACGCCGATCTCGTAAACTTCTGGAATGAGTTTGACCCCTATGAACTCAACACTATCATTGCAGAACCCGCAATTATGGCTGAGATTCTCAATATGACTCAGTTCAGAGACGCTGCGGCAGGTCTTAATTTCCACGGCACAGGCAAGGAAATCACTCCTCTCGGTGCAAAGCTTCTCAAGTCACCCGCAGTTGCAAGCGGCACTCTTATCGGTCTTGATAAGAATTCTGCTCTTGAAATGATTAAAACAGGCGACGTTATGACAGAATACGATAAGCTTATCGACCGTCAGCTTGAAAGAGCCGTTATCAGCTGCACCGCAGGCTTTGCAAAAATCTTTGACGGAGCATCAAAGGTGCTTTCCGTATAACGGAGGGATTCTTTTGATTGATTGCTGGAAAGTTCTTTCTGCATTAAGAGAATACTATTCATACGAAGAAGAGGATTCGGCTCTTTTGCCGCTGTGTGAAGCGGCGGCAAGGGAGGTCTCCGCACGGGTCAGAGAAAATGCGGATTTTTCCGATATGCGTCTTATTTCGGCCGCGGCGGCAATAGCCAACTACAGGCTTTGCATTAAAAATCTGCACAAGGATGACGGCGTAACCTCTTTCAAAGCGGGCGACGTTACCGTGAGCGTTTCACGCTCGGCATTGAGCGAATATGCCGAAAAAGAAAAGAACCGCGCGATGCTTGAGGTTGTGCCTCTTCTTAAAGATGACGGTTTCTTCTTCGGGCAGGTGAGCATATGAAGCTTGATTCGATATTTTCAGGTTTCGGCAGATCTGCTGAATTTGTTTCAAAAGACGGAGAAAAGCTTGCTTCAATGTATGCGTTTATCAGTCCTTTGAGATATAAAAATAAAATGTATCTTTACGGAGTCAATACGGAAATCGGTTTCAATTCACAGGGCCACTATCTTTATATCGGTCCGCCTTACCCCGATTTAACTGATGCAGAAAACGGTGAATACGTAAGCTGTGACGGTGATAAATACCGTATTGACAGAGCTGAAAAGGTTTATAAAGGTAAAGAGGTTTTCTATATCTGGGCAATAATCCGAGTTATAGTTGAACCTGAATAAGAGGTAAAAATATGAGTGAGATAAGTTCGCTGCCCGCAAATATCGTTGCGTGGCTTAAAGAGCGAGAAGAATTAAAATACATTAAATTCCTGACGGAATATCCCGCAATCAAAAAGGCTGTTCCGCTTAAAAACACAACCGTTGCGGTTGGTATTGATACGCTTAATATTGTTGATTCTTTTGTGGAAAACGATGAGGGCGTTCTTGTTGAAAATGAATATTGCAGACAGGCGAATATCAGGCTTCGTCTTTCAATTCACGCTCCGTTTTCTTCGGGCGGCGAAGCTTGTCACGAAGCTTTTACGGATATTATCGACTGTCTGACGTTCGATTCGGGACTTGATATTCAGGAGTCGGGTTGCGAGAGCATTGTTTCCGACAGGGATACCGATGCCTTCGTGCTTACGGCGTGGGCAACGGTACTGGCTTCTCTTTGTCCCGCACAGACTTCGTCGGTTAAGTTTCCGTCGTTTCTGAGCAAGGATTTGCTTTGCGGTTCCCATATAACAAACCGTGAAGTTCATCTTACGGAAGACCAGCAGGATTATCTTGCGAAGCCTATATACTGCGGCAGATATTTCGGTCTGGGACATATGTCCCAGAGTATTGATCTGGGTTTTGAGCCTCAGGCTGTGTTTGTGTTTATGAACGGCAATCCTATTTTTGACTGCAACCACACAACAGGGGAAAATATACAGTTGATGGGCTTTGCTTTCAAGTACGGCAACTCAACAGGCATTGAACTGACGGATAACGGTTTCAGAATTCTGCCTGAAAGTTCAACAGAGATACGCAACTGCACAACTCTGCTGAACGATCTGGCAACAACGTACGTGTTTATAGCCATCAGGTAAAAAAAGAGGGTGAACTGCAAAAGCGGTTCACCCTTATTTTTGTTATTTTCTCATTTCAGCAAGGTCACGGTAGTTGATAAGCTTTATGCCGTGAGCTTCAATGTGCTGTCTTGTTTTGGGGTCTTTGAGAATTCTGTATTCCCATACTCTGCGCTCCCACGCACCCGAAGTACCTTTGAGATCGTCTGTTTCGTAGCAGGGATGCATATAGGTTTCGGTTATGCCGTTGGGCATATTTGCGTAAAGATCGTAGATATATTCCTTGAAGTTTTCATAGCTCTGATTCTGGGGACCGTTCCATTCGTTGGGAAGAAGATAATCAGGGAACGCAACGCCGAGGCTCTTTGCGAAATTAACGATGTTGCCGAACATCATACCGATAACGTCTTTGTCGATGTTGATGGCAAGCATAGTGTTATTGAACTGCTCGTCGGTGAAGGTGCCGGGGAATCTGAAGGGAAGACCGTGCTCACCTGCGATGCTGAGAGTTGTCTGAAGAAGCTCAAAGCGGCCTGTTTCGATTCCGTAAAGAGAACCCATATGGTTATCAAGATGAGAGGGGGTAACAAGACCGAGTTTTTTACAGCGTTCAATCTGTGCTCTGATTTCGCCTTCAACCTCGTCAAGGTCAACGTTTTTCTCAACCTGATCGCTTTCGTGCCACATAAAACCTTCTTCGTCGCGAAGAGAATCTGTGTTCTTTGAATTTACGGGTGCCCAGCGGTATTTTGACCATTCGCTGGTGAGTGTGAGATGAACGCCAATGGCAAATTCGGGGTTTTCGCCTGCGAATCTACAGGCTTCGGGTGCCCACGCACAGGGAGCCATAACGGTTGATGAAGTGAGGGCGCTTGCGGGGTCCTTGAAAAGGTCCATAACTGCAAGGTTTGCACCGCGGCACATACCGAAATCGTCGGCATTTATAATGAGATATCTGTCCATATTTTTATTTTCTCCTTTTAGAATAAGGCTTTTTATAGATTATATCAGTGAAGTCTTATAATGTCAAATGAGTTCGCTGTAAGGAATGATATTTCCTTCAAAAGTATCGGTATCGAGCTCCTTTTCGCCTATGAAAGCTTTGATGACCTGCTTTTTGCCCTTTACGAATTCGGGCTTGCCGGGGCAGAAGGGATAAAGACCGAGAACACCGAAAATATACCAGATAGCCGACGTGCCGTTATCTTCATCGCCCGCATAGCCGTCATCTTCGTATGAGAAAGCTTCTTTGCAGAGCTTTTCAACCCAATACGCGGTTTTTTCAACGTTGCCCAACGCGGAATAGATATAAGGAATATGGAAGCTGGGCTGGTTAGAGATTGCACACTGACCGAAGTCAACGGCAGCCATTTCCGTTATTTCGTGAATTTCACAGTTGTAGCCTCTGATTCTGTAATCGGGAGCAGCTGCAAAGAGTTCATCGATTTTTTCAATAAGCTTTTCCTTGCCGCCGTAAAGCCCGGCAAGACCCTCTATATCGTGAGGCACTGCAAACGAATTCTGCCACGCACTGCCTTCGGTATAATCTCTGCCCCAGTTGATGGGTGAGAAATCGGGACGGAAATTGCCGTTTTTATCTTTGGCACGCATAAATCCGCTTTCTTTATCGAAAATGTTTTTATAATTGAGCGCACGCTTGCGGTATTCTTTTTCCGTTTCGGTTTCGCCGAGGATTTTTGCGATTTCGGCGATACACCAGTCACCGTAAGCGGCATCGAGAGTGAGGTTTACGCTCTCTTTTTCTTCGTCATAGGGCACGTAGCCGAGTTTACAGTAGCTTTCCGCACCGTTACGTCCGAATTTCTTATCTGCCGAATCCTTGACGGAGTGCTTGATCATACCTTCAAGTGCGGTGCGGAGCAAGGGCTCGTCGATGAAACCTTTTACTGCGGCATCGCATATAACGGCGTCGATGAGTGTGCTGGGCATACAGCCAACCTCACCGATTGAAAGCCATCTGGGAAGCCAGCCGCTTTCTTTATATTCGTTGATGAACGAAACGAGCATATCGCGAAGCTCGTCCTTTGCAACGAGCGAGAAGAAGGGATAAACCGTTCTGTAGGTATCCCAGAAGCCGTTGTCCGTATATCTTACGCCCTCGCGGATTTTACCGTCGTGGGGGCAGTAATGGATATTTTTGCCATTTTTATCGGTTTCGTAGCATTTGTGGGGATAGAGGAATGCTCTGTACATACAGGTATAGAAAGTTTTAAGCTGTTTTTTATCGGCGGCTTCAATTTTAACTCTTGAAAGAAAGCTTTCCCAGAGAGCTTCGCCCTCGGATTTAACAGCCGAAAAATCTTTTGAACCGAGTTCTGTTTCAAGATTATAAAGCGACTGTGTAAAGCTTACGTAAGAGGTTGCAAGCTTGATTTCAGTGACGTTATTTTTGAGACGGATGTGGATACCCGCTTTTTTGCCTCTGCACTTTGTACCGTTTCTGAAATGCTCGCCGCTACTGATTTTGATTCCGTCGGCATCAACCGAGCCTTCGGGAAATTTAACGGTAAGATAATTCCTGAATTTGAAAGCCTCACCGCTCATGTGCATATCGGTTGACGCGAAAAGGATATTCTTTTCAGCATCAAAACGGAAAGAGTAGTTGCCTTTTACGGGCAGGAATGAAAGATAGTTGTCTTCGTCAACGTCAAAGGTGATTATTGCGGCCGCGCCTCTTTCTGTGGGAGCAAGCTCGAAATCGGCTCTTGAGCGGAGAAAACGGGTTTTGAGATAATATGGAGTGAGAATTGCTTCGTTGGGACGGTAGCCCGACCAGCGTCTTCCGCCCGAAGCGGCAATTCTGTCATTCTGAGGCATCATAACGAATGCACCGTAATCGGCAATCCACGGTGAGGGCTGATGAGTTAAACGGATACCTTCAAGGCTGTGGCTGTCGGGGTGATAATACCATCTTGTGTCGCTTTCGGTCTGGGGAGCAAACGCCGCCATACCGAAAGGAAGCTGAACAAGGGGCAGGGTGTTACCGCTTGAAAAACGGTGAGTTGATTTGCTGCCCTGTTTTATGTTGACAAGTTCGCAGTATTTCATAATTGTGCCTCCAGAATGTTAATCATATTTTCCGTACTGTAAAAGCGGCTTGATTTTACAGCCGCAAAAACTGTTTTCATATTTTCGGCCGAATGCTCAATTTCTTTGGAAAATTTCTGGATTGAGTTTACGCGGCTTTCTTTGTTGTTTATATCCGGCAATGCCGACTGAATCTGTCTTATTGCGATAAATGAAAGAACGGTAAATTTTGCTTTGTCAAGCAGATTTTTATCGAAAACCGCAGTCATAAAATAGCGGTAAACAAAATAAACCGCAAGGTGCTCATACTCAACGGCCACCTCCTGCATATATTCGCAAAGGTTTGTTTTACACGCATTTTCAAGCACGCTGTTCCACTCGGGGTTGAGCTTTTCGAGAGAGAGGAGCATTTCAAAATATTTACCGACCGCTTTTTTTGCCCTGAGGGGTGAAAAAGGCGTTTTTTTATAGTCTGCTTCAAGCGTTACTTCTTCTCCGCGGCGTATTGCTTTTTGTGCGTTTTCGCAAAGACGGAGAAAAGCAATCAGTCTGTCTTCAATTCGGTAATTTCTGTTCTGAAGTATAGCAATCGCCGTTTTTCGCACGTTCAGCAGTGTAAAATACAGTGTCGGGTCAATTGAATTGGGCTCGGGCAAGCCTTCCTCTTCAACGGTGTAAAAAGTAACCGGCTCGCTTTTGCTCATAATAATTCTTGCCGCTTCAGGGCAGGAGAGGGAAAGCCCCGTTTCTTTTCTTGAACCGAAATCCGTTACGTGACGCGGAAAGAATGCACACGTTCTGCAAAGGCTTTCCTCGCCGAGCCTGATATAAAGTTCGCAAAGGTTGTTCTTCATAAGAAAAGGGCAACGGCCGTCTGACGAAACGAAAATATCGTCGCCGTCGTCGTCAACGGTGATAACGCTTTTCAGTTTATTGCCGATTTCTCCGTCCGTGCTGAGATAACGCTCAAGGCTGTTTTTGTCAAGCACAACGTCCCATCCCGCACAGCAGGTATCGGGACATTTATCGGCAATACAGCTGAATTCTTTATAGTAACAGGGAAAGGTATTTTTCATTGTAGCTTCTGCTCCGAATGATTATATTTTACAGTTTTATTTATATAGTAAAAACGTTACCGTGTCAATAAAAATCGGCTGAAGTTTTAGCTTCAGCCGAATAAACAGTCAGATTATTCAGTAAAAAATTCGTTTGTTGTTGTTTCGGTGTCTTCGTAAACGATTTCACCTGTTATGTCGGTAACGGGCTCGCCTGATATATCCGTTACCGGAACTTTATCGGGCTGATAAACCATAAGAGCAACAACCGTACCTTCGGCATAAGCACCGGGAGCGAGTGACATATTGACAACTTCGCCTATCTGGTGGTCTGCAAAGCCTTCTTTTACGATGTTCTTTCTGACAACAAAGCCTGCTTCAGTCAGAAGCTTTTCGGCTTCTTCATAGGTAAATCCGCTGTAGTCAACAAGAACAATCTGTGCTTTACCGCTGCTTACAACAAGAGTGATTTCACTGCCCTTGGGAGCGGTTTCGCCTGCGTCTACGCTCTGGCTGATAACGATATCAGCCTCAACGGTTTCGCTTGCCTCGCGTACAAACTTAAACTTGAATTTTTCTGTATAAGCTGTGTTGATAAGGAAGTCTTCATAATTCTTGCCGACATAGTTGCCGACCTCAACCATTTCAGCCTGGGTTGAAACGGCAGAAGAGCCGCCGCTTTGCTTGTTGCCGTCATCTGTGAGCATAAATACGGTTACGGGGATAAGTCCTATAAGAACACAGGCGCACGCAGTGAGAAGAGCGATGCTGAGATTACTCAATGCACGGATTTTCTTTTTGGGTGCATCGGACTTTTTCTGCGGAGCGGGTTTTCTTTGAGGTGCAGTTCTGACAACAGGGTTATCAGTGGGTGCTGCAGGAGGAACAGGAGGTTTGTGAGGCGCTGTGGGACGGGCATAGTTGTTGATTGCTGCCGCTGCTGAAGGTGAGGCAGAAAGCTCCGCGCGAAGCTGCTCAACGGTCTTTGTTCTGTCCTGAGGCTGAATCTGCAAAGCGTTGATAAGTCCGTTTATTACGTATGCAGGCAGAGCCTCGGCAAATTTGCCGGGAACCATAAGTCTGTCGTTGCTCATTCTTTCTTTTGCGGGAATCGGATCGCTGCCGATAAGAGTTCTGTAAAGAACCGCGGCAAAAGCGTAAATATCCGTCCAGGTATTCTGCTGACCTGAAAAACCGTACTGCTCAATGGCGGCGTAGCCATCGAAAATCTGGCAGTTAAGTCCGCTGCGGACGGTTCTTGCCTGACCGATACAGAAGCCTGTTATTTTGATTTTTCCGTCAGTGCCGATAACGAGGGTTGAAGGTGAAATTCCTCTGTGTATAATTCCTGCCGAGTGAAGGGTGCCGAGGGTTGAGAGAATGGGCATAAGAAGCTGCCTTGCTCTTTCCCAGGTTATGTAACCCGTCTGGCTTCTGAGCAGAAAATCGCGAAGAGAGATGCCTTCGAAATGGTCGTATATTGCGTAAGACGTGCCGTAATCCTGAACAACGTCGTTAACGCTGATAAGGGCGGAAAGGCCTTTCATTCTTGCAAGCTTTGTCCATAATTCCTCAAAGCTTTGGCGAAGCTCGTTAAAGAGATTTTCGCTGCCCCTCATAATCTGAAGATTGAGGTTTGAGGTTGAACGGATGGTGAAATTATCGGGGATAAACTCACGGATTTTGATAGCTTTCTTTTCTACAAGGTCCCAGCCGATGTAGGTTGCACCTTCGCCGTTATATTCAAGGATTTTGCCTGCCATGTAACGGTTTGCAATAACGGTGCGTACGGGCAGATAGGGTGAAATCTGGGCGGAATCAGCATAATAACCGCAGTGAGGACACTTGGTTGCTTCACCGATTTCACGCATACAGCTCATACATAAATTATCAGAACTGATCATACTTTTGCTACTCCTTGTTCAAGAAAAATATTGCAATAAATCATTATAATAATATCAAATCGGTTGCGGTTTGTCAATGGAGGTAACATCCTTGTAACTTTTATTGGTAATAATGTTAAATATTATTAATTAATTTTGTATCTAAATATTATTGGAGATACTTGAAAAGATAATTTTAAATTGCTATAATTAAATTAACTGTAGAAGGAGGTTGCTGTTATGGCAAAATCTGAAAACAATATACCGCTTTATCTGTTTCATCAGGGAACAAACGCAAAGGCGTATGAGTATTTCGGTGCGCATTTCTGCGATGACGGCAGTGTATGCTTCAGAGTGTGGGCACCCAACGTAAAGAATGCTTACGTCGGCGGTGATTTCAATTTCTGGCAGCCTCACAGTAATCCCATGACCAAAATTAACCATTCGGTGTGGGAATGCCGCATCGACGGTTTGAAAAACTTCGACACCTACAAGTTCTATTTCGAAACCCACGACGGCAGAGGTTTTTATAAAAGCGACCCCTACGCATTCCACGCCGAAACTAGACCCCTTACAGGCTCAAAGATTTATGACCTGAAGGAGTTTGAGTGGACGGATAAAAAGTGGATGAGAAAGAGGAAGAAAACCGATATTTATTCCTCACCCGTCAATATTTATGAAGTTCACGCAGGCTCGTGGCAGGTTTATGAAGACGGCAATCTGCTCAATTACAGAGACCTTGCAGACCGTCTGATTCCCTACGTTAAAGAAATGGGCTATACTCACATTGAGCTTCTGCCTGTTATGGAGCATCCGTTTGACGGCTCGTGGGGATATCAGGTAACGGGATATTTCGCACCGACCTCGCGTTACGGCACTCCCGATGACTTTGCGTATTTCGTTGATAAAGCCCACAGTATGGATATAGGAATTATTCTCGACTGGGTGCCCGCTCATTTCCCGAAAGATGCTTTCGGCCTTTATGAGTTTGACGGAGGACCTTGCTACGAATATTCCGACCCGCAGAAGGGCGAAAGACGTCAGTGGGGCACAAGGATTTTTGATTTCGGCAAGACCGAGGTGCAGAGCTTCCTTGTTTCAAGCGCAATGTTCTGGATTGAAAAGTATCATATAGACGGTCTGAGAGTTGATGCGGTTGCCTCAATGCTCTATCTTGATTTCTGCCGCGACGATTGGTCGCCCAATTCTTTCGGCGGAAACGAAAACCTTGAAGCGGTTGCATTCATCAAAAAGCTCAACGAAGCGATATTCCGCGAGCACGGCGACGTTATGATGATGGCGGAAGAAAGCTCCTCGTGGCCGATGATTTCAAAGCCGACCTATATGGGCGGTATGGGATTCAATTTCAAGTGGAATATGGGCTGGATGAACGATTGCCTGCGTTATTTCGCTCTTGACGGTGTCTACAGAAAGTTCCATCACAATTATCTCACGTTTTCGCTTATGTACGCTTTCAACGAAAACTTTGTTCTGCCGATTTCACACGACGAGGTCGTGCACGGCAAGTTTTCTTTGATAAATAAGATGCCCGGCTCTTACGAAGAAAAGTTTGCCGGCGTCCGTTCTTTCCTCGGCTATATGATGTCGCATCCCGGCAAGAAGCTTCTGTTTATGGGTTGCGAATTCGGTCAGTTTATAGAATGGAATTATAAGCAGGAGCTTGACTGGCTTTTGCTTGATTACGAATCGCACAGGCAACTCAAAAACTACGTTGCCGAGCTTAACAAATTCTATCTTAAAAACGCTCCTTTCTGGGAGGTTGATTACAGCTGGGACGGCTTTAAATGGATAGTTACCGAAGATGCTGACAATTCCGTTTTAAGCTATATCAGACGTGACAGGCAAGGCAAGGAAGTTATTGCTCTTTGCAACTTCACAAACGTTACCAGAAAAAATTACAGAATCGGCGTTCCCGAAGAGGGCACGTACAGAGTTGTTTTCAGTTCGTCTAAGCCTGAATTCGGCGGAAGAAACGAAAGCACCGTCGGTTCGGTAAAGGCGCAGAAAATTCCGATGCACGGATACGGTTACAGCATTGAGCTCGACGTTGAGGGCCTGAGCTGTATGTATATAAAAAACACATCAAGGAAAAAACATTCCGCAAAATAAAGGAGGAACCCCCTATGGCAATCAAACCCGAATGCATAGCGATGCTTCTTGCGGGCGGTCAGGGCAGCCGCTTAGGCATTCTCACCAAGCAAATTGCAAAACCTGCCGTACCCTACGGCGGTAAATACCGCATTATCGACTTTCCTCTTTCCAACTGCGTAAATTCAGGTATCTATACAGTTGGCGTTCTCACTCAGTATCAGCCTCTCGAGCTTAACGATTATATCGGCAACGGACAGCCCTGGGACCTTGACAGAGAGAACGGCGGTGTTCACGTTCTTTCACCCTATCAGCAGATAAAGGGAACAGAATGGTATAAGGGTACCGCAAACGCCATTTACCAGAATATCAATTTCATCGAAAGATACGATCCCGAATACGATCTCATTCTTTCGGGCGACCATATCTATAAGATGGACTACTCAAAGATGATTGAGTACCACAAAGAAAAGAATGCAGACTGCACAATCGCAATGCTTGAAGTTCCGTGGGACGAAGCAAGCAGATTTGGTCTGATGATAATTAACGATGACGGCTCAATCAGTGAATTTGAAGAAAAGCCGAAGAATCCCAGAAGTAACAAGGCTTCGATGGGCGTTTATGTTTTCAACTGGAAGAAACTCAGAAAGTACCTTATCGAAGACGAAGCCAAGGAAGGCTCAAGCAACGATTTCGGTCACGATCTTATTCCCGCAATGCACGAAAACGGCGAGAGAATGTTTGCTTATCAGTTTGACGGCTATTGGAAAGACGTAGGAACAATCAACAGCCTCTGGGATGCAAACCTCGACTTACTTAATCCCAAAGTAGACCTTAACCTTGAAAACGACGGCTGGAAGATTTATTCAAGATCACCCGCCGCACCGCCTCACTATATCGGAGACAGTGCAGAAATTGAATCCTCAATGATTACCGAAGGCTGCGACGTTTGCGGCAAGGTGGACTTCTCGGTTCTTTTTGCAAATGTTACCGTTGAAGAGGGCGCAGAGGTTAAATATTCAATCGTTATGCCCGGAACGGTTGTCAAGAAGGGCGCAACGGTTCAGTATTCGATAGTTGCCGAAAACGCAGTTATCGAAGAAGGCGCAGTTGTAGGCGAAAGCCCCGAAAATATGAGCAATATTGACGATTGGGGCGTTGCTGTTATAGGTAACGGCGTAACAATCGGCAAGGGTGCAAAGGTTGAACCCAAAGCTATGATTGACGAAGATATGGGAGGTGCTGAATAATGGCTGCTAAGAACGTTCTCGGTATTATATTCTCAAACGCTCACGACGAAGCTCTTTCAGAGCTTACCGTAATGAGAACCATGGGCTCGGTGCCTTTTGCAGGCCGCTACCGTCTTATCGATTTCCCTCTTTCAAGTATGGTTAATGCAGGTATTCCTCAGGTCGGCATCATCACAAAGAGCAACTACCGTTCACTTATGGATCACGTAGGTAACGGCAAACCCTGGGACCTTTCAAGAAAAAGAGGCGGTCTGACACTTCTTCCCCCCTTCAACACTCCCGAAACAGGAATGTTCAAGGGCAAGGCTGATGCTCTTTACGGCAGTATCAGCTACATCAGCGATTCCGATATGGATTACGTTGTTCTTTGCGACACAAACATTATCTGCAGTATCGACTACGATGCAATGATCAAAGAACATATCGCAAAGAATGCCGATATAACAATTGCCTATGCAAACGGACTTCCTCCCAGAATCGCATCGGCAACAGAGTTTATCATTGACGGCAACGGCAGAATCAAGGAAGATAAATTCATCGATTGCCACAGCAGTGAAGTTAACTATTCACTCAAGGCAATGGTTATCGGCAGAGTTCTTCTTGAGCGTCTTCTTTCAGAAGCACATTCATCAAGAATTGACGATTTCGAAACAATCATTATCAAAAATCTTGATAACCTCGGTGTTTACGGCTTCAAGGTTGAAGGCTTTGTAAGAACACTTGCTTCACTTCAGGATTATTACGACGTAAGTCTTGAGCTTCTCAAACCTGAAGTAAGAAAAGGTTTCTTCAACCCCGAAAACCCCATTTATACAAAAGTCAGAGACCAGGCACCCGCTGTGTACGGTATTGCCTCAAACGTTAAAAACTCACTTATTGCAGACGGCTGTAAGATTGACGGTGAGGTTGAAAACTGTATTCTTTTCAGAGGCGTTACCGTTGCAAAGGGCGCAAAGGTCAAGAATTCGATTATTATGCAGGATACTTATATCGGCGAAAACTCCGAAATCGAGAGCGTTATTGCTGATAAGAAAGTAACCGTTAAACCTAATAAGAAGCTTTGCGGTGCATCAAATTACCCTGTTTATATCGGTAAGGGTATCGTTATCTGATAAACCGCATTTCAGGAAAGAGAGTTCAGTATGTCATCAAACATGTCATCATCAACCAAAAATATAATAACGGGCGTAGTAGGGGTAGTTGCGGTTATCCTTGTTATTGTTGTAGTGTTGGTTATGAAATTCGGCGGAGAAAACGAACGTGAAAATGAAACCGTAATGGTATCGGAAATCATCAGCGAAATCCGTACCGATGAAAACGGCGAGACCTTCTTTTACACGATGGTAACCCGCTATTCAAAACCGAAGTATTCTTCAAAGCATACTTACCCTGCAACAAAAAAGCCCTCCACAACGGAGGAGAAAAAATTCGTTGAGCTCACAAGCTACGAATATGCAACGGATGAAAACGGCAATCCCAAATACGACGAAAACGGTCAGATGATGACCGAGGTTGTAACGTATACCGTGCCGGCAGACAGCGTTACACAGCCCACAGAGTATATTCCGCCTACCGAAAACGTTGAGGTCACCGATGAAAACGGCGCGCCTGTGTTTGACGAAAGCGGAAACAGAGTTACTCAGGTTGTGACTCTTCCCGAGCCTACAACGGCAACGCAGGAAGAAATCTGGAATTCCGATAATTCCCGTCCCGGCCCCGGTGTATTCCCCACAAGAGACGATGCTCTTGCGGATACCATTGTTACACAGATTAACCGTGACAGAGCTGAAAGAGGTCTTGCGGCACTGACTCACGACCAGGACCTCAAAGCCGACGCAAGAGTACAGAGCACTTATAAAGCGGCTCCCGACCTCGCAGATAAAGAGTATAATTCGGGCACGTCTTTTGAAACCGAATACGGCGGACAGAAGCTTTACGTTACCGTTATGCAGAGTGTAGGCGGCAGAGCCCTGAGTGCGGAAACAACCAGAATAGGCATCGGCATTGTTAAACTCAACGGAACTTATTACACAACAGTTATTTTAGCTTAAATTTACAAAAAGGTGGGATAATATGAAGGTTTTATATGCAGCAAGCGAAGCTCTGCCTTTTGCAGCAAGCGGCGGTCTTGCCGACGTTGCGGGCTCATTACCTCAGGCACTTAAAAGACGCAAGGTGGATTGCAGAGTTGTAATGCCCCTTTACGGCACAATAAAAGAAGAAATGCGTGCAACAATGAAATTTGTTACAAGCATTATGGTACCCGTTTCGTGGAGAAGACAGTACTGCGGAGTTTATGAGGCAAAAGCAGGCGGAGTTACTTATTATCTTATCGATAATGAATATTACTTCAAGAGAAGCACTCTTTACGGCCATTTTGATGACGGCGAAAGATACGCTTTCTTCTCAAGAGCAGTTCTTGAAATTCTTCCTCACATTGATTTCAAGCCCGATATAATCCACTGTAACGACTGGCAGACGGCGATGGTGCCCGTATATTACACAACAGTTTACGGTAAGCGTGAGGGCTATACGGGAATCAAGACCGTGTTCACAATTCATAACATTCAGTATCAGGGAATTTACACAAAGGCTATTCTCGGTGATGTTTTCGGTCTCGGCGAAGAAGCAATGACGCTTGTTGAATTCGGTGACTGCATCAACCTTATGAAGGGCGGCATTGAGTGTGCAAACAAGGTAACAACCGTAAGCAACACCTATGCAGGCGAGATTCTTGACCCGTGGTTCAGCCATGGCCTCGACCCCATTCTCAAGGAGAGAAGTTATAAGCTCAGCGGCATTCTCAACGGTATTGATACAGGCAACTACAATCCCGAAAAGGATAAGGATATATTCTTCAATTATTCGGCAAAAGAGCCTGAAAATAAAGCAAAGAATAAGGCAGCTCTTCAGGAAATTTTCGGTTTACCCGTAAAAGCCGACGTACCCGTTATGGGTATAGTTTCAAGACTTGTTTCACACAAGGGCTTTGACCTTATCAAGCGTATTATGTGGGAGCTTCTGAGCACAACCGATATGCAGCTTGTAATGCTCGGCTCGGGTGACTGGGAATATGAATCCTTCTTCAAAGAGCTTGCGGCAGCCTTCCCCGAAAAGGTGGGCATCCGTCTCGGCTTTGTGCCCGATATGGCAAGAAAGATTTATGCGGGCAGTGATTTATTCCTTATGCCTTCAAAGAGTGAGCCCTGCGGTCTTTCACAGATGGTTGCTCTTCGCTACGGCTCAGTGCCCATCGTAAGAGAAACAGGCGGTCTTAAAGATACCATCACCGACAGCGGTGACGGTAAGGGCAACGGCTTCACCTTCAAGAGCTACGATGCTTTTGATATGCTTGACGCAATCAGAAGAGCTCTTGCGGTTTACGAAGATAAGGATGAGTGGCAGAAGCTTGTTAAGAGAGCACTTAAATGCGATAACGGCTGGGGTCGCTCTGCAAAAGAGTATATCGCTCTTTACGAAAATATGTAAACAAAAAGCGGAGCCTCTCTGAGGCTCCGCATTGACTATTGGTAAATTACCTGTTATTTTAAATACTTTGTCGGCATAGGCGGCAGATGTTCCGCACAGGATGTGAAAATATAATCCTCAACCGCATCGACAAGAATTTTTATTGCTTCGGGTACGGGCGCATCGGGCATCGGCTTTTTAGCTTTGACAGGCTTGATGGCATCGTAGCAAGCGTATTCGGCAACGGCAAGATACATCGGGTCACAGCAGATTTCTCCGTTGACGTTTGCCTGATTTATCCAGTTTTTCGGCAGATTGCCTGCTTTTGCCTGCATAAGAAGAACCTTGTAAAAACCAATACCCATAAGCATATCAAGCTTGACACCTGAAAGAGAATCGTTCTTTTTCATAAGGTCGCTGGCAATAACTGCCGCCTTGATGTAGGTTTTTGCGTTTGGGCTTAATTTATGGTTGTCAGCTTCCGAAAGCAGAGTTTCAAGTCCGCTTGAACGGTCACGCAGCTCTGTTCTGCCAAGCAGATAATCGCAGGATACGTCGTAAAAATCTGCGGCTTTAATCAGAAATTCCTGACCGCATTCTCTTATACCTTTCTCATAGTGAGAAAGCAGAGCCTGTGAAATACCGAGTTTTGCGGCGGTTTCTTTCTGACTCAGACCTTTTTCTTTTCTTAATTCACAAAGGATAATAGGAAATTTTCTTTCCACACAATCCACTCCTATAAACTGATTGTATAAATTATACACAGAAATATACTTTTTGTATATTGACAAAACAGACAGAAAAATAACCCCTTTTTTGGAGGAAAAATGAAATCCTATACCATTCTCTTAATCAGAAATGCTTTCACAGATGAAAATCTTGAAGGCAGATATATCGGGCATACCGACGTGCCCGTCAGCGAAGAGGGCAAGGCACAGCTTGCTTCAATGAAAAACGAGCTTATTTATCCCCCCGTTGAAGCTGTGTTTACAAGTCCTTTGAAAAGATGCCGCGAAACGGCTTCGGTTCTTTATCCCGACAACAAGGCAATCGTAATTGACGGCTTTATTGAATATAACTTCGGCGAGATTGAAAATAAAACCGCCGCAGACCTTGAAAAAAGCCCTGTTTTTCCCCGCTGGCTTGCGGGTGAAAAGGGTGTTGCTCCGCCTTTCGGAGAAAGCAACGAAGCGTTCAGCGAAAGAGTCTGCTCAACCTTTGAAAAGGTTGCGGAAGGTCTTATGAAAACAGGCACAACCTCTGCCGCAATCGTAACTCACGGCGGCGTGATTATGACCATTCTTGCCGCTTACGGAATTCCCGAATATCCGATGCACGAATGGCTTACTCCCAACGGCTGCGGATTTACAATCAAGGTTAATCCGTCGCTCTGGATGAGAGCAAAGAAATTTGAAGTTTTCAGCGAATTTCCCTATGAAAGAGAAGAATTACCCGATTGAGGTGTGTTATGAGTAATTTTGCAATAGAAAAAGACGGCTTTTATCTTGACGGAAAGCCTTTCAGAGTTATAGCGGGTGCCATTCATTATTTCAGAGTGCCCGCCGAGTATTGGCGCGACAGACTTATCAAACTCAAGGCTTGCGGTTTCAATACGGTTGAAACCTACGTTGCCTGGAATATGCACGAAATGCAGGAGGGCGTGTTCGATTATTCAGATATGCTCGATATTGAGAATTTCCTTGATATTGCACAGGAGCTCGGTCTTTATGCTATCGTAAGACCCGGACCCTATATCTGCTCGGAGTGGGATTTCGGCGGTCTGCCCTGGTGGCTTCTTAAAAACGATGAGCTTCAGCTTCGCTGTATGGAAGAAAACTATATTGCGGCAGTTGACAGATTTTTCGATGATTTTATTCCCAGAATAACAAAGCATCAGATAACCGAGGGCGGCAACATAATTCTTGTTCAGGTTGAGAATGAATACGGCAGTTACGGTGATGACAGCGAATATATCCGCTACGTTGCAAAAGGTCTTGCCGACAGGGGCATAAACGTACCTCTTTTCACCTCAGACGGTGCGGAATATCAGATGCTTACGGGCGGCACAGTGCCCGAAATCCACAAAACCGCAAACTTCGGCTCAAGAGCCAAGGAACAGTTTGCAAGGCTGCGTGAATATCAGCCCGACGGTCCTCTTATGTGCACCGAATTCTGGAACGGCTGGTTTGACCATTGGACAGAGGAGCACCACAGCAGAAACCCCGAGGATGCGGCAAAGGCTCTTGACGAAATCCTTGCCGAGGGCGGAAGTGTTTCGGCTTATATGTTCCACGGCGGCACGAATTTCGGCTATATGAACGGCGCCAACAGATATGAATTCTACGAGCCCACTGTTTCAAGCTATGACGACGATGCCCCCGTTAATGAAAACGGTGAGCTTACCGAAAAGTATTTTAAAATCAGAGACGTTATTGCGAAATATGCTCCCGTGCCCGAGGTTGATCTTCCCGCACCCATTAAGAAGAAAAAATACGGCACAGTCAGGTTTACGCACAGCGCAAATCTTCTTGAAAATGCCGATAATCTTGCAACACCCGTTGAAACCGTTACTCCCAAAACAATGGAAAAGCTCGGACAGGGCTACGGTTACATACTTTATAAAACAAAAGTCAGAGGTCCCCGCGAGGAACAGCCTTTAAGACTTCAGAACGTTCACGACAGAGGCTATATTTACCTTGACGGCGAGTTCAAGGGAATTCAGTACAGAAACGATAAATCGCCTCAGGTGAAACTCAGCATCGGCAAAGACGGCGCGGAGCTTGCGGTGCTTGTTGAAAATATGGGCAGAGTCAATTACGGCGCTCACCTCAGGGATAAAAAGGGTGTAACGGAAGGCATCGGCTTTGGAAACAACTTTATCTATCATTGGCAGAATTACTGTTTACCTCTTGATAATCTTGATAAGGTTGATTTCAAAGAAGGCGTAAATGCTTTTGACGGCACACCGACACTTCTTAAAGCAGAGTTCGAAATTGACGAATGCTGCGACACTTTTGTAAAGCTTCCTACCTTTACAAAGGGCATAATAGTAATCAACGGCAGAGTGCTTTCAAGACATTGGAACGTCGGCCCTCAGCATTCGGCTTATCTTCCCGCGCCCTTCCTTAAAGAGGGCAAGAACGAGCTTATAGTTCTTGAAACCGAAGGCTTTGAGGTAGCAGAAGCTGTTCTCGATGACGAACCCGATTTAGGTTAATACAGTCAAAATAAAAATCCGGATTGCTCGGTGAGAGTAATCCGGATTTTTTTTATTTATTATCTTTTGCCTTGCTTTCGCAGTAAATACAGCGATAAACCTTGTTTTCACGGTCTGTAAGCTTGAATTTGTGGGGAAGCTCCTGCTCAACCGAGGTTATGCAGCGGGGGTTTTTACACTTGATAACGCCTGTAACCTGATCGGGAAGAGTAAGTCTTTTACGTTTGAAGAGCTTGCCGTCGTGAATGATGTTAACGGTGATACCGGGGTCGATATAACCGAGAACGTCAAGGTCAATTTCAATTACGTCGTTGATTTTGATGATATCTTTTTTGCCCATTTTCTTGCTGTCGGCATTTTTAATCATCGCAACGGTGCATTCCATTTCGCCAAGCTTAAGAATATTATAAATATCCATGCAGCGACCGGCTGTGATATGGTCGAGCACGATGCCGTCTTTAATCTGACCTACAATCATTTTGCCGCCTCCAGAAGTTTAAGAATAAGAGCCATTCGCATATATTTGCCGTAAAGCACCTGCTTGAAATAGCAAGCTCTGGGGTCATCGTCAACGTTGATTGAAATCTCGTTGACTCTGGGCAGGGGATGCATAATGCAAAGGTCACTCTTTGCGTTGCAGAGCTTGTCTGTTGTAAGAATATAGGTATCCTTGAGTCTGATATAATCAGCTTCGTTGAAGAAACGCTCTCTCTGAACACGGGTCATATAGAGAATATCAAGCTCGGGCATAACCGCCTCAAGGCTTGTTGATTCAACGTACTCAATGCCCTTGGGGTCAAGGATGTCAGCCTTGATGTATTCGGGAACCTTGAGTTCATCGGGAGAAATAAGAACGAATCTCACGTTATCGTAGCGTGACATAGCGCCGATAAGCGAATGCACCGTTCTGCCGAATTTAAGGTCGCCGCAAACGCCGATTGTAAGACCGTCAAATCTGCCCTTTTCCTTACGGATTGTGAGAAGGTCGGCAAGCGTCTGAGTGGGATGATTGTGACCGCCGTCACCCGCGTTGATAACGGGGATTGTTGCTTTGAGCGATGCAACGTAGGGTGCACCCTCCTTGGGGTGACGCATTGCAATGATATCGGCATAGCAGCTTACTGTGCGTGCGGTATCGGCAACGCTTTCGCCCTTTGCGGCGGAGCTGCTTGTAGCCTCGGAGAAACCGATAACGTTACCGCCGAGCTCATACATAGCCGCTTCAAAGCTTAAGCGTGTTCTTGTTGAGGGCTCAAAGAAAAGTGAAGCGAGCTTTTTGCCCTTGCACTTTTCCGAATATTTTGCGGGGTTATCAATAATATCCAGCGCAACCTCGATAAGCTCATCGATTTCAGCGGTGGAAAGTTCCATTATATCAATTAAACTTTTCATATTGCCTCCTTAATTTTTGCAGAGGTTAATTATGCACCGATCCAGCTTTCGTCTGAAGGATTGTTGCGGAAAGCGATAAGACGCTGAATATCTTCGGGTTTGATGTAGCCTTCTGCTGCTGCAACTTCGGCGATTACGTCAAAGTTTGTGAGGCTGATGTTTTTAACGTTTGCGGCTGCAAGGCGGTCAAGACCCTTCTGCATACCGTATGTGAAGATGCTTACGATGCCGAGAACGTCTGCACCTGCTTCGCGGAGAACGTCAACAACTTCGATAACGCTGCCGCCTGTTGAAATAAGGTCTTCAACAACAACAACCTTCTGACCGGGAAGGAGCTTGCCTTCGATCTGGTTGTTTCTGCCGTGATCCTTTGCGCCTGAACGAACGTAACCCATGGGGAGACCGAGGATGTGACCTGTGATGGCTGCGTGAGCGATACCTGCGGTGCTTGTGCCCATAAGAACTTCACATTCGGGATAGTTTTCTTTGATGAGAGTTGCAAGACCGTTTTCTACGTCCGAACGAACTTTAATATCTGAAAGGGTAAGACGGTTGTCGCAGTAAACGGGGCTTTTGATTCCGCTTGCCCAGGTGAAGGGTTCTTCGGGGCGGAAGAAAACAGCTTTTATTGAGAGCAAATCTTTTGCAATAAGTTCTTTCATTTTTTTATCTCCTTATATCTTTATTTAATTAATCACAAAATTCTGCAACGCATCTTTTGTATGCGGCAACGGGGTCAGCAGCGGCTGTGATGGGTCTGCCGACTACGATGTAATCAGAGCCGAGTTCCTTTGCCTTTTCGGGAGTTGTAACTCTTACCTGGTCACCGATGTCGCCGTCTGCAAAGCGAACGCCGGGGGTAACTGTTACAAACTGCTTGCCGCAACGCTCGTGAACCTTGCCGGCTTCAAGGGGTGAGCAAACAACGCCGTCAAGACCTGCAACCTTTGCGTTTTCCGCGTAGTGCATAACAACCTCGTCAAGGGGAGCCTTGATAAGAAGGTCGTTTTCCATTCTTTCCTGGCTGGTTGACGTGAGCTGTGTAACGGCGATGAGAATGGGTCTTGAGCCGTCTTCACGGGTGAGGCCTTCGATTGCAGCTTCCATCATTGCAACAGTACCGCCTGCGTGAAGGTTGGTCATATCAACGTCAAGTCTTGAAAGAACGGCCATAGCCTTTTTAACTGTGTTGGGGATATCGTGGAGCTTGAGGTCAAGGAAAATCTTGTGGCCTCTTGCCTTGATTTCTCTTACGATTTCAGGACCTTCAGCATAGAAAAGTTCCATACCGATTTTTACAAAGGGTTTTACGTCTGTGAACTTGTCAAGAAAATCAAATACTTCCTTTTTGCCCGCAAAGTCGCAGGCAACGATTACGTCTTTTCCCATAATTAATGAGCACCTCCGATAATTTCTTTTAAATCCTTAACACCGTATTTTTCCATGACTGACGGTAAATTATTAACAATATCTCTGCAGGCGAAGGGGTCAACAAGGTTTGCCGCACCTACCTGCACTGCGGTTGCACCGGCAAGCATCATTTCAATAACGTCTTCCGCAGTTGAAATGCCGCCCATTCCCACAACGGGAATGCTGACTGCCTGTGAAACCTGATAAACCATTCTTACCGCAACGGGGAAGATGGCACTGCCCGAAAAACCGCCCATTTTGTTTGCGATAACGGGCTTTTTGGTTTTAAGGTCAATTCTCATCCCGAGAAGAGTGTTTATAAGGCTGATGCCGTCCGCACCTGCTTCTTCGCAAGCCTTTGCAATGGAAACAATATCCGTAACGTTGGGTGAAAGCTTGATGATAACAGGCTTTGTTGTTACCGCCTTAACAGCTCTTGTAACCTCTGCCGCGGCTTCGGGATTTGTACCGAAGCTCATACCGCCGCCGTGTACGTTGGGGCAGCTTACGTTAACCTCAAGCCAGCCGACCTGCTCGCATTTATCGAGCTTTTCGCAGGTGTATGCATAATCTTCGACCGCAAAGCCGCTTACGTTTGCCATAACGGGCTTTGAGAAGCATTCCTTAAGCTTGGGGAGTTCTTCACCGATAACCTTTTCAACACCGGGATTCTGAAGACCAACCGCATTTATCATACCTGCGGGGCATTCGGCGATTCTGGGCGTGGGGTTGCCGAAGCGGGGATCTTTTGTTGTGCCTTTGAATGAGAAAGTGCCGAGGCAGTTAATATCGTAAAGCTCTGCAAATTCATAGCCGTAGCCAAAGGTACCGCTGGCGGGGATAATGGGATTATCCAGCTCTATTCCGCACAGATTAACAGCTGTTTTTACCATATAATTTCCTCCTTTTCAAGAACGGGACCGTCTTTGCAGATTCGTTTATTGCCGTATTTTGTTTTGCAAGAGCAACCCATACAGGCTCCGAAGCCGCAGCCCATACGCTCTTCAAAGCTGTACTGACCCGAAACCTCCGAAGCGTTGTAAAGTGCTTTGAGCATAGGCTCGGGACCGCAAGCATAGGTATAAGTGAAATTGCCTGCATCACCGAGAGCGTTTGTTACAAAACCTTTGATTCCGTGTGAACCGTCGGCAGTTGTAACGAAAGTTTCCGCGCCAAGTGCGGCAAATTTATCTTCATAGAAAACTTCGTCGGCAGTGTTGAAGCCGAGAATAACTTTAACGTTTTTGCCCTGAGCTATAAGCTTTTTGGCGAGGTTGTAAAGAGGGGGCACGCCTGCACCGCCGCCGACAAGCAGGGGCGCGTCGCCGCTCTTTTCAAGGTCATAGCCGTTGCCGAGACCTGTAAGGATATCAAGTTGTGCGCCTTCTGTGAGGGTTGCCATATATTCTGTGCCCTTGCCGACAACCTTATAGATAATTGTTACGGTTTTGTTATCCCAATCGCAGATTGAAATGGGTCTGCGAAGATAGAAGCCGTCAAGCTTTATGTTTAAAAACTGACCTGAAGCGGTGATGTCGGAGGTATCGCCCACGAGCACCATTTCGTAAACACCCTTTGCAATGCAGATGTTTGTCTTTATGGTAAAAATGCTTTGCTGCATAATATTATTCCTTTCAAATTCTTTTCAGAGTTCCGTTATCAAAGGCGATTTTTCCGCCGCATACCGTCATAAGGCAGCGACCGTAGACTTCGTAGCCGTCAAACGGAGTGGCTTTGCCCATCGATAAAAACTTTTCGGGATCGATTGTATATTTTGAATCAAGGTCAAATATTGTGAAATCTGCGGGAGCACCGTTTTCAATTTCACCGCCGAAGCCGAAACGCTTGCAAGGTGCCGTGTGCATAAGTTCAACAAGTCTTGCCATATCGATTATACCTGCTTTTACAAGGTAGGTATAAAGCAGAGGAAAGGCGGTTTCGATGCCGACAATGCCCATCATACTGCCTGCAAGACCTTTGCTTTTTTCTTCTGCAGAGTGGGGTGCGTGGTCGGTTGCAATCATATCAATCGTACCGTCGCAGATACCCTCAAGAAGAGCTTCTCTGTCTGCCTTTGAGCGCAGAGGAGGATTCATTTTGAATCTGCCCTCTTCTTTAAGGTCGGAATCGTCAAGCAGCAGATAGTGCGGACCTGTTTCGCACGTTACGTTAACGCCCGCTTTCTTTGCCTGTCTGATAAGCTCAACGCTTTCTTTGGTTGAAATGTGGCAAACGTGGTAAGCACAGCCTGTTTTTGCAACAAGCCCGAGGTCACGCTTGATGGGACCCCATTCGGATTCGGAGCAGATGCCCTTGTGCCCGTGTGCTTTAGCGTATTCGCCGTCGTGTATATATCCGCCTCTGAGAAGGCTGTTATCTTCGCAGTGAGCGGCGATTATTTTGCCGAGTGACTTTGCTTTTTTCATCGCGGCGAGCATCATCTCTTCGCTCTGCACGCCCTTTCCGTCATCGGAAAAACCTGCAACGTAATCTGCCATAGCGTCCATATCCGCAAGCTCTGTGCCATTCTGACCGACGGTTATTGTGCCGTAGGGCAAAACGTTTATGCAAGCGTCTTTTTTAATTGCTTCAAGCTGCACCGAAAGATTTTCAATACAGTCGGGTGCGGGCTTGAGGTTGGGCATTGAGCAAACGGTTGTGTAGCCGCCTGCGGCAGAAGCGAGCGAGCCGCTTTTGATGGTTTCTTTATAAATAAAACCCGGCTCACGCAGATGAACGTGAACATCTGCAAAACCGGGCAATACATACATTCCGCCGCAATCGATAACGATTTCAGCGTCGTCGGTAACGGGAGCAAACACTTCACCGCAAACACGTATATCCTCAGTTTTAAAAGTGCCTGAACGGAAAACTTTGCAGTTTTTGAAAATGTAGCTCATGAGAACTTTGCTCCCTTCATATTTTATCTCCGAAGCAAGAATGCCCGAAGATTCCTTTCATATTAATATAACATATTTATATATATCAAGTCAATATTATATCGGGTTAATCCCGAAAAAAACCGCCCCAAAAAATGAGGCGGTTAACAAACAAATTATGCTTTGTTGTCGCAGCCGAGAACGTTCTTGATCTTGTGCTCAACCATACCCTGGATAGCGGTACGTGCGGGAGCAAGATACTGTCTGGGGTCGAAGTGACCGGGGTTCTCTGCCATATACTTTCTGATAGCAGCTGTCATTGCAAGACGAAGGTCTGAGTCGATGTTGATCTTACAAACAGCGTGTTCTGCAGCCTTGCGGAGTTCGCTTTCGGGAATACCGATAGCGTTTTCCATCTTGCCGCCGAATTCGTTGATCTGGTCAACAAATTCAGGAATAACTGATGAAGCACCGTGAAGAACGATGGGGAAACCGGGAAGCTTCTTTTCGATTTCTTCAAGGATGTCGATGCGGATTTTGGGATCCTGACCGGGCTTGAACTTGAATGCACCGTGGCTTGTGCCGATAGCGATAGCAAGTGAGTCAACGCCTGTTCTTGTAACGAAGTCGATAACTTCTGCGGGGTTTGTGTATGAAGCGTCTTCAGCTGAAACGTTAACGTCGTCTTCGATGCCTGCAAGCTGACCCAGTTCGCCTTCAACAACAACGCCGTGAGCGTGAGCGTAGTCAACAACCTTCTTTGTGAGAGCAACGTTCTCTTCGTAGGGAAGGTGTGAGCCGTCGATCATAACTGATGTGAAGCCGCCGTCGATGCAAGCCTTACAAGTTTCGAAATCGGGGCCGTGGTCAAGGTGAAGAGCGATGGGAAGACCTGTTGTTTCAACAGCTGCTTCAACGAGCTTTACAAGGTAAGTGTGGTTTGCATAAGCTCTTGCGCCCTTTGAAACCTGAAGAATGAGGGGAGCGTTGAGAGCCTTACCTGCTTCAACAATACCCTGAATGATTTCCATGTTGTTTACGTTGAAAGCACCTACAGCGTAGCCGCCCTTGTAAGCGTCTTCAAACATCTTTTTGGTTGTTACTAATGCCATATTTATCTCTCCTAATATAGAATTTTGATTAACCTTTAATATTATACCAAAAAATTAACGATTGTCAATATTTCGTTATATATACTTTACGTATGGCAATTATGCAAAAGTGCTTGTTATTGCTCTTTCAATAATTAAATATGTATTTTTGAAGAATGCGATTATCTTTTCAAAAATGTTGTTATACACCTCATAATCGGTGTCAACCTGAAGTTCAAGTCTTGCATTGCCTTTCTTTACACTGCCTTCGTAGGTGTAAAGCTCGTTTTCATAGTTTTCAACGTCATTTTCGCTGATTGTGAAAAGTCTGATACCGTAGGGGCCGGGCTTTGCAAATTCCGCACCGTAGGTCATACCGAGCTCAATGCCGTCCCAGGTGCCTGTATAGCCCTCGGTGTGCCAGTGACCAAAATATGCGCCGAGAATATCGCCGCATTCTTTCCAGGTTTTGAACTGCTCTGAGGACTGACCGGGAATTTCTGCGCTCATATGATAGCCGTTTGCGAGCTCGTGGTTGAGGCGGTAGCACTTGCCGTCAACGCTGACCGCACCCTCATCCCAGAAATTGCATTCCTCAAAGAAATTGCCGATTTCAACAACGGGGATATGCTGGAAAAGAATTGAGGGCACTGCCACGCCGCCGTTTGCTTCTTTGAGAGCGGCGCTTTCGCTCTTATACCAATCGAGTTGTTCTTCATATACGCCGCCGCCTTTGGTATCCATAAGCCAGATATTGAAAACGGTTTTGCCGTCAGCCGATTTTATTTCAAGGTTATAGTCGATTCTGCCGTCTCCGTCGGGGCTTTCGTCGTTTGTTACGCAGTATTCGTAGCTTGCGTAGATTTCAAGCCAGTCTTCGTTTGTTATGCCGCCTTTATAATCGTTGTTGCCCTGAGTTACGGCAAAAGGAATTTTTGCGTTTTCTGCGGGAGTGAAAACAGCTTTGCAGGTTGCTTTTACGTTTGCAAGGCACTGCTCGTAGCTGTCAACCTTTACGCCTTCTCTGCCGTCTTCACCGTCAACGCCGAAGTCACCTGCACGGCTGTCTTCAACGATGTCGCCCGTGTAAACGATAAGGTCGGGATTTGTTTCTTTGATGGCAATCTCAATGAGGTTTACCATATCGAAAGCAGGGAAATGGTCATCCTGAGGGTCGCTTATCTGAAGCACGGTGAATTTGCCGTCATCGCCGAAAGTGAGGGCGATTCCGTCCGTCTGCTCAGCGTGAGCAAAGACGCTCATTGAGAGCATCAGAGCCGCAGCAAGAATGAGGCACAGTAATTTTTTCATTTTTATTTCTCCTTTGCTTTAAATGAATTTATCGGAGCAGGTCTTTATAAATTCGCCTGCTTTTTTGCAGATTTCATCAGCGGGAGCAAGCTCTTTGAATTCTTTATCGAGCTTTTCGATTTCTTCGGGAATGAACGAAACGTTTTCGTTATCGGAATCGTGAGCAAGAAGTTCTTTTTCAAAAATTTCAACGGCTCTGCCCTCATAAAGACGTTTGAAAGCACTGAAAGCGTCGGTGGTGAGGGGCTTTGTTGAAGCCGAGAAAAATCCGCTTAAATTTTCGCTGCCGTCATCAATAACCGAATAGAGAGCGTAGATTTCTTTCTGCTCATCGGTAAGAGAATTGTATTCGGCAAGAATATCGTCTTTTTCGGATACTCTTTTCTGAAGATTGAGAGCAATTCCCTTGAAAAGTCTTTCGGGATCGGCGGATGAAATTGAGCTTTCGGTAAGAATGGCAAACTCGTTGGTGAGCTCGTTTTCTTCCTTGATTTTTTTAATGGTTTTTTCGTTTGCGGCGTTTCTTCTTGAACCCGCCTTGGCAGCCTTGTAACAAACCCAGAGAGCAAAAATCACAAGTGCCGCAATCAATGCAATGAAATACGGGTGTTCGAGATAAAACTGAAGCATATTACTCCTCCTCAATCAGTGATTTATAAATATCGCCTTTTTTGAAACCGCTTTCCTTGGCGGCAATTTTAGCGGCGGAAGTTTTTGTTTCGCCTTTTTCAACAAGCTCTTTTGCGTAAACAATTGCCTGTTCAAGAGTCATCTGCTCTTCTTCTTTGTGCTCCGCACCGCCTATAATCAGCACGATTTCGCCTTTGAGGTCTTCCTTTGAATATTTTTCGGCGGCATCGCAGAGATGAATTCTGATTACCTGCTCGTGAATTTTTGTAAGCTCACGCACAATGGCAATTTCTCTGTTGCCCAGAGCGGCGGCAAGGTCGGTAAGCGTTGCCGAAAGCTTGTGGGGTGCTTCGTAGAATATCATTGTTCTTTCTTCGCCGACAAGAGAAGAAATATGGGCCTTTCTTGCAGATTTTTCAGTGGGCAAAAAGCCTTCAAAGGTGAATCTGCGTGAGGGCATACCCGAAACTGCAAGGGCGGTTGCGAATGCACACGGGCCGGGCACAGCCTCAACCTTTATGCCTTTTTCAATGCAGAGTCTGACAAGGTCTTCACCGGGGTCTGATATTGCGGGCATACCCGCATCGGTAACGATTGCACCGTTTTCGCCCGAAAGCAGACGGTCGGCTATAATCGGACCTCTTTCAAATTTATTATGTTCAAAGTAGCTTACCATCGGTTTTTTTATGCCGAAGTGGTTTAACAGCTTGAGGGTAACGCGGGTATCTTCCGCGGCGATAAAATCGCATTTTTCAAGCGTTTCAAGGGCTCTGGGTGAAATATCACCGAGATTGCCGATGGGGGTGCCGATTACGTATAAAGTTCCGCTCAAGTGTTTTCACCTCGGTTTTCAAGAAGATAATCTCCGTAAATTTCTTTCATTTCGTCGGAATATCCGTTTTCGCTGTGAACAAAAAGCTCAGGCTCAACGGTCATACCGCTTTTTCCGCCTCTTCTGCCTTCAACAAGGGCAAGCCACGGAGCCTTACCCGCGCATTTTGAAACAAGGCGGAGTCTTTTGGGCTCGATGCCCGCCGATTTCATTTCAAAAAAGAGCTCGCAGAGTCTCTCGGGTCTGATGCACATACAAAGTCTGCCGCCGAAATTGAGAAGCTTTGCGGCGGTTTTACAAATATCGGTAAAGGTGCACATCGTTTCGTGGCGGGCGATTTTATCCGCACCCGACGTGCTTTCAATTCCCGCACCCGCGGCTTTATAGGGAGGATTCATCGTGACGAGGTCGAAACATCCGAAAGGCACAACGCCTTTAAGCTCCTTGAGGTCGGCGTTAACTGCCGTCAGACGCTCCTGTAATGAATTGAATTCAACAGCCTTTTCAATCTGCTCTGCACCGAGCGGCTGAATTTCAACTGCGGTGATTTTGCCCGTCTCCTTTTTGCACCAGAGCAGGGGAATAATTCCGCAACCCGAGCCGAGGTCGCAACAGACGGCTCTTTTTGAGGGCGATGCGAAATGAGCAAGCAGCACGGCATCGGTGCCGAAGGTGTGAGCCTGTGATACAAAGGCGGTGATTCCGCCGCCGAGATATTCCTGCCTGAATTCCATATTACCCTCCCGAAAATCAGTTTTCTATATATTATAACATTATTAAATTGGGTTGTAAAGTAACAAAACCGCCAGCAAGAAGCAGACGGTCTGACGTTACCGTGTTTTTTTTCTTTGAAGAAAAGCCTATAATGTATATTGAGCAGACGCGCAGAAGGGCGTTAACACATTATTTACAATTCAAAAGGTCAAAAAACGGTCTGAAAGGTCAAAAAATTTAAAAAATCAAGAAAAGCAGAGAAAATCGAAGCAAACAGGCGATAAACTCAAAAATCAAAACAAAAACAATCTGTTTTGACTTTCTCTGACCTTTGACCTTCTGACCTTTCGGGTCTATAATAAAGTCAAAGGTCAAAGAAAGTCAAAGTCAAAAACCGAAAAGGAATGATAATATGAGCCTGAGCAATGATATAGCAAGAATGCTCCTTGAAATGCTTGAAGAAAACGGCACAACCGAAATTCAGCGTAACGAGCTTGCCCAGACCCTCGGTTGCGTACCGAGTCAGATTAACTACGTTATTTCCTCACGTTTCACGCCTGAGCACGGGTATATTGTTGAAAGCCGCAGAGGCGGAGGAGGTTACATCAAAATCACAAGGGTGAGCCTTGACAGACCCTCTGCCATAATGCACGCGGTAAATCATATCGGCGAAGAAATTGATTATTCCGCCTGCAGAGCTCATATACTTAACCTTGTGAATGCGGGAATCCTTGATACGAAATCCGCAAAGCTTATGCTTGCCGCAACAGGCGATAATTCGTTCAGGGGTTTGCCCATACCCGTCAGGGACAGAGTAAGAGCATCGGTATTCAAACAGATGCTTATTGTATATAATTCGTTATAAAACAGGAAAGGATGACAGATTATGTTATGCCAGAATTGCGGAAAGAATGAAGCAACAACTCACATCAAACAGATAATCAACGGCGATATGGCGGAGAGCCATCTTTGCTCAAGCTGTGCCGCCCACCTCGGTTATTCCGACGTCTTTTCGGGCTTCGGTCTTAACCTTTCGGAAATCTTCGGCGGCTTGCTCGGAGATATGATGCCCACGCTTTCGGCGGGCAAATCGCACCGTTGTCCCAAATGCGGTGCCGCTTTTGACGATATTGTGCGTGAGGGAAAGGTAGGCTGTGCAGAGTGCTACCGTACTTTCTACGATAAGCTTCTGCCGTCAATCCAGAGAATTCACGGCAAAATCAAGCACAGCGGCAAGTCAAGTATGCCCGCGCCCGAAAAGGCAAAAGAGGAAACCGTTGAAGAAAAAATCGAAAAGCTTCAGCTTGAAATGAACAAAGCGGTTGAACAGCAGGAATTTGAAACCGCGGCAAAAATCAGAGACGAAATCAAAGCACTTAAAGGAGGGGAAGGCAAATGAGTAAATGGTATATTGAAAAAGGCGACCAGGGCGACGTCGTATTAAGCACAAGAATCCGCCTTGCCAGAAACCTTGAGGAATATCCTTTCCCCGTAAGGCTTGACGTTGCGGGAAAAAACAGCGTTAATTCTCTTGTTAAATCGGCACTTTTTGAAAATGATAATAATGATTTCAGTTTTATCGAAATGAAGGATTTAACCAGACTTCAGGCGGTATCGCTTGCAGAAAGACACCTTATCAGCCCCGAATTTGCAACCAAGAATGACGGCAGTGCGCTTATGCTTTCGGGCGACGAGAGTGTGGGAATTATGCTTTGCGAAGAAGACCATATCAGACTTCAGGTTATGAAGGCGGGTCTTGCCCTTGAAGAGGCTTACGATATTGCCGACAAGCTGGATACTTTGCTTGATTCCAAGCTGAAATATGCGTTTGACGAAAGAATCGGTTATCTCACAAGCTGTCCCACAAACCTTGGTACGGCAATGAGAGCGTCGGTTATGCTTCACTTGCCCGCACTTACAAGATGCGGTCAGATTTCGCGCCTTGCAAACACAGTTTCAAAGCTCGGTCTGACAATCAGGGGAGCTTACGGTGAGGGCTCACAGCCCAAGGGCGATATTTATCAGATAAGCAATCAGATTACTCTCGGTATTACCGAAGAAACCGCAATCGCAAACCTTAAATCAATTGTTTTGCAGCTTGTTGCCCAGGAAAGAGCCGCCGCTGCGGAAATGATGAAAAAGCCCGCAGAGGAGGATAAGCTTTACAGAGCAATCGGAATTCTTTCAAACGCAAGGCTTCTCAGCACCGATGAATTCATGGAGCTTATTTCCGTTGTAAGGCTCGGTGCGGCAAGGGGAGCAGTTGATATAAATCTTGAAAAAATTAATGAACTTATAGTAAATATGCAGCCTGCAACAATCAGTGCTGCCAACGCCGAAGCGGATTCTCCCGCCGCAAGGGACAGAATCAGAGCTGCGGCAGTGCGTGAAGCATTGAAGGGTTAATGGCTGTACGGGGGGATAAGAATGTACAGATTTACAGGCTTTACACAGAAAGCCAGCGATTCACTTAACAGTGCAATAGCATCGGCTGAAAATTTCGGCCACACATACGTCGGCAGTGAGCATATTCTGCTCGGTCTGCTTTCTCAGAGCGGCGGAATGGCTTATACCGCCCTCACTGCCAGAAAGGTTACCCACGCAGACGTTGAATCCATTATAAAAAGCAGTATCGGAATCGGCTCTCCCACGGTGCTTTCGCCTAACGATTTCACACCAAGAGCAAAGAATATTATCGATACTGCAATCATTCAGGGCAGAGGAATGGGCCATTCGTATATCGGCACCGAGCATATCCTTATGGGAATTATCCGTGAGGGTACGGGTGCGGCAACGGAAATTCTCAATCAGCTCGGTGTTCAGCCTCAGGATTTGCTCAATGACCTGACGAACGCACTCGGTAAAAATCCGTCGTCACCGACCTCGGGCAAGGGCGAAAACAAAGAGAAATCGGATACACCCACGCTCAGTCAGTTCGGCAGAGATCTGACGGCTTATGCAAATCAGGGCAGAATCGACCCTGTAATCGGCAGACACAACGAGATCGAAAGAGTTATTCAGATTCTCAGCCGAAGAACGAAGAACAATCCCTGTCTTATCGGTGAACCGGGCGTAGGTAAAACGGCGGTTGCCGAGGGACTTGCACTTAAAATTGCAACGGGCGAAGTTCCCGAAACGCTCCGCAACAAGCGTATTCTTTCGCTCGATTTAACGGGTATGGTTGCAGGAACAAAGTACAGAGGCGATTTTGAGGAGAGAATCCGCAACGCCATCGACGAGGTGCAGAAAGCGGGAGATATTATCCTCTTTATTGACGAGGTGCACACGCTCATCGGTGCGGGCTCGGCAGAGGGTGCGGTTGACGCCGCAAACATCCTCAAGCCCTCGCTGGCAAGAGGAGAAATTCAGGTAATCGGCGCAACAACGCTTGAGGAATACCGAAAGCACATCGAAAAAGATGCCGCGCTTGAAAGAAGATTTCAGCCTGTTACCGTCGGTGAGCCGAGCGAAGAGGAGGCAGTTGAAATCCTCTGCGGACTCCGTGATAAATACGAGGCGCACCACAAGGTGAGAATTACCGATAACGCAATTTCTGCGGCGGTAAAAATGTCATCGAGATATATCGGCGACAGATATCTGCCCGATAAGGCGATTGATCTCGTTGACGAAGCCGCTTCAAGGGTAAGGCTTCGTGCGTTTACCGCTCCGCCCGACCTGAAGGCTCTTGAAGAAAAGCTTAAATCTCTCGGCGAAGAAATGCAGGCGGCCGTAAACTCACAGGATTTTGAACAGGCGGCGGCAATCAGAGACGAAAAGAATAAGGTTTCCGCAGAGCTTGAAACCGAGCGTCAGCAATGGAAAGAAAAAAGCACCCGATATACGGGTGAGGTAACCGAGCAGGAAATTGCGGAAATAGTTTCGCAGTGGACGGGAATACCCGTTGTTCAGCTTACAAGAGAAGAAAGCGAAAGACTTCTGAATATGGAAGCGGAGCTTCACAAGAGAATTGTGGGTCAGGATGAAGCCGTAACCGCCGTTGCAAAGGCAATCCGCAGAGGCAGAACGGGACTCAAAGACCCGAAAAGACCTACGGGTTCGTTCATTTTCCTCGGCCCGACGGGTGTCGGCAAAACCGAGCTTTGCAAAACTCTTGCATCAACAATGTTCGGTGACGAAAACGCAATGATAAGGCTCGATATGAGCGAATATATGGAAAAGCATACGGTATCAAGGCTTGTCGGCTCGCCGCCCGGATACGTGGGCTATGACGAGGGCGGTCAGCTTACCGAGAAGGTACGCCGCAGACCGTATTCGGTTGTGCTTTTCGATGAAATTGAAAAAGCGCATCCCGACGTTTTCAATATGCTTCTGCAGATTCTCGAGGACGGTATTCTGACCGATTCACAGGGCAGAAGAGTGGATTTCAAAAACTGCGTTATCATAATGACCTCCAACGTCGGAGCAAAAATGATTGCGGGCAGCGGCAAAGGTACTCTCGGCTTCACTGCCGACAGCCCGATGACGCAGAGCGACAAGAAAATTCACGAAGCCGTTATGGGCGAGCTTAAAAACGTTTTCAGACCCGAATTCCTTAACAGGGTTGACGATATAATCGTTTTCCATCAGCTCACAAAAGACGATATAAACGAAATCGCAAAGAGACTGCTTGCCAATCTTTCAAAGCGTGTCAAGGCTCTCGAAATGGAGCTTGAATTCAGCGAAGAATCAGTTTCCGCAATTGCCGATGCAGGCTTTGACCCCGTTTACGGAGCAAGACCTCTGCGAAGAGCAATCCAGCAGAGAATTGAGGATAAACTCTCCGAGCAGATGCTTGAAGGTAAGCTTGAAACGGGCAAAAAATACCGTTGCGATTATAATGACGGCGAGTTTGAGTTTTCGGAAATATAAACAAAAAACGCACAGCATTCAGTTGCTGTGCGTTTGATTTTTTAGTTTTTAAGGCTCTGCATGGGAGCGGGAATTCTGCCGCCGCGGTTAATGAATTTTGCGGGGGAATAGGTTGAAAGAGGCATTACGGGGCCGCTTCCGAGAAGTCCGCCGAAGCTTAATTCTTCGCCAACCTGCTTGCCGATTGCGGGGATAACTCTGACAGCCGTTGTCTTTGAGTTAACCATACCGATTGCGGCTTCGTCAGCGATGATTGCCGAAATAACCTCTGCGGGTGTGTCGCCGGGAATGTTAATCATATCAAGACCAACCGAGCATACGGCGGTCATAGCTTCAAGCTTATTGAGTGTGAGGCAACCGCATCTTGCCGCATCAATCATACCTGCGTCTTCGGTAACGGGAATGAATGCACCCGAAAGACCGCCGACGTGCGATGATGCCATTACCCCGCCCTTTTTGACCGCGTCATTGAGAAGCGCAAGTGCCGCCGTTGTGCCGTGACATCCGCAGCATTCAAGACCCATTTCTTCAAGGATATGGGCAACCGAGTCGCCGATTGCGGGTGTGGGAGCGAGTGAAAGGTCAACAATGCCGAAAGGTACGCCGAGCCTTTTTGAAGCTTCGGTTGCAACAAGCTGACCCATTCTTGTGATTTTGAATGCAGTTTTCTTGATGAGGTCTGCAACCTCTGTAAGGTCACAGTCGCCCGCCTTTGCAAGCGCCGCTCTTACAACGCCGGGACCCGAAACGCCTACGTTGATTACGCAGTCGGGCTCGCCCGCACCGTGGAAAGCACCCGCCATAAAGGGGTTATCCTCGGGAGCGTTGCAGAAAACAACAAGCTTTGCGGGGCCGATGCAGTCTCTGTCTGCGGTAAGCTCCGCGCTCTTTCTGACAACCTTGCCCATCATTGCAACGGCATCCATATTGATGCCTGTTTTGGTTGAGCCGATGTTTACCGATGAGCAGATATGGTCGGTAACGCTGAGTGCTTCGGGGATAGCTTCAATAAGCTCTCTGTCGCCGGGGCCGAAGCCTTTTTGTACAAGAGCCGAGAATCCGCCGAGGAAGTTAACTCCGCAGGTAACAGCCGCTTTTTCAAGCGTAACTGCAAGCTTTACAGCATCCTTGTTGTCACAGGAAGCGAGAATCATTGCCGCGGGAGTTACCGAAATTCTTTTGTTAATAATCGGAATACCGAGCTCTTTTTCAATCTGTTCGCCTGTTTTGACAAGGTCCTTTGCGTAGCGTGTGATTTTATCGTAAACTCTGCCGCACATAACATCAATATCGCTGTGACAGCAGTCAAGCAGGGAGATGCCCATCGTGATGGTTCTGACATCAAGATGTTCATCCTGAATCATTGTTATTGTTTCAAGAATATCTCTTGCATTGAGCATATTTGTCACCCCGATTAAATAGTGTGCATTGCGTTGAAAATGTCTTCATGCATAACATGGATTGAAAGACCCATTTCTTCGCCTGCCTTGGTGAGCATATCGCTCAGCTGAGTAAAGGGAATGTCTGATTTTGAGATGTCAACCATCATAATCATTGCAAACATATCCTGAAGAATTGACTGTGTAACTTCAAGAACGTTGATATTGTGGTTTGAGCATTCTGTTGAAACCTTTGCAAGAATACCAACCATATCCTTGCCTATAACTGTGATAACAGCTCTCATATTGTGCCTCCTAAATTATTCTATATTCAGAATCTGCGAAATATCCGTAACAACGAAATCGGCTTTGGTTCCGGGGCTTTGTTTTTTTGTGAAAAGGCAGCCGAAACAGCCAGCGTTTTTGCCCGAGAGAACGTCGATTTCTCTGTCGCCTATCATTACGGTTTCGCTTTTGTCGAGATTGTAAGTTTCGCAAATCCAGTTCACCGCATCGGGTGACGGCTTTGAAGCGAATTTCATTGAAGAATCAACAAAGGCAGTGAAAAACTTTTTCATACCGTATTCTTCAAGATAATGCTGAGAGGTTTCGAAACCTCTGTGGGTATACAGAAAATGTTTTTTGCCGCGGTTGAAAAGCGTTTCAAGGGTAGTATACGTGTTTTCAAACGGTACGGCAATCGGTCGGAGCATATAGTTGTGCTCGTGATATCTGAATCGCTCTTTTTCTTCTTCGGTAACGGCATAATGCTCGTATGCGGTAGCGTAGGTGATTTCAAGCAGAGCCTTCGCCTCGTCGTATTCAGCCGTTTTGCCCGATTCGGAAAGTGATTTTATAAATGCCGAAGTGATGTGAGGGTAGCTGTCAAAGAGCATACCGTCAAAATCCCAGATGTAATTTTTCATAATCAGAAACCGTTGGGATTCATTGACTGCCAGCGCCAGGAATCTTCGCACATTTCGTCAATTCCTCTTGTTGCAACCCAGCCGAGCTCTTCCTTTGCCTTTGAGGGGTCGGAATAGCAGGTGGCAATGTCGCCGGGGCGGCGGTCAACTATCTTATAAGCAACGGTTTTGCCGCTTGCTTTTTCAAAAGCCTTAACAACGTCAAGTACGCTGTAGCCTGTGCCTGTGCCGAGGTTATAGGTGCTGCAGCTCTTTTCGGAAAGAACTTTTTCGACTGCTTTGATGTGACCGAGAGCAAGGTCAACAACGTGGATATAGTCACGTACACCTGTGCCGTCTGCGGTATCGTAGTCATCGCCGAAAACGCTGAGGAATTCTCTTCTGCCGATGGCAACCTGTGCAATATAGGGCACAAGGTTGTTGGGGATTCCGTTGGGGTCTTCACCTATTCTGCCGCTCTTGTGAGCACCTATGGGGTTGAAATAACGCAGAAGGCAGATGCTCCATTCGTTATCCGAAGCATAGAGGTCCTTGAGTATTCTTTCTATGTAAAGCTTTGTTGTGCCGTAGGGGTTTGTTGTTTTGCCTTCGGGCATATCCTCTTTAAGAGGAGAGGGGTTTTCACTGCCGTAAACCGTTGCCGATGAGCTGAAAACAATCTTCTTGCAGCCTGCAGCCTTCATTGCTTCGCAAAGAATAACCGTACCGCCGATATTGTTGTCGTAATACTCAAGAGGCTTTTCACAGCTTTCGCCAACAGCCTTAAGACCTGCAAAGTGAATTACCGCTTCGATTTTGTTTTCTGCAAAGATTTTGTCAAGTCCTGCACGGTCACGGATGTCACATTCGTAGAATTTAACGTCTTTGCCCGTAATTTCTTTGATTCGTTTTACACTTTCACTCTTGCTGTTGCAAAGATTATCGAGTATAATAGTTTCGTAACCTGCATTAAGAAGTTCAACACAGGTGTGTGAGCCGATGAATCCGGCGCCGCCTGTAACAAGAATAGACATAAACAAACCTCCGTAATATATTATCCGATCTTTTATTATAAAGATATATTCGATAAAAATCAACGGAAGTGTAAACAATATTTTTGGAAAAGGAAGTGTATTTTTTGACAAGCTATGAAAATTTACGCCGCGACAGCGAAATATTAAGCTATATTGAAGCGGCAAACAACGTACTCGGTCAGATAGGATACACCGAACACGGAATGGCACACGCCGTTAAAACGGGCAGTGACGCAAGCGATATTCTGAATGCTCTGGGATATGACGCAAGAGTCTGCGAGCTTGCAAAGATTGCGGGTTTGCTTCACGATATAGGCAATGCGGTAAACCGCTACGACCACGCACAGAGCGGTGCTTTTCTGGCTTTTGAGCTTCTGCGTGCGAGGAATTTTCCCGCAACCGAGGTTATCGAGGTTATTACGGCGATAGGTCATCACGATGAAAAAACCGCCGCACCCGTAACACCGATTGCCGCCGCATTGATTCTTGCCGACAAAAGCGACGTGCGTTCATCGAGAGTGCGTAACAAAAGAACGATTAAAACGGATATACACGACAGGGTAAACAATGCCGTAACGTCGTCGGCTGTCAGAGTTGATGCAGACGAAAAAATGATAATCCTCACGCTGAAAATCAATACGGAAATCTGTCCCGTTATGGAATATTTCGAGATATTCCTTGAAAGAATGGTGCTTTGCAAAAACTCCGCCGAATCGCTCGGATGCGGATTTGAATTAATAATAAATGATACGAGGCTTTTGTAATGAAAAATTTAACCGATATCGGAACAGTAAAAGATATTCTTGCCCGCCACGGATTCCATTTTTCCAAGGCGCTCGGTCAGAATTTTATAGTTAACCCTTCAATCTGTCCCCGAATGGCAGAGGAAAGCGGAATTGACGAAAACTGCGGCGTAATTGAAATCGGTGCGGGCATAGGCGTGCTTACCGCCGAGCTTGCAAAAAGAGCGAAAAAGGTTGTTGTTATCGAAATTGATACTAAGCTTCTTCCGATTCTTGATGAAACCTTGAAAGATTTTGATAACATTGAGATTATAAATCAGGACGTGCTTAAAACCGACCTTGCGGCACTGATTGAAGAAAAATTTGCTGGTATGCCCGTTTACGTGTGCGCAAATCTGCCTTATTACATAACTTCGCCCGTTATTATGGCTCTGCTTGAAAGCAAGCTTCCCCTCAAAGCAATAACCGTTATGGTGCAGAAGGAAGCCGCACAGCGTCTGTGCGCACCTGTGGGCAGCAGACTTTCGGGTGCGGTAACGGCGGCTGTTGATTATTATGCCGATGCATATAAGCTTTTTGACGTTTCTGCAGGCTCGTTTATGCCGGCTCCCAAAGTTGACAGCTGCGTAATCCGAATGGATATACGTCCCGAGCCCGAAAATCCCGTCAGCGACGAAAAGCTTTTCTTCAGAATGGTGCACGCCGCCTTCGGTCAGAGAAGAAAAACCGCCGCAAACTCGATAAGCTCGGGTATGGGCGTTTCAAAGGAAATAATTGCAAAAGCAATAGAAGAATGCGGCTTCGAGCCGTCTGTAAGAGCAGAAACACTCAATATGTCGGATTTGGCGGCATTGAGCGAGAAAATAGGCGAATTATTAACAAACAGTTAATTTCTTGTTGACAAAAATAATTATATAAGTTAATATCAAAGGGATAGAGGTGCGAAAGTTAAGAGTAATTTTCCGTGTAGGGAAATCACGGAAAAACGAAAGGAGCTTTCGCCGAGACGGATGTCAGCTTGCCCGAGGCGGCGTCTGTCGGGACACTGTAAAATATGCAGTGTACTGTCACGGTTGTGGAGCGCTATCGGAAATCTTTGATATAACAATGATTTTATGCTTCGATATACAGCCGTGTATCGGAGCTTAATTTTTTATGGAGGTATTCCTATGACACGCAACAGAAAAATTCTGGCAATTCTCTTTGCAATTGTCGTAATCGGTTCAATTTTCTCCTCAATGGCGTTTGCTGCAGGCGAAGCGGTTGAATCGAATGTTGTCATTGTTGAGGTTGATGGCGAAGCGGTTGAATACGACCTTACTGATGGTGATTCCGCTCACGAGTATGTTGACAACTATGCAGACAATCTCACAAACGACAAAAACTTCAAAACCAATATTGCAACGGCTATTGCAAAAGTCCGTGAGAGCATCAGCAAGTATGCGACAATCTGGGCTCTTGTTCCTCCCGTTATTGCAATCGTTCTTGCTCTTATTACCAAAGAGGTTTATTCATCACTCATTATCGGTATAATTGCAGGCGGATTTATATTTGCGGGCGGCAATGTGGAAACAGCAGTAAATCACGTTCTCTTTGACGGTTTTGTAGCCAGCCTTTCGGATAGCTACAATATGGGTATTATAGTATTCCTTGTTCTTCTCGGAATGCTTGTTTCTCTTATGAATAAGGCAGGCGGTTCTGCTGCTTTCGGCAGATGGGCATCAAAGCACATCAAGTCAAGAGTAGGAGCACAGCTCGCAACAATTCTTCTCGGTTGCCTTATCTTTATCGACGACTATTTCAACTGCCTCACAGTAGGTTCGGTTATGCGTCCCGTGTGTGATGAAAAGAAGGTTTCAAGAGCAAAGCTTTCATACCTCATCGACGCAACTGCAGCTCCCATTTGTATCATCGCTCCCATTTCATCCTGGGCAGCAGCTGTTGCAGGTTTCGCAAGAGGTGCAGGCGCGGAAAGTGGTATCAGCCTTTTTGTTCAGGCTATTCCCTATAACTTCTACGCACTTTTCACCATCCTTATGATGGTTATTCTTGCAGTCAGCAAGGTTGATTACGGTCCCATGAAGCTTCACGAAAAGAACGCTCTTTTAAACGGCGACATCTTCACAACCGGCGACAAGGTTGAAAATGACGATGTTGCGGTTAACCCCAAGGGCAAAGTTATCGACCTTGTTCTTCCCGTTGTTGTTCTTATCATTACCTGCGTTATCGGTATGATTTATTCAGGCGGATTCTTCAGCGGCGAAAGCTTTATCAATGCTTTCTCAAATTCAGATGCTTCGGTAGGCCTTGTTATCGGTTCGGCAATTGCAATTGTATTTGCTGTAATTTATTTCCTTATCAGAAGAGTTATCAGTTTTAAGGATATTATGGCATCTCTTCCCCACGGATTTAAGGCAATGGTTCCCGCTATCCTTATCCTTACCTGCGCTTGGACTCTTAAGGCTATGACAGACAGCCTCGGTGCAAAAATTTATATTTCACAGCTTGTTGAAGGCAGCGCAGGTGCATTCCAGGCACTTCTTCCCGCTATTATCTTCCTTATCGCAGTTGGCCTTTCATTTGCAACAGGTACATCCTGGGGTACATTCGGTATCCTTATCCCCATTGTTCTCAGCGTATTCGAAGCAACAAATCCCCTCACAATCGTTGCAATCTCTGCCTGTATGGCAGGTGCTGTTTGCGGCGACCACTGCTCACCTATTTCGGATACAACAATTATGGCTTCTGCAGGTGCACAGTGTAACCACATCAACCACGTTTCAACTCAGCTTCCCTATGCTATGACGGTTGCAGGTATTTCATTTGTAACATATATTATTGCAGGTGCGCTTGCAGGCTCGGGTCTTGCTATTGTTGCTCTTCCCATAGGTGCGGTTCTTACTGTAGGCACACTCTTTACAATAAAAGCAATCACCAAGAAAAAGGCTTAATTAATAAAACGCAGTTTTCACCGCTCCTTCGGGAGCGGTGTTTTTTTATTTGTAAATATTTTATTATATTTATAAAGTGGCTATTGTTTTTTTATTTAAAATCTGTCATAATAATTCTATGAATGTTTATTGACAGCGGAGGGACATATTATGAAAAAATTCATTTCAGCCGTAATGGCTCTGATTTTAATTGCTGTGCTTGCTTTTTCTTTTGCGGGTTGCAACAAGAATAACGGAGACGCTAATACCGACGGCACACAGAATGCCGAGGTAACAGGTGCAAAAAAATATATAGACGTTGAGCTTGATTCAGAAGCTTTCAAAGAAAATGAAAAGCTTATGTTTGCATATCTCGATAATAAAGAACTCCATTTCAAAACCCTTACAGAGGGCTTCGGAATGAGCGAAGAGGTTGCGAATAAATATTATGAAACTCCCGAAGAGTTTTACGTTTATACTTATTCGTTGAACGTTTTCAACAGCGGTAATGAAAAGGTTGCCGTTTACGGACTCAGATGCGAAAATAACGCAAAAGACGGTGTTTACATCAACACCTACAATGCGCTCGGTGCGGTTTATAACCTTGACGTCGGTGCGGAATGCGGTGCAACAATCGCTGTTATCTGCAACGATGACAGCCTTACACAGGACCAGACCCGTCAGATAGTCGATTCAATGGATATTGAAGTAGTTTGTTCAAAAGTTCCTCTTGAGTATGATGACGGTACCGAAAGCGTTGAAGAAACAAAGTATATCAAAGCAGAAATTGATAATTAAGGAATAAAAAATGGGATTGTTTTCAAGAATAAAAACACCTTCGGGTCCGCCCGAATTCATAATTGCCTGCCTGGGAAATCCCGGCAAAAAATATGAACTCACAAGGCATAATGCCGGCTTTTTGTTTGCGGATTTGCTGGCGGATAAAAAAGGTGTAAGCATAAATAAAATTCAGTTTAAAGCAGTTACCGCCATGGTAGAGCTCGGCGGTCACAAATGTCTTCTTATGAAGCCGCAGACTTTTATGAATAACAGCGGCGAAGCGGTCAGAGATGCGGCGGCTTTTTATAAAATTCCGCCCGAAAACGTTATTGTTGTTTTCGACGATATTTCTCTGCCCTGCGGAAAGTTAAGAATCAGACGAAAGGGAAGCGACGGCGGCCACAACGGAATGAAGAGCATCATTTATCTTACGGGCTCCGATAAATTCCCCAGAATCAAGCTCGGCATAGGCGAAAAGCCCCACCCTGCTTATGAGCTTGCAGACTGGGTGCTTTCCACCTTCAAGAAAGACGAGCTCACAGCTCTTCGTCAGGCGGCTGAAAACGCCTGTGAAGCCGTTGAGCTTATGGTAAGCGGCAACACAGATAAAGCCATGAGCAATTTTAACAGCTGATTATCGCATCATTGAGATGCTGTTCATCATATCTTCAACCGTTCTCATGCACTTTGCGGCATTCTTTTTGCATGCTTTTCTGCCGCTTTTGCTCATCATCATGGTGCTCGCAAAAGTAGCGGCTGTGCCAACGGCAAGACCGATGCCCATGCCTTTCATGATGTCGGCTGTTTTGTTTGATGCAAACATTCTTTTCCCTCCAATCAAAAAGACTCACTGTTATTTTAACCGAGGGTAAGAACAAAATCATTGTCAATAATATTTAAGGAAGTCAGAAAATGTCAGAGTTGAATATAGTTCTCGTTGAGCCGCAGATTCCTCAGAATACGGGCAACGTTGCAAGAACCTGTGCGGCAACGGGAGCAAGACTGCATCTTGTTGAGCCGATGGGTTTCAGGGTTGACGATGCAAAGCTTAAACGGGCGGGTCTTGATTATTGGCACCTGCTTGACATAACCTATTATGAAAGTCTTGATGACTTTTTTGAAAAGAACAAAGACGGAAAATTCTTTTATTTTTCCACAAAGGCACAGAAGATTTATTCTGAGGTTGAATATCCCGATAAATCTTATCTTGTTTTCGGCAAAGAAACTGCGGGCTTGCCCGAAGATTTGCTTCACGCAAACCCCGAAAACTGCGTAAGATTACCGATGATAAACAACTCTGCGGCAAGAAGCCTTAATCTTTCAAACACGGTTGCAATCGGTGTTTACGAGGTGCTTCGCCAGTGGAATTTCCCCGAACTTCTGCTTGAGGGCAAGCTTACAAAGTTCGATTGGTAATAATCCGATAAAAACACAGTTCGGATTACTACCACCACTCTTAACGAAAGGTCGGATTCATATGAAACAGGTGTTTAAAATTCTGATTGCGGCAGTGCTTCTGACACTTTGTCTGACTGCCTGCTCAAATATTCCTGATAAGCCCGCCGTAACTTCTGTTGAAAAGCACACCTATGTCGACCCTTACGGTCAGACGGCTCCTGTTCCCGAGAATATTGAGGATTATCCCGGAATGACCCAGCCTCTTTATTACGCAAAAACAACGCACGAAATCGAATGTGTAATGAGCAGTTACTACGTTTACGGAAACAGTGTTGCTGAAATAGAGGATATTGATTTCAGCTTTGAAGGTACAGGTTTTGCTTTGCAGGTAACAGGCCGTGCAGATGTCAGAATGATTGCCAAGGGTATGCGCGATGAGGAGATGAGAATCGGCTACACTTCATATGATGAAAACGGTAAAAAGCTTGATGAATCAAGCATAGTGTTCAGTATTGAGGATATCGAAGAAGGTCAGATATGGGATGCGGCGTTGGTGCTTGTACCCAAAGATACCGTAAAAGTAGTATTCCACAATTACGAAGATTAAAGTGAGGTAAACAATATGTTTAATTTCAAAAAAATTGCAGCATTAATTCTTGTTTTTGTTATGGCTTTTGCTTTTGCGGCATGTAATAAAAATAAAGATGACCCCCCCACAACTGAAAACACAACCGAAAAAGCAACTTATAACGAAACTGCACCCGCAGAGCCTCTTGTAACCTCAAAGGATGATATAATGTATCCCGAATACACCTATGTTGCAGATGGCGAAAACAACGGCAAATATTCTGAAACAATTGATAACATTGAGGTTGTTTACCAGAGCTATTACGGTTACCGCAACTCATACTCAAAGATTATTGATCTTCAGATTGAGGATATTGACCGTCTCGGCACCCTTGACGGATATGCAAGCGTTGAAATGCTTGGCGTTGGCGAGGGCGAAAGTATGAGAATCGGTTACAGATGCTATGATGCAGACGGCGAAGTTGTAAGAAACGTATTCTTCTCTGTATGGTATGACGGCGACGTAAAAGCGGGCGACGTTATTAAAGATTGCCGAATGGATATCCCCAGAAGCACTGTGAAAATTGAATTCTTTGATTACGTAGAAAACTAAAAAAACAAAGCCGTCGTTAAGAACGACGGCTTTTTGTTTTTACATTCCTCTTCTTGCAACGCAGTTTTCAAGCTTGATAGCTTCGTAAACTCCGTCATCAAAAAGATCGCAAACGCTCCGATACTCTTCAAGAGAAAGCGTTTCGAGTGTTTTGCCTGTATTTATGCAAAGAGCGACAAGCTCACCCGTTGCCTTATATGCATCTCTGAAGGGCAAACCTTTTGAAACAAGGTAGTCTGCGCAGTCGGTTGCGTTGATGAATCCGCCTGCGGCAGCCTTTCTCATATTTTCGGGAATAGCCTTCATTGTTTCAATCATGGGAATAAGGGTTGTGAGGCAGATTTTAACAGTATCAAACGCATCAAAAATTGCATCCTTATCTTCCTGCATATCCTTGTTATAAGCAAGGGGAAGTCCCTTCATAACGGTAAGAAGAGTCATAAGGTCGCCGAAAACTCTGCCGCTTTTACCTCTTACAAGCTCTGCAATATCGGGGTATTTCTTCTGGGGCATAATGCTTGAGCCCGTTGAGAAAGCATCGTCAAGCTCAACGAATTTGAATTCCCAGGAGCACCAGAGAATAATCTCTTCACAAAGTCTTGAAAGATGCACCATACAGATTGAAAGAGCCGAAGCGAGCTCGATGCAGAAATCTCTGTCGGCAACGCCGTCAAGAGTGCTCTTTGTGTATGAATCAAAACCGAGAAGTGAAGCAGTCATTGAGCGGTCAATCGGATAGGTTGTGCCTGCAAGAGCGCCGCTGCCGAGCGGTGAGGAATTCATTCTCTTCTTTGCGTCTTCAAGGCGGCTTATGTCTCTTGTGAGCATCTCGGTGTATGCTGTCAGGTGAGCCTTGAAAGTGATGGGCTGTGCTCTCTGGAGGTGCGTATAGCCGGGCATAATTGCACCCGCATATTCGTCACCCTTGTTCTCAAGAGCGGTAAGAAGACCCTTTACAAGATCGATTGTTGTGTCGCATTCGTCACGGAGATAAAGGCGTACGTCAAGAGCAACCTGGTCGTTACGGCTTCTGCCTGTGTGAAGTCTTTTACCCGCTGAGCCTATTCTTTCGGTGAGAGTCTGCTCAATGAAAGTGTGAATATCCTCTGCGTTGGGGTCAATAAGGAGAGTGCCGTCGGCAATTTCCTGCTTGATTTTTGCAAGCTCCGAAGTAATTGCGATGCCGTCTTCCTTGGGAATAATGCCTTTAGCGGCAAGCATCGTTGCGTGAGCGATGCTGCCCTCAATATCCTGAGCATACATTCTGGAGTCTGTAGCTATTGATGAATTGAAATCATTGGTTTTTTTATCTGCTTCTTTTGAAAAGCGTCCTGCCCAAAGCTTCATAAAATTCCTCCTGTAGTTATGGGAAAAGAGCCGTCAAGCTTTGACGGCTCTGTGTTTTTTATTTATTGCGTTCAGCTTCAAGGATAGCCTTAACCTTAATGGGAAGACCGAAGAGGTTGATGAAGCCTGCGGAATCCTTCTGGTCGTAAACTTCGTCAGCATCGAATGTTGCGAAGTCTTCGCTGTAGAGTGAGTAGGGTGAAGTTACGCCTGCGTTGATGATGTTGCCCTTGTAAAGCTTGAGCTTAACGTCGCCTGTAACTGTTTCCTGAGTCTTGTCAACAAAAGCTGAAAGAGCTTCTCTGAGAGGAGTATACCACTGACCGAAGTAAACAAGCTCTGCAAAACGGTGAGCGATGATTTCCTTGTAGTGCTGTGTATCTCTGTCAAGAGTGATTGTTTCAAGAACGTCGTGAGCTCTGAAAAGGATTGAGCCGGCGGGATTTTCGTAAACGCCTCTTGATTTCATACCTACAAGACGATTTTCAACAAGGTCGTTGAGACCGATACCGTTTTCGCCGCCGATTTTGTTGAGGTGTCTGATAAGTGAAACGCCGTCCATTTCCTTGCCGTCAACTGCGGTGGGAACGCCCTTTTCAAAGTGGATTGTGATGTATGTGGGAGCGTCGGGAGCCATTTCGGGTGAAACGCCCATTTCAAGGAAGCCGGGCTTGTTGTACTGAGGCTCGTTTGCAGGGTCTTCGAGGTCGAGACCTTCGTGTGAAAGATGCCAGAGGTTCTTATCCTTTGAGTAGTTTGTTTCGCGGTTAATCTTAAGAGGAATGTTGTGTGCCTCTGCATATTCGATTTCTTCTTCACGTGACTTAAGATCCCAGATTCTCCAGGGAGCAATAATCTGCATTTCGGGAGCAAATGCCTTGATAGCGAGTTCAAATCTTACCTGGTCGTTGCCCTTACCTGTGCAGCCGTGGCAGATAGCGTCAGCGCCTTCAGCCTTAGCGATTTCAACGATTCTCTTTGCGATAAGGGGACGTGCGAATGAAGTACCGAGAAGGTAATCCTTTTCGTAAACAGCGCCTGCCTTGAGAGTGGGGAAGATATAGTCGCTTACGAATTCGTCCTGAAGGTTTTCGATATAAAGTTTTGAAGCGCCTGTCTTGAGAGCTTTTTCTTCAAGACCTTCAAGCTCTGAATCCTGACCAACGTCACCTGAAACTGCAATTACTTCGCAGTTGTTGTAGTTTTCTTTAAGCCAGGGAATGATAATTGATGTGTCAAGTCCGCCTGAGTAGGCAAGAACAACTTTTTTGATTTCTTTCATTGTTATATCTCCAATCAGAATTTATTTTTATGCACTAATTATACACCGAATATTCAAAAAATCAAGTGGATATTGAATATTTATGCAAATTTGTTAGGTTTAACAAAAATAAGTATGCAAAGGGCTGATTAACCGAGCAAAAGGCCCACTTTTTTCTTTGCTTTTGTAAGAGTTCTGTTTGCAAAGTACGATGCTTTTTCGGCACCCTTGGCAGCGGTATCAAGAAGATACTGCTTATCAGCCATAAGTCTGTTATAGTTTTCCTGAACGGGGCGGAGCTCTTCGATAACGGCTTCCGCAACCTTAACCTTGAAGTCGCCGTAGCCCTTGCCCGCGAATTCTTTTTCGATTGCATCGAAGTCAAGACCCGTGCAGCAGGAGTAAATTGACATAAGGTTGTTGATACCGTCCTTACCGTCTGCATAGCGTACACAGGCTTCGCTGTCGGTAACTGCGGATTTGAACTTTTTGAGGATTGCATCGGGAGTGTCAAGCAGTGAAACCGAAGCCTTGGGATTGGGGTCGCTCTTTGACATCTTCTGTGTGGGATCCTGAAGGCTCATAACTCTTGCACCGACCTTGCCGATAAAGGGCTCGGGAAGGGTGAAGGTTTTGCCGCGGAGATTGTTGAAGCGTTCAGCAATATCTCTTGCGATTTCAAGATGCTGTTTCTGGTCGGCACCAACGGGAACGTAGTTTGCCTGATAGAGAAGAATATCAGCCGCCATAAGAACGGGATATGCAAACAGACCTACGTTAACGTTATCTGCGTGCTTCTGCGATTTCTCCTTGAACTGAGTCATTCTTGAAGCTTCGCCGAACTGTGTGTAGCAGTCAAGAATCCATGCAAGCTCTGCGTGTGCAGGCACCATGCTCTGAATGAAAACAACGTTCTTTTCGGGGTCAAGACCGATTGAGAGCATAATTGCATACATTTCAAGAATCTGCTGGCGGAGCTTTGCGGGGTCGGGATGTATTGTGAGAGCGTGAAGGTCGGCAACGGCATAAAGGCAGTTGTAGTCTTCACACATCATCTTCCAGTTTTTAAGTGCTCCGAGATAGTTGCCGAGAGTGGGGATTGAAGTGGGCTGAATGGCACTTAAAACTATCGGCTTTTTTTCGGGAACTGTATTTTCCATAAGTATAGCCTCTTTTCTTTAATAGGTTTTTGCAACTTCGCCGAGAAGTTTTACACCCTTGACAATGTCTTCGTCAGAGGGGGTTGAGAAATTGAGTCTGATATAGGAGCAGGGGTCTGCAAAATCGGTCAGGAAAGCGTTGCCGGGAACAACCGAAACGCCTGCGGCGCTTGACTTTTTGCAGAATTCAAGCATATCAACTCCGTCGGGGAGCTTTGCCCATACGAAAAGACCGCCTTCGGGTCTCTGGTATTCAAGGAAATCTCCGAGCTCTTTATCAAGACAGTCGCAAAGAAGATTGAGTTTGCGTCTGTAAATTTCAACAATTTTGCTGATGTGGGCTTCGAAGTCATATTCGGTAAGCCACTTATAAACAATAAGCTGTGAAAGCAGGGGAGTATGAACGTCCTGAGTCTGCTTTGCAACGGTGAATTTGGCAATAAGCTCTTCATTTGCCGAGACGAAGCCTACTCTGATACCGGGAGCAACAACCTTTGAGAATGAGCCCGAATAGATAACAAGACCTTCATCGTCAAGGCTCTTGATTGCGGGAACGTTTTCGCCTGAAACTCTGAGGTCGCCGTAGGGGTTATCCTCGAGAATGAGAACTCCGTATTTCTTTGCAAGCTCGTAAACAGCCTTTCTCTTTTCAAAAGACATTGTTGAGCCGCCGGGATTCTGGAAGTTGGGGATTGTATAAATAAACTTAACGTTCTTTTCTGTTTTAAGCTTTTCTTCAAGAATTTCAAGGTTCATTCCGTCTTTTTCAAGCGGAACACCGACAAGCTTTGCACCGAAGCTTCTGTAACAGTTAAGGGCACCAATGAATGCGGGCTCTTCGCAGATGATAACGTCGCCGTCATTGATAAGGCAGTGACAGGCAAGGCTCATTACCTGCTGTGCGCCGCTGGTGATGATGAGCTTATCGTTTTCACCGTAAGCGCCGTAGCGTTCTTTTGCAAGCTTTGAAAGAACCTCAACAAGCGGACCGTAGCCCTCTGTGATGCCGTACTGAAGAGCAAGAATGGGTTGATTTTCGAGAACGTCGGCAACGATTTTTCTTATATCGTCAACGGGAAAAGCGTCGGGCGCGGGGTTACCTGCGGCAAGAGGAATTGTGTTGCCCGAGCTTTTAAGAATCTCTCTGATAACCGAGGGCTTGAGAGATGCAATGCCCGATGAAAACTTATATTCCATAATATTTCAGATCCTTTCGGGTATAATACTTTATAATTAAAGGCTATTATATCACAAAAAAATACGCTTGTAAATGCCAAATCGGGTATTGTCTGCATTAAAAATCCGTGATATAATTCGGTATAACTTAAATCTTTTAAAAAACAGGTGCATAATATGAATTCAAAATATAATGCCGTTCTTTTTGACTTTGACGGAACAATCGCAGATACGGGCGAGGGAATATTCAGCTCCGTGCAGTATGCAGTAGAGGCTCTCGGTTTTGAGCCGCTGAGTGAAGCGGTGCTCCGTACTTTTATCGGGCCGCCCATTTATGATTCGTTTAAGCGTGAGCTTGATATAAACGAAGAGCAGGCACATTTTGCCGTTGAAAAATACAGGGAAATCTATGCGGTAAAGGGAATTTACGAATTCAGGCTTTACGACGGAATTCTTGAACTTTTCAAAGAGCTTAAAGCAAACGGAATTAAAATCGGAGTTGCCAGTGCAAAGCCCGAAAGGTTTGTCAGAAAACTGCTTGCTCACATTGAAATTGACGGATATTTCAGCTTCGTTTCAGCTCCTTGCGACGATAAGGCTGACCAGTCGAAGGTCGGACTTATCAACAGAGCCGTTGAGGGTATGAATGCCGAAAAGTCAGAGGTGCTGATGATTGGTGACAGGCATTTCGATATAAACGGCGCAAACGGTGCGGGCGTTGACAGCATCGGCGTTACCTTCGGTTACGGAGACCGTGAGGAATTGGAAAACGCAGGCGCAACTTTCATTGCAACCTGCGTTGAAGATATAAGAAATATTATTTTTTCTTAACGGCTTTTTTTGAAGCGGCAAACCAGAAAGCGTAGAACAGAATGAAAGCCGCAACAACAAGTAAAAGAATAACCCATTGACCGTTCCTCAGAAGTCCAAGGATTTCTGAGGGATTTTTTAATGCTCCGTAGGGGAAGGTGATAAGAGTCTGGGTTAAAGAATCACCTGTGAGGAAATAGATTGAGCCGATTGCAAGAACGTATAAAGGAAGAGCCTTTATGCAGAAATCCTCCGTACGCATTTTAACGGGCACGGCAAGACCTCTTGCAACTGCGTTTTTCTTTGCGATAATCACACAGGGGATAAAAGCGATTACTCCGATTGCAACAGTGCCGATTATTGTTATCAGTTCTTCGTCAGCGATGATGCCTTTTTCAAGAAGAAGCGAGCCGATTCTCATCGAAATCGGTCTTGCAAGGGTAACGGCAAACGTGAAAACAAAGGTAAGAACGGCATTGTATGCGGCTCTCAGCTTGTTATCGGCAATTGCGGGCTCATATTCAAACCTGCCTTCGCCGTCTGTGATTTTCTTGGGCAGACAGGCAAGCAGAAGAGCGATGCCGAGACCGAGCAGGAAGCCTGTGAAGAATTCCCAGAGCGACCAGCCGTTGAGAGTGAGGAATTTGGGTGCTCCGATATGAGTGAGCCAGCGTCTGTTCTGGGGGTCGAGAACAAGGAAAATGTCTGCGGCTGTAATTGAAAAAGCGCAGATGAAATTGATTGCTGTTGAAATAAGAGCAGTCACCTTGTCACGTCGGATAATAAGAGCGGTAAGAGAAGTTACAAGAGCGGAAATTGCACTCGAAATAACCTCTATGCTGGTGAAATAGTTTCTGCCGAAAGCTATTTTCTTTGCCCAGGCGGCGTTGCCGAAATTCTTTATGTAAGCCATCATGGGCGAAGCTTCAATGCCTTGATTTTTAAGGGATTCCGCAAAGCAATCAACAGCCTGAGGGTTGATGAGCCTGAGAAGAAAATGCGAAAGGCTTGCCTGAAGAGCGAACATAACAACGTAGTAAACCGCAACAAGAATTACGTAGTGGCGGACTTTATATTCACGCTTTGAAAAGAGCGAGCCGATGAAAACCGAGAAAAGCGGCATCCAGCCGAAGCCGAGCAGCAGCATTATTGCAAGACCGCTGAACGGACTGATTTCCGCCTTCTGAACAAGCGAAAGCTCATCCATACCGCTGCCGAGATAACCGCCGATCTGGCTGTTGAGAGTGCCCCAGCCGCCGTTGGTGATTCCGAGAAGAATAACCGCCGCGGGAATTGCTTCATAGCTCATTTTTCTGCGGTTGCCGTAGAAAGCAAAAATGAAAAGAACAAGGGCAACGCCTACGGCGAACATACCCCACATTGAGCCGAAACCGTGCGAGCCTCTTACCCGCCACATAATTCCCGTCATCAGAGCACAGGCAAAAACCGAAAGAGCTTTGACTGCGGGTGAAAGATTTCTTGTCTGATTAAGTTCCATATTGCACCTCCGTCAGATTTTATACGTCATAACGGTGTTACCGTCAAAATCCTTCCACTCAAAAACACCGTTGCAAAGAGTCATATATCCGTGATGGCTGTCTTCTTTGGGAATTGAAGTTGAGCCGGGATTCATATAAACGTAGTTTTCGTGTTCAACGCATTTCGGAATATGCGTGTGGCCGTGAAGCAGAATATCGCCTTTCTGAAGCGGAGGCAGTTTGTCTTCGTTGAAGTTGTGACCGTGGGTAGCGTAAATCAGACTGTTGCCGACGGGAATAACCGCATAGTCGGCAAGAATCGGGAATTCAAGAACCATCTGGTCAACCTCTGTGTCGCAGTTACCTCTGACGCAGAAAATTTTATCCTTCATTCCGTTGAGAAGAGAAATAACTTTTTTTGGAGCATAGCCCTCCGGCAAATCGTTTCTGGGTCCGTGATAAAGTATATCTCCGAGCAGAAGCAAACGGTCTGCATTTTCATTTCTGAAAGCATCAATAAGCTTTTTGCAATAAGTTTCGGAGCCGTGAATATCCGAAGCAATAAGCAGTTTCATATTATCACCTCATAAACAGAATTTTATCACAGATATATTTGTCAGTCAACAAAAAAGCATCGGACAAAAGTCCGATGCTTAATTTTTACTGATTTTCAAATCTGCTCAGGAAAGCCTTGGTGCGTTCGTTCTGAGGATTGCAGATAACCTCTTCGGGTGTGCCTTCTTCAACGATGTGACCTTCATCCATAAAAATTATATGGTCGGAAACGTCTCTGGCAAACGCCATTTCGTGGGTAACGATAACGAGGGTCATATTGTCATCGGCAAGGCTTCTGATAACCTTGAGGATTTCACCTGTGAGCTCGGGATCAAGTGCTGAAGTCGGCTCGTCAAAGAAGAGGATGGCGGGCTTCATTGCAAGAGCTCTGGCAATTGAAACTCTCTGCTGCTGACCGCCCGAAAGCTCGCACGGATAAGCGTCACGCTTCTGTTCAAGACCTACCTTTTTAAGCAGATACATTCCTTCTGCTTCAATTTCTTCAAAGATTTTCTTTTTGTTATGCTTGAAATCGGGTCTGTTTTTAGCCTGAAGCTTGCAGGCGAGAGTGATGTTATCGATAACGCTGTACTGCGGGAACAGGTTGAAGGACTGGAAAACAAGACCTACCGAAAGCCTGTTCTGTGCGATTTCTTCTTTGGTGAATTTATGCTTGTTTTCAGAATCGAAAACAGTATTTCCGTTTACGCAGATTCTGCCTTTGTCAGCAGTTTCAAGCGAGGTTATGCAGCGAAGCAGGGTTGTTTTGCCGCTGCCCGAAGAGCCGATGATTGATAAAACCTTGCCCTCTTCGAGGGTAAAATCAATGCCCTGCAGAACGTGGTTGCTGCCAAAGCTTTTGTGGAGATTGTTAACTTCAAGAATAGCCATGGCCGCACCTTAACCTTTGTAATAGTTGAGCTTCTTTTCAACGTAGCCGAACAGGAGAGTAAGAATTCCGCACATAGCAAGGAAATAAACGCCTGTATAGAAAAGAGGCCAGATAATGCCCTGACGTGTGAAACGCTCAGCCACCATTATGATTTCCGCAATTGCAATAACTCTTGCAAGAGAGGTGTCTTTAACGAGAGTTAAAACTTCGTTACTCATAGGCGGTACAACGCGTTTTACAACCTGCATTAAAATAACTCTGAAAAACGTCTGGGTTTTTGACATACCCAGCACCTGGCATGCTTCATACTGACCCTTGGGAATACTTTCGATACCGCCTCTGTAGATTTCCGAGAAATAAGCAGCGTAGTTGATTATAAAAGCAACCGCTGCAGATTCCATTCTGTCCAGACCGTTAAAATTGAAAAGAAGTCCGGGAACGTAGAAAACAACAAAAAGCTGAAGAAGAAGAGGAGTGCCTCTGATAATCCACACGAAAGTTCTTGTCAGATACTTCAGCGGAGCAAATTTTGACATTGAGCCGAAGGTTATAACAAGACCCAGAGGGAGAGCAAATATAAGGGTTGTGAAAAACAGAGTTAAGTTTTCAAGTAAACCCTCAGCGAGAGCCAGGGTGACGGTCATGAACTGACTGTCCATGAAACCGCCCTGTGCTGCGTTAAGTAATATTTGTGTCATTTAATCAACCTGTAAATTATTTAATGATAAGCTGATCTTCAAGCTTATATTTCTTTGCGATTTCAACGAGAGTGCCGTCTTCGATGAGCTTTTCGATGATGGTGTTAACTTCGTCTGTGAGGTCACTGCCCTTGCGGAATGCGATACCGTACTGTTCGTCGTTGCCGAGTTCGAATTCAGCAGCTTCAACGATTACCATATCAGCATATTCTGTGCCTTCACCGATTGAACCGAGGCTTGTAACGTAGTCGATAACGCAAGCGTCAACCTTGCCTGCCTTGAGCTCCATAAGAGCTGTTGCCATTGACTTAACGGGAACGCATTCTGCGATGCCGTCAAAGTAGGGGTCTTCATTAACAACTGTTTCACCGGCTGAGCCTGCTTCAACAGCAATCTTGAGGCCTGCAACGCTTGTGATGCCTGCTTTGTCAGCATTTACAACAAGAACCTGCTTGTTAGCCATATAGGGGTTGGAGATTGACATTTCTTTTTCTCTTTCGGGAGTGATTGTCATACCGTTCCAGATGCAGTCGATTTTCTTACTTGCGAGTTCTGTTTCTTTTGCATCCCAGTCGATTTCGATGAATTCAGCTTCAACGCCGAGTTCTTTACAAACAGCCTGTGCAAATTCTGTTTCAAAACCGATGAGCTTGTTATCTTTGTAGTAGTTCATAGGAGCAAAAAGGGTCATACCGATAACCATTTTGCCGTTGTCTTTAACGTACTGTGCGTCTGAATCTGCTTCTTTACCGCAAGCGCAAAGACCGAGAGCCATAACAAGAGCCATAATTAATGCGAGAATTTTTTTCATGATGTGTGTCTCCTTTGTTTTTATATATTAGAGTTGTGCTATGCTAATACATTATCATATTAAAGTGACAATGTCAAATGAATTTTATTTAAAATAAAAAAGGTGCCCCGAAGGACACCTTTTAAAAAGCGTTATTTATGCTTCTACTGTTTCTTCTTTATTTTCTTTTTCAGCAGCTTTTTCTCTTTCGTTTCTTTCTTTTTCAAGAGCAACTGCCATCATAGCTCTGATTTCTTCCTTGGGAACGCCGTTTTTAACAAGCTCAAAGTATTCTTCTGCGGGGATGCCGCCAACGAAGCAAGGCTTATATTTAACGGGTGTGCCCTTGATTGTGATAATAACGTTGAGTGCAAGAAGAAGAGCAAGAGCTCCGATGTAAACGAAAATGCCGAACGAAATCTTACCGCTGAAGAAATCGGGGAAAACAGCTGCAATGCCGTTTGAGAACATATTGAATCCGAAGATTGATGAAACGGCAAGAGCGATTGTGATGCTGTTGAGAATAAGGTTTCTGACGTTACCCTTGGGACCGCAAGCTGCCATAAGAGCAAGAAGGCTTACGATAAGGAAAACAAGAGAAAGCGCAAGGGTGCCGAGGGCGATGAGATAGCCCAGGAAAGCATCACCGAGAAGGTTTGAGCCCAACATTGTGAAAAGATTGTCAAAGTTAAGGCTTGAAATAATATTGATAAGTGAAATAAGGCTGATATCTGTGTTAACAGTACCGCCGTTGATTGCTGCAGCGCTGAAGTTTACGTTTGCCAAAGGCAGAAGCAAAGTTGCAATAGGAAGAACCGAAAGAATGATTCTGGCTATTGTAAGCTTTGAGCCGATGAACGAAGCCTTGAGTCTGTCAATTCTCTTCTGAAGTCTGGCGTGCTCTGCTTCTGCAACGTCAGCTTCGTCCTGAAGTCTTTCGTCAAGGTTATAGTATACAAGGTTAACACCGCATTCGGGACAGTTGGGACGCCAATCAAGCAGTGTGAGTTTTCTGCCGCATTTAGGACACTTTGCCATAATTCTTCCTCCAAAAACACAGAGTTTTCTATACTAATAAATTTTATCATAATAATTATGGTAAATCAATAGTGAACAATAACTAAAATGAGGGCTTGATTTTCGGCATAATGCCTATTAAATGAGACCGCCGTCGACTGTAATTACCTGAGAAGTTATGTAGTCTGAGCCTTCACAAGCGAGAAAAGCAACGGTTTTGGCTATTTCTTCGGGCTTGCCGAATCTGCCCATCGGAATATCTTCGGCAAAAGCAGCTTTGTCTTCTTCCGAAAGGTTGTTGTTCATCTTTGTGTCGATTGCGCCGGGAGCAATGCAGTTTACCTGAACGTTGCTCGGAGCAAGCTCTTTGCCGAGGGCTTTTGTAAGACCTATAACCGCGGCCTTGGTTGCGGAGTAAACGGTTTCGCACGAAGCACCGCAGACTCCCCACATTGATGAAACGTTGATTATTTTGCCGCTTTTCTGATTGACCATATAAGGCACGGCACATTTACAACAGTTGAAAACGCTTTTGAAATTAACCGCAGTTATGCGGTCGAATTCCTCTTCGGTAATGTCCGTAAAAAGCTTTTGCTGAGCAATTCCTGCATTGTTCACAAGCACAGAAACGCCTCCGAATTTTTCGGAAGCGTCTGCAAAAACTTTATTAACTTGCGAGCTGTCGGAAACGTCTGCCTTGCAGAGCATAAACTGAACGCCCATTGCTTCAAGTTTGCCGGCGAGCTCTTTTGCACCGTTTTCATCGGAATTATAGCAGGCAACGATGTTGAAATCTTTTGCAAGCTCAAGTGCGATTGCACTGCCGATTCCGCCCGATGCGCCTGTTATTAAAGCACATTTTTTCATAATAACGATCAGTTGTACATATCTGCGCCGATATAAGGTGTAACGTCGATGTAGCCCTTGGGAAGCTGTAATGCAGAGCTGTCAACCTTACCGCTTATATTTTTGTATTCAACGATGTTTGAATCGCCTTCGGCTGTGATGATTTCCTGTCTTGCAAGATTACCGTTAAGGTAATAAAGCTTTGATGTTGAGCCGTCTTCAAGGTCATAAATGTCGCAGACGTATTTTTTACCGTCAATAACAACTTCTGCCGATGAAACGTAGGTCATACCTTCTGCATTGGTGTTTGCAATTTCCTCAAGCATTTCTTCTGAGAAGATAGTGTCAACGTCATCTGCGGGACCGAGTTCAAAATATGATTTTGCGGCGGGGAGGATAGCGTACTGAACTCCGTCCTTTACAAGGTACTTCATTCTCATACTGCCTGTGCCTTCCATAGGAGCAACAACCTCAGCGGCAACCTTGTTACCGTCTTTGATGATTGTGAAAGGAATGGTTGTTTTTACACCGTCCTGGATTGTGCACATAACGAATTCAATAGTAAATGTACCGCTTTTGACGATCTCCTGATAGGTTTTTGCATCTTCGCCGTGGTCGGGTTTGCCTTCGCTGTCAAGGTCAACTTCAATATCCGTGAATGAATCTTCGGGGATAAGCTCGTTTCCGCCTTCAAGTTCGGGAGCGGGAATATCTTCGGTATATTTTTCGGGACTTGCCATCATATCAAGGAAGTCCTTTGCGGCGTCAGCGGACAAAGTGGTGCTTTCGGAATTTTCTGAGTTATATTCCGTAAACACAACGTCGTCTTTGTTTACCTCAACGCGATTTCCGTCGGCATCAGTGTAATAATAGCCGTCCTTGTCGGAATGAACCTCGTTGCCGTCATATACCATATTTGATTTTTTCAGATCGTCGTTTTTCTTACAAGCCGCAAAGCTGAAAACCATTGCGAATGCAAAAACAATTGCGAGAGTCTTTTTAAACATTATAAATTCCTCCGTGGGATTTTGTAACCGATAACGTGACGTTTCGGTATTTATAGAATATCCTATTTTCGGAATAAAATCAAGTAGGTATTATGAAGCGTTTGTTTCTAAATTGTTACTAACGGAGCTTAAAATCAATTATTTTGGGTCAAATGACAAAAAACACTTGAAAAAATGCAAACAATAATTTATAATAACCGAGTATCAATGCTGATATGGCTCAGTTGGTAGAGCAGCGCATTCGTAATGCGCAGGTCGTCGGTTCGAGTCCGACTATCAGCTCCAGAGCAGTCTGCTTCGGCAGGCTGCTTTTATTATATGAAAACCCCTCGGTGCGTTAACACCGAGGGGGGATTTGTTTTTAGTTTCAACCTGTACCTGCTTTAACAGCTTCGAAGTCTTCTTCAATTTCCTTTGAGGGTTTCTTGGTGATAAGTGAAACAACAACGATGAGGATACAGGAGAAGATGAACGCGGGAAGGAGCTCGTAAATGCCCCAGACACCGCCGAGAGGCTTGAGAACAAGTTTCCAGAGGAATACCATACCTGCGCCGCCGAGCATACCTGCAACCGCACCTGCTCTTGTTGTTCTCTTCCAGAAGAGTGAGAAGAGCATAAGGGGACCGAATGTTGCACCGAAGCCTGCCCATGCAAAGCCAACGATTTCAAAGATAACGCTGTTTTCGTCAAGTGCGAAGAGCATTGCGATAAGAGCGATTGCGATAAGAGTAATACGGGAAACTACCATAACCTGCTTGTCGCTTGCATTCTTTTTGAATACGCCCTGGAAAATGTTCTTTGAGAATGCTGAAGCGGCGATAAGGAGATATGAGTCTGATGAGCTGATTGTAGCGGCAAGGATACCTGCCATAACAAAACCTGCAATAATGGGAGGCAGCATGCTTGTTGAGAGGTGGATGAAGATGTTTTCTGCATCGCCTGCTGTTGTGAACTGTGTGGGTGAAACAGCTCTGCCTGCAATACCGATAAATACTGCAACTGCGAGTGAAATAACAACCCAGATCATAGCGATTCTTCTTGAACGCTTGAGTTCGTCTTCCTTGCGGATAGCCATAAAGCGAAGAAGAACCTGAGGCATACCGAAGTAACCGAGACCCCATGCGAGCATTGAACAAACCGAAAGTGCGCCGTAGGGAGAAGGATTATCCCAAACGGGTTTGCCGTTTTCGATGATCTGAGTTGCAACGCCGTCAATCAACTCTGTTTTGGGTGTTGCAAGACCGAAAAATTCAAAGAAACCGGGAATGCTCTTTGCGTTTTCCATAACTGCACCGAAACCGCCTGCGCTGATTGTTGACATAACAACGATAACGGTAAGAGCGACAATCATAACGATTGCCTGCATAAAGTCTGATGCGCTTTCTGCGAGGAAGCCGCCGAGAAGAGTATAAATAATAACGAAAGCGGCGCCGAGAAGCATCATAGCTTTATAATCCATACCGAAAAGTGTGGAGAAAAGCTTACCGCATGTAACAAGACAGCTTGCTGCGTAAACGGTAAAGAAGATAAGAATGAAGAGAGCAGCGATTGTCATAATGACCTTGCTCTTTTCACGGAATCTGTTTGAGAAGAATTCGGGAAGAGTGATTGCGTTGTTGGCTCTGATGCTGTAGCGACGAAGACGCTTTGAAACGATGAGCCAGTTGAAGTATGTGCCGACGGCAAGACCGATTGCAGTCCATGCAGCGTCTGCAAGACCGCACCAATATGCAACGCCGGGAAGACCCATAAGAAGCCAACCGCTCATATCGGAAGCTTCTGCGCTCATTGCGGCAACCCAGGGGCCGAGGCTTCTGCCGCCGAGGTAATAGTTTTCTGAACTTTGATTTGCTCTTTTTGAGAATGCGATGCCGATTCCTATAACTGCAGCCATATAAATGACCATAGCTATAAGATGCTGTGTGCTGGTAGCCATTAAAATCCCTCCAAAAATATCGTTATGAAGCATATATTAACAGAATTTAAATTCCAATTCAATACAGACTGTACTTTAGAATATCAAGAAGTCAAAAGGAAAGATAAAACAAGAAAAAGCCTTGACATACAAGGCTTTTTAGGTGATATATTTTATTAGACTCTAATTTTGTATAAAAAAAGACTTTTGGCAATGTCGGTCAGTTTGCTTTGAATCCGCCGAGGAACATAGGCAGAAGAAACTGCGAATAATTGCACAGCGAGTAGTTACCGTTGCTCAGACACCAGTCGTAAAGCATTGCTCTTTCAAAAAGTGCATACGCCTTGAGAATTTCGTTTGTTGAAACGTCAGAACGCAACTGCCCGTTCTGCTGACCGTGAACAATGATTTTGCGCAGAAGCTTGAAATAAGTTCTGTTGTTGTCGAGCAAGTGCTTTTCACCTGTGGTTATAAGCTGTGTTGAGTACATTCTCGCAAGCAAGTCAAGAGAAACACGGTTTTCAATCATAAAGAACAGTTCTCTGTTCAGATCGATAAGGGTTTTGAAAGCGTCGCCGTCAAGGTCAATTTCGCTTTCGAGAGACTCATATTTACTATCGAAAAGATATGAAAGGGTTGAAAGTAACGCGTCTTTTCCGTTGAAATGGTGATAGAATGTGCCTTTGGAAGTTTCGGAACGCTCAATGATGTCTTCAATTGTTGTGCTGTCATATCCGTTTTCGTAAAAGAGCTCCCAGGCGGCGTTAACAATTTTCATTTTTGTGTTACGTGAATCTTTTCTGGCCATAAACACACCTTCCTATATTCCGATTATAGTATAATTTCTTTTCAAAATCAACTTAAAATTTGATAACCCCAAGGTGCTCAAGGAGAATTTTAAGGCCCATAAGAATCAGAATCAGGCCGCCTGTAAATTCCGCTTTTGATTTATACTTTGCACCGAAGATGTTGCCGATTTTTATTCCTATAGCAGAGAGGATAAACGTAATAACTCCGATGAAGCTTACTGCCGCACCGATGTTGACGTCAGGGAGAATTGCAAATGAAATTCCGACTGCGAGAGCGTCTATGCTTGTTGCAACGGCAAGGGTTATCATATCTTTGAATCCCATTGAGCCGCAGCAATCCTCTTCTTCTTTGGAGAGAGCTTCTTTAATCATATTGGCACCGATGATTGCAAGAAGAACAAAAGCGACCCAGTGGTCGATTTTTTCAATATAATCTTTGAAAGCGGTGCCGAGAAGAAAGCCGATAAACGGCATAAGACCCTGAAAACCGCCGAACCATAAACCTGCAACTGCCATTTCTTTTATGCCCGCTTTTTTAACTGCAAGACCCTTGCAGACGGAAACGGCAAAAGCATCCATTGAAAGACCTATCGCTATAATAAATAATTCGCCGAGGCTCATAATTTTCCACCTTATGTAAAAAATCGGATACGTTGCGTATCCGACTTGAATTTCTTTGTTTTGATTTTCAATATTTTATCACGGTAAAGAATGTTTGTCAATAGAAAGCGGAGCAAACTGCGTGCTTTTGGTGTAACATACAAAATAATACAATAAAATCTATATAAATTTTATTCTGCGAACCCTTGAATTATTACTTATATATATTGTATAATTGTCTATGTTAATAGTGGTAATTTTGCTTTGCGGCAGGAATGCAGATTTTAAGGCAAAATCCGTTCTTTATTTTTTGGTATAAAAAGGAGGATAACCATGAAAAAAGTTGGAATCATTATGGGCAGCGACAGCGATTTGCCTGTTGTTGAAAAAGCAATCAGCACCCTTGCTGAATACGGTGTACCTTACGAGGTGCACGTTTTCTCGGCACACAGAACACCCGAGCAGTCCAAGGATTTTGCACAGAATGCAAAAGCAAACGGCTTCGGTGCAATTATTGCAGCTGCGGGCAAAGCAGCTCATCTTGCAGGTGCAATTGCAGCCAACACAACTCTTCCCGTTATCGGAATTCCCGTAAAAGCATCAACACTTGACGGCCTTGACGCACTTCTTTCAACCGTACAGATGCCTGCAGGCATACCTGTTGCAACGGTTGCTATTGACGGTGCAGTTAATGCCGCTTTGTTATCTATACAGATTCTTGCAGTTTCAGATGACGAGCTTGCTCAGAAGCTTGCAGATGCAAGAGCAGCGGCAACCGCAAAGGTTCTTGCTGCAAACAAAAACATTGAAGAAAAGTTCAACAAATAATTTCGCATTTTAATGGAGGTGTCCCTTATGGGAGGCTTTTTCGGAGCAACGTCAAAAAGAGACGTTGTTTTAGACGTGTTCTTCGGGGTTGACTATCATTCTCACCTCGGAACAAAAAGAGGCGGTATGGCGGCGGTTGACGAAGCCAAAGGCTTTCAGAGAGATATTCATAACATCGAAAACTCGCCTTTCCGCACAAAGTTTGCAGGCATAGTTGACGAAATGCACGGTAATGCCTGCATAGGCTGTATAAGCGATAACGAACCCCAGCCGCTTATTATCCGCTCAAATCTCGGCGTTTATGCAATTTCGACCATCAGCTGTATCAACAATGCCGATGAGCTTGTTCAGCAGTTTCTTTCTTTCAGCGGCGGACATTTCAACGCAATGACCTCGGGCAGAATCAACGCAACCGAGCTTGTTGCCGCTCTTATTAACCAGAAGAGCGATTTCGTTGAAGGAATCAAATTTGCTCAGAGCAAGGTCGAAGGCTCGCTTTCTGTTCTTATTGTCAAGGAAGACGGTTCGTTGATTGCGGCAAGAGACAGATTCGGACGTCTGCCCGTTATCGTGGGTAAGGATAGCGACGGACACTGCGTTTCGTTTGAATCCTTTGCTTTTGAAAAGCTCGGCTATGAATTCTGCAAAGAACTCGGCCCCGGCGAAATCGTAAGACTTACTCCTGAAAAAATAGAGGTGCTTGCAGAGCCTCAGAAGAAAATGAGAATCTGTGCATTCCTCTGGACGTATTACGGCTACCCCAACTCAACCTATGAAGGAATAAACGTTGAGGTAATGCGTAACAGAAACGGTGCCGTTATGGCAAGGGATGAAGCACAGGTTGACCTTAATGAGGTCGATTTTGTAAGCGGACTTCCCGATTCGGGCGTTGCCCATGCTCTCGGATATTCAAACGGAGGCAAGCTTCCTTATACAAGACCCTTCGTTAAATATACACCCACCTGGCCCAGAAGCTTTATGCCCGCAAACCAGCTTGAAAGAAACATGGTTGCAAAAATGAAGCTTGTTCCTGTTCACGATAACATCAAAGATAAGAAGATGCTTCTTGTTGATGACAGTATCGTCAGAGGCACACAGCTCAGAGGAACAGTTGAGTTCCTTTACAGCCACGGAGCAAAGGAAGTTCATATGCGTTCAGCCTGCCCTCCGATTATGTACGGATGTAAGTATCTCAACTTCTCGCGCAACACGTCCGATGACGACCTTATCTGCAGACGTGTTATTCACGAGCTTGAAGGCCCTGAGGGGGACAAGCATATTGAAGAATATTGCGACGCTTCAACCGAAAGAGGCAAGAAACTGCTTGAAACAATTTGCAACAAGTTCAATTTTGCTTCGCTCGGTTATCAGAGCCTTTCGGGTCTTATTGAAGCAATCGGTCTGCCCGAGGACTGTGTTTGTACTTATTGCTGGAACGGCAAAGAATAATCAATCAATAAATAATATGTGAATTGTCACAGGAGGAATATATTATGGAAAAAAGCTTCAGCGAAAGCTACGCAGCAGCAGGCGTTGATATTACCGCCGGCTACAAAGCTGTTGAACTTATGAAAACCCACATCAAGAGAACTCTCACTGCAGGCGCAATGTCAGACATCGGTGGCTTCGGCGGTCTTTTCGAGCTTGACCTTACAGGCATCACAAAGCCCGTTCGCGTAAGCGGCACAGACGGCGTTGGTACAAAGTTAAAGCTTGCGTTTATTATGGATAAGCACGATACGGTAGGTATTGACTGCGTTGCAATGTGTGCAAACGATATTATCTGCTGCGGTGCAAAGCCCCTTCTTTTCCTTGACTATATTGCTTGCGGCAAAAACGTTCCCGAAAGAATTGCTGAAATCGTTTCGGGTATCGCAGAAGGCTGCGTACAGTCAAACGCTGCTCTTATCGGCGGCGAAACAGCAGAAATGCCCGGCTTCTATCCTGTTGACGAATACGACCTTGCAGGCTTCTGCGTAGGCGTTGTTGATAAGGATAAGGTGCTTGATAACACAAAGATCAAGGCGGGCGACGTTATTATCGCTCTTCCCTCAAGCGGTGTTCACTCAAACGGTTTCTCACTCGTTCGTAAAGTATTTGACGTTGAAAACGCTGACATCAAAACTCCCGTTGCAGAGCTTGGCGGCAAGTCAATCGGTGAAACACTTCTTACCCCCACAAAGATTTACGTTAAGCCTATGACAGCTCTCTTTGAAGAAGTTACCGTTAAGGCTGTTTCACACATCACAGGCGGCGGCTTCTATGAGAATATCCCCAGAAGCCTTCCCGACGGCTTCGGCGCAAAGATTGACAAGGCTGCTCTCAAGATTCTTCCCATCTTCGAGCTTATCGCAAAGACAGGCAACATTCCCGAAAGAGATATGTTCAACACATTCAATATGGGCGTTGGTATGAGCATTGTTGTTGCCAAGGAAGATGCAGAAAAGGCACTTGAAGTTCTCAAGGCTAACGGTGAAGATGCTTACGTAATGGGCGAAATCATCGAAGGCGACGAAAAAGTTGTTATTTGCTAAAGGTGTAAACAATGAAAAACAAAGCTAAAATCGCCGTTCTTGTTTCGGGCGGCGGAACAAATTTGCAGGCACTTATAGATGCCCAGAAAAGCGGAATAATCAGCAGCGGCGAAATAGCTTTGGTTATTTCAAATAAAGCGGGAGCCTATGCTCTTGAAAGAGCGGCTGCCGCAGGCATTAAAACAGAAACCGTCCTCAAAAAGGAAACTCCCGATTTTGAGGGCAGAATTATAGAATTGCTTGAAGAAAACGGCATTGACCTTATCGTTCTTGCCGGATTTATGAGCATTCTCAGTGAGAGATTCACTTCACACTTCGAAAACAGAATTATCAATGTTCACCCTTCGCTGATTCCGTCGTTCTGCGGAGAAGGCTTTTACGGCTTGAGAGTGCACGAAGCTGCCCTCGGTTACGGAGTAAAAGTAACGGGTGCAACGGTGCATTTTGTAAATGAAATTCCCGACGGCGGTAAGATTATAATGCAGAAAGCGGTTGAGATTGAGCCCGGTGATACTCCCGAAACTCTTCAGAAGAGAGTTATGGAGCAGGCTGAATGGATAATTCTTCCTCTTTCGGCAGAAAAAATCTGCAAAGAAATCATAGGATGAATGGATTGCTTCATTCACCTTAACGGAGGATTAGGTCTATGAAAGTTATGGTAGTAGGCGGCGGAGGCCGTGAGCATGCCATCATTAAAAAGCTTAAAGAAAGCAAAGAAATAGAAAAGATTTACGCACTGCCCGGCAACGGCGGTATAGCCGCTGACGCAGAGTGTGTTGCAATCGGTGCAAAGGATATTGACGCTATCGTTGATTTTGCAAAGAACAATGATATCGGCTTTGCAGTGGTTGCTCCCGATGATCCGCTTGTTCTCGGTGCGGTTGATGAGATTTCAAAGCTCGGAATTCCCTGTTTCGGTCCCGAAAAGAAAGCGGCAATTATTGAAGGCAGTAAGGTTTTTTCAAAGAACCTTATGAAGAAATACGGCATTCCCACCGCACAGTATGAGGTGTTTGACGATGCCGAAAAGGCTCTTGCCTATATCGAAACAGCTCCTATTCCCACAGTTATCAAGGCTGACGGTCTTGCACTGGGCAAGGGTGTTATCATTGCGATGACACGCGAAGAGGCTGCCGATGCGGTTAAGAGCATTATGGAAGACAAGGCCTTCGGTGACAGCGGCAATCAGATTGTTATTGAAGAATTCCTTGAGGGTCCCGAGGTTTCGGTGCTTTCATTCACAGACGGCAAAACCGTTGTTCCCATGATTTCTTCAATGGACCACAAGAGAGCGCTTGACGGCGATCAGGGTCTTAATACAGGCGGTATGGGCACAATTGCTCCCAACCCCTATTACACTGCAGACGTTGCCGAGAGATGTATGAAGGAAATTTTTGTTCCCACAATCGAAGCGATGAACGCAGAGGGCAGAACCTTCAAGGGTTGCCTCTATTTCGGACTTATGATTACAAAGAACGGCCCAAAGGTTATCGAATATAACTGCCGTTTCGGTGACCCCGAAACACAGGTTGTTCTTCCTCTTCTCGAAAGCGACCTTTTTGAGATTATGAAGCACGTTGCCGCAGGCACGCTTGCCGAGGCTGAGGTTGAATTCAGCGAAAAGCACGCTTGCTGTGTTGTTATGGCTTCGGAGGGTTATCCCCAGAAATATCAGACAGGCTTTGAAATCACAATGCCTGCCGATAAGAATATTTACATTGCAGGCGCAAAGCTTGCTGACGGCAAGCTTCTCACAGGCGGCGGCAGAGTTCTCGGTGTTACAGAAACTGCCGATACACTTGCAGATGCAATTGCAAAATCATACGAAACAGTTAAAACAGTTAATTTTGAAAATGCCTTTTATCGCAAGGATATAGGCAAGAAGGCAATGGAGGTCTGACAGTATGGTATACAGAGCCTATGTTGAAAAGAAAACAGGACTCGATAACGAGGCACAGTCTCTTAAAAACGAGCTTATTTCGCTTCTCGGAATCGAAGGTCTTGAGCAGATAAGAATTCTTAACCGTTATGACGTTGAAGGCATTGAAAAAGAGCTTTTTGACTACGCAAAAACAACAGTTCTTTCAGAGCCTCAGCTTGACGAAATTTCAGAAGAACCCAACCTTGAATGTGACAGACTTTTTGCAACGGAGTTTCTTCCCGGTCAGTTTGACCAGAGAGCAAATTCCTGTGCGGAATGTATTCAGATAATCTCAAAGGGCGAAAGACCCCTTGTAAAGAGCGCAAAGGTTTACTGCCTTTACGGTAACATCAGCGATGAACAGCTTGCACAGATCAAGAAATACGTAATCAACCCCGTTGAAGCAAGAGAAGCTTCTCTTGAAACTTTTGAAACTCTTGCAATGGAATACGTTGTTCCCGAAACCGTTAAAACACTTGACGGTTTTATCGGTCTTTCGGAAAAAGAGCTTGCAGATTTTGTTAACGAATACGGTCTTGCAATGGACCTTGACGATATCAAGTTCTGCCAGAAATATTTTATCAGCGAGCAGAGAGACCCCACAATCACCGAAATCCGTATGATTGATACATACTGGTCAGACCACTGCCGCCATACAACTTTCCTCACAAACATCGATTCGGTTAAGTTTGAAGACGAGCTTCTTCAGAAGACCTATGATGAATATATTGCCGTAAGAAAGGCTTGTAACAGAACAAAGCCCGTTAATCTTATGGACATCGGCACAATCGCCGCAAGATACCTCAAGCAGGAGGGCCTTCTTGCGAAGCTTGACGAAAGTGAAGAAATAAATGCCTGCACAGTTAAGATTGACGTTGAAATCAACGGCAAGGCAGAAAAATGGCTTCTTCTCTTCAAGAATGAAACTCATAACCATCCCACAGAAATTGAGCCCTTCGGCGGTGCCGCAACCTGTATAGGCGGTGCAATCAGAGACCCGCTTTCAGGCAGAAGCTACGTTTACGCCGCAATGCGCGTAACAGGTGCGGGCGACCCCACAGTTCCCGTAAGCGAAACAATCGAGGGCAAGCTTCCCCAGAGAAAGATTGTTACAACTGCAGCGGCAGGCTACAGCTCATACGGTAACCAGATCGGTCTTGCAACAGGCATTGTTGATGAGCTTTATCATCCCGGCTACGTTGCAAAGAGAATGGAAATTGGAGCCGTTATTGCGGCGGCTCCCGAAGAGAACGTTCGCCGTGAATGTCCCGTTGACGGTGACCTTGTAATTCTCCTCGGCGGCAGAACAGGTCGCGACGGCTGCGGCGGTGCAACAGGCTCGTCAAAGTCACATAACCTCAAGTCACTTGAAAACTGCGGTGCTGAAGTTCAGAAGGGTAATGCTCCCGAAGAAAGAAAGCTCCAGCGTCTTTTCAGAAATAAAGAAGCTTCAAGACTTATCAAACGCTGTAACGACTTCGGTGCAGGCGGTGTTTCCGTTGCAATCGGCGAACTTGCAGACGGTCTTGAAATCAACCTTAACGCTGTTCCCAAGAAATACGAAGGCCTTGACGGCACAGAGCTTGCAATTTCAGAAAGCCAGGAAAGAATGGCTGTTGTTGTTGAAGCAAAGGATGCTGCAAGATTCTGCGAAATCGCAACTCAGGAAAACCTTGAAGCAACGGTTGTTGCCGAGGTTAAGGAGAAGCCTTATCTCGTAATGTACTGGAACGGCAAGGCTATTGTAAACATCAGCCGCGAATTCCTTAACTCAAACGGTGCTGAAAAGCATATTGATATCGCTCCCGCAAAGATTGAGGATTACTCAAAGGAAATCGGCACTTCATTTACCGATATGTATACCTCAATGGCAGCAGACCTCAACATATGTTCAAAGAGAGGTCTTTCAGAGCGCTTCGACTCAACAATCGGTGCAAACACAATCCTTATGCCCTTCGGCGGCAAGAATCAGCTTACTCCCATTCAGGCAATGGTACACAAGATCGCCGTTGAAAAGGCTGAAACAGATACCTGCTCACTTATGTCCTGGGGCTATAACCCCTTCATAACCGAAAAGAGCCCATACCACGGTGCTTACCTTGCAGTTATTGAATCTGTTGCAAAGCTTGTTGCCGCAGGTGCAAAGTTTGAAGACGTTTATCTCACGTTCCAGGAATACTTTGAGAAGCCTCTCAAGGATCCCAAGCGTTGGGGCAAGCCTCTTGCAGCGCTTCTCGGTGCATTCAAGGCACAGACAGAGCTTAAGATTGCCGCTATCGGCGGTAAGGACTCAATGAGCGGCTCGTTTGAAGATATCGACGTTCCGCCCACACTTGTTTCATTCGCAGTAACAACAGAAAAGCTTAAGAATATCGTTTCACCCGAATTCAAGAAGGCCGGCAGCAAGGTTGTTCTTATCAAGCCTGAATACAATGCCGATAACCTTCCCGAAACCGCATCTCTTCTCAAGGCATTCGACGAAGTTCACGCTCTTGTTGAAGCAGGTAAGGCTGCTGCTGTTTACACACCCTGTATGGGCGGTGTTGCTGAAGCAATCCTCAAGATGGCAATGGGTAATGGCGTAGGCTTTGAGTTCGATAAAAATCTTGCTCTTGCAGATATTTTCGGTTATGCTTACGGCTCGTTCGTTGTTGAACTTACCGACGATACTGACTGCGGAATCCTCCTCGGTTACACAACAGAGGAAGAAGCAATTTCCTATGCAGGCGAAAAGATTGTTAACGCAAATCTTTACACTGCTTATGAAGATAAGCTTGAAGAAATCTACAGCTGTAACATCAAGATGCCTGAAAAGAAGATTGAAACCTTCGATTTCAAGGCAACTGAATTTGCAAAGCCCGCAATCAGAACCGCAAAGCCCAAGGTTCTTATTCCCGTATTCCCCGGCACAAACTGTGAATACGATTCGGCAAAGTATGCTGAAAGAGCAGGTGCTGAAACAGAAATCTTTGTTATCAACAACCTTTCAGCTTCAAGCATCGCACGTTCGGTTGAAGATTTTGCGGCAAAGATTGCAGAAAGCCAGATTATCTTCATCCCCGGCGGGTTCTCGGGCGGCGACGAACCCGACGGCTCAGGTAAGTTCATCACTGCATTCTTCAGAAACGCAGAAATCAAGAATGCCGTTACAGAGCTTCTTGAAAAGAGAGACGGTCTTATGCTCGGTATCTGCAACGGCTTCCAGGCACTTATCAAGCTCGGTCTTGTTCCCTACGGCAAGATTATTGATACCGATGAAAATTGCCCCACTCTTACTTACAACACCATTGGTCGCCACCAGTCAAAGCTTGTAAGAACAAAGCTTGTTTCGAATAATTCTCCCTGGCTTTCAAAGGCAAAGCAGGGCGAGGTTTACACTGTGCCCATTTCACACGGTGAAGGCAGATTCCTTGCAGACGAAGCACTTGTAAGAGAGCTTGCCGCAAAGGGTCAGATTATCACACAGTACGTTGATTTTGACGGCAACGCAACAAATGATATTGCGTTCAACCCCAACAACTCAACACTTGCCGTTGAAGGTATTGTTTCACCTGACGGCAGAGTACTCGGTAAGATGGGTCACTCAGAGCGTACCGCATCGGGACTTTACAAGAACGTTCCCGGTGAATTCGACCTCAAGCTCTTCGAATCGGCAGTTGAATATTTCAAATAAGATAAACAAAACGCCTCCGTTATCGGAGGCGTTTTACTTTTTCTATTTCGTTTGCTGTCTGTCTTGAAAGCAATAAAACCGCAATCAGATTCGGGATTGCCATAAGTCCGTTGAGTGTATCGGAAACTGTCCACACCGCTTCAAGCTTCATAATGCAACCGATAAAAGCAGCGGCGGCAAAAACAGTGTTATAAACGTTTCCGCTTTTCTCACCGAAGAGATATATTGCACCGCTTTTACCGTAAAAAGACCAGGCAATAAGTGTTGCGTAGGCATAAAGGCAAAGACAAACGGCAAGAAGCACCGAGCCGAAAGAACCGAAATTGGCTGAAAACACGTTATTGCAAAGCTCAATGCCGTTAAGCTTTGTGCCGCTTTGCCATTCGCCGCTTGAAAGAATTGTAACCGCCGTGATACTGCACATTATAAGCGTGTCAAACATAACTTCAAACATACCCCACATACCCTGAACGGCGGGTAAGTCGCATTCGGCACTTGCGTGAATTATACTGTTGCTCCCAAGCCCCGCTTCGTTTGAAAAAACACCTCTTGAAATTCCGTAACGGGCGGCTTTTGAAATACCGTAACCCGAAATGGCATTAAAGGAAAAAGCCTCTTTGAAAATAAGCTTCAGGCAGGGGAGCAGACCGCCGATATTTTTGAAAATAATAATCAGACACGCACCAACAAAAACTGCGGAAAGCAGAGGGATGAGCTTTTCGGCGATAGAGCTTATGCGCTTGAGACCGCCCGAAACGGAGAGCAGAACAATAGGCGCCAGCACAGCCGCAAAAGCTGTCGGCTTTATTCCCAGCTCGCTCAATGAAACACAGGCGGAATTTGCCTGTGTCATATTTCCCATACCGAGCGAAGCGCCAATCAGCAAAAAGGCATAAATTTTCGCAAGTCCTTTTGAGCCGAGACCTTTTTCGATATAGTGCATCGGACTGCCTATCCATTGACCCAAAGCGTTTTTTATGCGGTATTTCATTACGAGTATGTTTTCACTGCAGCAGGTCATCATTCCCAGAATTGCCGAAATCCACATCCAGAAAACTGTACCGGGTCCGCCCGAGCAAATTGCTGTCGCTATTCCGACGATGTTGCCTGTGCCGAGGCTTGCCGCAAGAGCGGAAGAAAGTGCGGCAAAGGGAGAAATTGCTCCGTTTTCAGTTTTGACATTTCTGTTTCTGAATGCGTCACCAACGGTGAGATTCATCCACTGCTTAATTCCGGAAATCTGATAAAAACCGCTTTTGACGGAAAGGAAAAATCCTGTTCCGAGAAAGGCGGTAAGCATAGGTACTCCCCACACAAACGAACTGATTATATTATTAATTGTATATAACAAAAACAGTCACCTCATAACATAATATGAGGTGACTGCCCGTATTATTTGTTTTAATTATTCGGCAACGTTGGTTGTTGATGATGAAGCGGGTCTGATCATTTTGATGTTTTCAACGGGAAATCCCTTTGAAACTGCAAGTGACTTTGCGCAGATGAAAGGCTCTGCGTTGTCTGTTACGCAGTTGATTGTCTGGATATCGCTTGAACCTGTATCAAATGCCATGGGAGCATTGATGTTAACGATGTCGCTTCTGAAAGTAACAACCTTGATTTTTGAGCTGAGGTAGAATGCTTTGTCTGCAACGGTGTTTGTGAGCGTTGAGAAATCAACCTGAACAAGGTTGGGGCATTCTGCAAAAGCGTATTCACCGATTTCGGCAACCTTGCTGGTTTCCATCATAGCGTTTTTGATTGAGCTGCCTTCAAATGCGTGAGCTTCGATTTTGGTGAGGTATCTTGGGAATATAACCTTGCCGATATTCTGAACACCCTTGAAAGCGCCTTCGCCGATTACGGCAACCTTGGCGCCGTTAAAACCTCTGGGGATTTCAAGCACCTTGGCTTCTTTTGTACCCTTGTACTTAGTGATTTTTGCCGTGCCGTCATCAAGGATTGTATATTCGTAATCTTCAAATGTGAACTCGTTCTTTGTGGGAGCGGTTGTGTCGGTGTTGTCTGTTTTGTTACAAGCACAGAACATAGTGAGAATTGCAACGATTGCAAGAATTAAAGATAATGATTTTTTCATAGGGATAAGTCCTTTCTTATGATGTTAAGCCTGCCTGAACACAGTTTTCGTTGTGTTCACTGAACGTTTCGGCATAGTAATAGTTTCCGTCGGAATCGGAGCAGAAGAAATAATAATCTGTATCTTCCGGATTGAGTGCGGCATTGACAGCGTCAATACCGGGGTTGGTTATCGGACCCGCCGATAAGCCTTTGCAGATATACGTGCTGTAAGAATTTTTGAAATTCTCATACTGTGCCTCATCAATAACGCCTTTTTCAATGAGCGGTTTTATGAAATCGCGCAGATAAAAGGTTGAAGCGTCGCACTGAAGCTTCGGAAAACGGCTGCTGTTGAGTCTGTTGTGAAGTACCGAAGAAACAAGGGGCATTTCACTCTGCACACCTGATTCTTCCTGAATAAGCGAAGCCAGATTGATGATTTCGTCGAGCGTATAGCCGAGCTCGGCACATTTTTTGATGATTTCACCGCTGAACTTTTTCTGAGAGTTATCAAGAAAACGTCTGATAGCTTTTTCTGCACCCTCGTCAACGTAAAAATCGTATGTGTCGGGGTAAAGATAGCCTTCCGCCGCAAACGTGCGTCCTTCAAGGTCAACGTTTTCAAAAAGAGCATAGCTTTTCAGAAGCTCAACGTTGTTTGCCGCAGTCAAAAAATCCTCAGACGTGCAAACTCTGTTTTCTTCAAGCTTCTGTGCAATCTGAATAACGTTACTGCCCTCGGGGAAGGTGATTCTGACTGTTTCTCTTTCTTCAACCTGAACGTCATTGCCGTTGCCGAGCAACTTGCTGAGATTATCCTTCAGCGAACAGCCCGAAAAGGTGAGAATCAGGCACAAAGCAACAAGAAAAGCAATCAGTCTTTTTGCTTTTTTAAATTTAAAAATATTCATACACCGAGTTTATCATATAATCATTTAAAAATCAACCCGATAAATAAAAGTAAATTGCAGGCAATAAAAAAGGCACGCCGGCAGAATGGTTCTGCTCAACGTGCCTCGGATATTAAATTTATGCAACGTGGTTAACAAACTTCTTTGCTTCCGAAATTGAAATAACGGGAGCAATTTCTTCAACGTCAGCGGGAGCTCTGCTCTGTGCATTTGCATAAGCTCTTGCGATTTCCGCCTGCTTGCGGCGGCGACGGTTGCGAAGATGGATTCTGATTGCTCTTGCAAGCTTAGCTTCAAAAGCAACAACTTTCTTTTCGTTAATAAATCCTACAATGAGAAGCACCACTGCGGTGAATTCAAGTATTGTTCTGATTATATCTGCAAATGCCATTATTATTCCTCCTTCGGATAAGCACTAAACATTTGTTCTTACAAGCTTATTATAGCAGGTGAACATTCGTTTGTCAATACAAATGTTCGATAAAATTTGATATTTTTTATTGTAAACCCATTATAACACAATATATAGTTGTTGTCAAACATTATATACACAACAAATTGAAAATAATTACAACAAAATATGTTTAAATTCAATCAAAATCGCCCTGCTTTTGCAAGAAAAAGCAAATTTATGCCCGTTTTGTTCGTTGACATATTATATGCAACGGAGTATACTTTTATAAAAAGAAGCGGAGATGATATTATGTATAAATTATGGGCATTCGTAAGACAGAGCCTTATAAAGATATATCTTGCAGGAGCTTATGCCGTTCATAAAATCAGCGGCGGGAAAAAGCCTAAGTCACTTTTCAGCAAGCTGCCCGTTATTGAGCACGTCGGCACAAAAGTAAAAAAAGTGAGCGAAAACGACTATTCAACCACAATCGCAAAGTTTAATCCCGACGGCACAATCGATGACAGCGATTTCGTTATTGTTTCGTCAACGGATTTTCATTTCGACGATGATCTGGATATGAATAACAAAACGGTTGAGATGTTCGTTAAGCATATCAAAGACGTAAAGCCCGATCTTGTTGTGCTTACAGGCGACGTTATTCTCGGCAATTATCAGCAGATTGAAGCTATTCAGTTTGCAAGAATGATGGAAGAACTCGAAGTTTACTGGACTTACGTTTTCGGTAATCACGAGGTCAGAGAGGAAAAAGGTTTTTATAAATATCTTATTATGAAGAGCCTTTCTGATTACGAGCATTGCCTTGCAAAGCACGGACCCGACGAGCTTTTCGGCTACGGCAACTATACCGTCAATATTCTCGGTGCTGATAAAAAGGTTAAAGAAACTCTTTTCTTTTTTGATTCAGGCAGAGATATCATTGATAAATACAGAGCAGAGTACGGTGTGCCTGACGAGATAAAGAATTACGATTTCCTTAAAAAAGAGCAGATTGAGTTTTATAAGAACGAAATAGATTCTCTTCGCAAAGAAAACGGCGACGTGCTTTCAATGATGTATATGCACATTCCGCTTATGGAATATGAAAATGCATTCGAAGGCGTTGAAGGAAATTTCAAACCCACAGGCAAATGCGAAGTTCTCTACGGCGAACAGTACGAAAGCGTCGGCTGTTCAAAGTTCAACAGCGGTATGTTTGATGCAATTCTCGAAAAGGGAAGCACAAAGGCTGTTTTCGCGGGTCACGATCATATCAACGACTGGTGCGCAATTTACAAAGGGGTTCATCTTACTTACAATCTTCCGCAGGACTATAACCTCTATCATCTCGGCAACAAGTATAACAAGCCCGAAGAAGAGTGGATTCACGGTGTAACCGTAACGACCATTCGCAAAGACGGAAGTTTCACAATTGAACCCAGATATAACAGAATTTACCTGTGAGTGCATATATATAATGTAATTATATAATATAAAAGATAAAAGCCGATGCATCAGCGTCGGCTTGATTTTTCAGTTTAAAAATTAATTTCACAAAAATCAAAAAATCTATTGACAGAAAGAAAATATTGTGATAACATATTGAAGCAATTTAAGGAGAGATACCGAAGTGGTTATAACGGAACGGTCTTGAAAACCGTCGTACCTTTACGGGTACCGTGGGTTCGAATCCCACTCTCTCCGCCATTTTTTATTTATAAGTGAAAATTCACATATAACGTTGCCATGGAGAAGTACTCAAGTTGGTGACGAGGCGCCCCTGCTAAGGGCGTAGGTCGGGTAACCGGCGCGGGAGTTCGAGTCTCCCCTTCTCCGCCAAATAAAAACAGTCCGCAAAAGCGGGCTGTTTTTTGTTTAAAGATACGTTCGGAACTGCTTAAGGGTTAAGGTGAGGGTTATGAAAGACGGATTAAAACAAATCAGTTTCAAAAAAATGAACAGCGATGAATTCAAAGTGTATTCAAAATGGTCAGCAAAAGCTTATGCCGACCACCTGATAAAATCGGGCGATGAGAGATTCAGATTCAAAGCGTTGAGAGCGGCGAAAAGCGAGTTCCGTGACGTATTTCCCGACGGTGCGGATTCTGCCGATAACTATCTTTACGTTGTAGTGAATGAAAATAACGAAAAAATCGGTGTTATCGGTTATCAGAAAAGCCCGTTTGAAGAGAATGCCGCTTTTGTAACCGAAAACGTAATCAAAGAGGAATACAGAGGGAAAGGCTACGGAAAAAGTGCGTTTGTGAAGATTCAGGAAGATGCCCGTGAAAAAGGTTTTTCAAAAATGGTACTCAACGTTTTCAAGCATACGCCCGTATCTTATGCGATGTATGAGAAAAACGGGTTCAGAGTAATTGAAGACCACGGCGGAAGTGCGATAATGGAGAAAAATTTTGTTGAGGAAGAATTATGAAAAAAGTAATAGTAATAGGCTGCCCCGGAAGCGGTAAAACAACCTTTGCAGAAAAACTTAATAAAATCACAGGCTTGCCGTTATACTATCTTGATGCTATATGGCATAAACCTGACAAAACTCATATTCCGAGAGAAGATTTTGACCAAAGAATATCAGAAATATTTGCAACAACCGAATGGATAATTGACGGCAATTATAACAGAACTATCGAAACAAGACTTAAAGAGTGCGATACGGTTTTTCTTTTTGATTTGCCAACGGAAGTCTGTTTGCATGGAGCTACCGAGCGTATCGGTAAAGGCCGTTACGACTTGCCGTGGATAGAAAAAGAACTGGATCCCGAATTTGAAGTGTTTATCAAAGAGTTTTCCGAAACGTCTTTACCCGGAATATACGAACTTCTTGATAAGTATAAAGAAAACAGAAGTGTTTTTATTTTTAAATCAAGAGAAGAAGCAGATGAGTACCTGAAAAACATAAGGTGATAAAATGAAAATTTTTAATAAAATATTTTCAAAAAATGCAGCCGCAATCATCGAGTCCCTCAACCCCGAAGACTATCACAAATGCTCGAATATCTGGAATATGAAATCACAACCGCTTGCCGACAAGTGGTTTGAAGAGATAAAGTCGGGCAACCGTCTTGTGTTTATCTATAAAATCAACGGTGAGTTCATCGGCGAAGGTGCGTTGGTTCTGGATACAGGAGACCCCGATTACACCGTTCCCGATAAACGCATTTACGTTTCAAGAATGATTGTTAAAAAGGAATACAGAAACCGTGGTATCGGAAGCGAAATTCTTGAATTCCTTATTGCAAAAGCAAAAGATATGGGTTATTCCGAAATGACAATCGGTGTTGATAAAGATAACGTCAATGCTCTGCACTTATATAAAAAATACGGATTCACCGAAGTGCTGTTTGACGGTGCAGACGAAGACGGTGAGTATTTTAAGCTGATGAAAAGGATTTAGATAGGTATGTATAATATAAGATTTGAATATCTCAACAAACCTGATTTTCTTACCGTATCAAATGATATTTTCAGTATTCTTGCTGATAATATGACAATAATTGCACCGACAGATAATACGAGAGAAGAAGATTATAAATGCTGGTGTCGAAGTGTATCCGACGGACTGAAACGTGATGAAAGACAAATTATTCTTATAAATGATAATGATAATATTGTCGGATTCTTTCAGTACTACATAAATGAAAATACTTTTATGATGGAAGAAATACAGTTCAAGTCTGCATATCAGAGCAAGGGTATTTTCAGAGCGTTATACGGTTTTATTATTTCTCGGATAAGGGAAGACGTTGAGTTTGTTGAAGCCTATGCAAATATAAGCAACAACAAATCAATGGGAATTCTCGAGAAACTTGGATTGACCAACATCGGTCTTAATAAAAACGGCAGAAGCTATCATTTTAAAGGAAACTATGCAGATTTGTTGAAATGGTTTCATTCGGGGAGCAAATTATGAACAAACACCTTAAAAATCTCAACCGAATAGAGTTTGTCGTAACTATGGCTTGCTCGGGAAAGTGCAAACATTGCTCACAGGGTGAGCATAAGAGCAATGACAAAATTGACAAAGATTTGGCAGCAGATGCAGTGCGTAAAATCGCAAAAGAGTATAATATCGTATCCGTTATGACCTTCGGCGGTGAGCCTTTGCTTTGCTCCGAAACTGTTTGCGAAATTCATAAGGCTGCAAGAGAAATGAATATCCCTCAGAGACAGCTAATAACCAACGGATATTTCAGCAAAGATTTTGATAAAATAAAACTTGTTGCTCAAAAGATAATTGAAAGCGGAGTCAATGAAATTCTGCTTTCCGCCGATGCTTTTCATCAGGAAATAATTCCGCTTGAGTATGTCAAGGCATTTGCGAATGCAGTTAACGTTCCCGATGTTAAATTGCAGGTTCATCCCGCGTGGCTTGTGAGCGCCGCTGATGGTAACCCTTATAACAATGAAACAAAAAAGATTCTTGCTGAATTCAAACTGATGGGCATAGAAGCAAGTGAAGGGAACGTGATATTCCCGAGCGGAAACGCAATCAGGTATCTTGGCGGATATTTTGATTTGAGTAAAGAAATAAAAAATCCATATCAGGAAGACCCGAATGATATTCGCGCAATATGTTTTTCTGCTAACGGTGATATTCTCGGGGACAATATTTATAATAATGATATAAATAAAATACTGTCATTATATAAACCGAATAATACTGATTGTTTGGCAGATTGACAAAAATCAATAGAAAAACAAACCTGTGTCAAAACCTTTTATACACATTAAACAAGCGTTCGCGAAACACACGGAGCGGTTGACAAGAGTGATGAAAAATATTGAAAAAAGGTGTTGACAAAAGGGTTTGGATTTGGTAATATATCGGAGCGCTCTGAAATACAGAGACGCACAACGCACCTTGAAAATTAAACAACGAGAAGAAAAATTACCCTTGAAGATTAATTTGAGAAGTACTTCAAAGTACAACAGTAATTCTCGTGAGAAACGAGAAAAGAAGTCAGTGTAGAACTGACTGAGCGATTAAGCTCTGAAAATGATGTAAACACCTTCGGGTGTTTAGATATAATT